>CAYHGV010000078.1:0-14288 GCA_964356135.1 uncultured bacterium
TTATATGACCGGTCCTCTAGGAGAATCGGATAGTTCAGACCTTTCACGCCGACCTTATCAATTTCCAAATTACGATGATCGTTCTGGTCTTGGATATTTTTCATAACCCATGATAAATCAAACCCTCCCAGTGTCAAGGAAGGGTTCTTCGATCATTGAGTGAAACGAGTAGAGCCAAATCGAGTCTTGACAATTTTTAAATCGCCAGGTTATGATGGTTAATGACCGGAGCTGTCCGGCAACGAAGACAAGTACATAGGAGGTAATTCATGGCAAAACTGCAGTTCGTCGATATTATCAAACTGGTCGTCAGTATCGTTGTGTGCCAGGGTGCCGGTTTTATCGGGTCGATTTTTACGACTCCCGCCATCGCGACCTGGTATGCGGGTCTCGCTAAACCACCGTTCAGTCCTCCCAACTGGCTTTTCGGACCGGTCTGGATATCGCTCTTCCTCTTGATGGGGATAGCATTATTTTTCATCTGGCGTCAGGGTGTACAAACCCCCGGGGTCGTCATCGCTCTGATTGTTTTTGCCGTCCAACTGGTGTTGAATATCCTCTGGTCGTTTCTATTTTTTAAATTGCAATCGCCGTTGTTTGGGTTCATCGAGATCGTAATCCTCTGGGTTGCGATTATCCTGACGATTCTCAGTTTTGCACGAATCTCCCGGACGGCGGCATTTTTGCTGATCCCGTATATCGTCTGGGTAAGTTTTGCCGCGGTCCTCAATTATTCTCTGTATAAACTTAACCCCTGATGGAATGAGCTTTACCACACCAAAAAAAGGAGGAGGTATGAGTAACCGTGGTTTTAAACATGCCGGACAAGTGCTGCTGATAGCATCGGTGGCTTTACTGGTAACCTGTAAAAAAGAAAATGGAATCATTCCCTTTCAATTCATTCTCGGAACTGATTTTTATCAGCCATCAACGATGGGAATGCCGGCACAAGGCGAGATTGTTCAAGACCCGAACTTTTTGACGATCCTGCAAAGGATGACGGATAAGTCCGACGGCTATGCCGGTCCGGGCATTGAGAACGAATATGCCAAAGCCGATCCGGAGAACTGCGATGGGACGCTGCTCATTTTGCGGGGTAATGCCGGCAATTGGTATCTGTACGACCCGGCGACCGGTCAGATGATTAAAAGCCTGGATGCGGCTTTTAATGATTGCAATCAGGAGCCGGAGCCGAGATGGGACCGGTCGAATCCGAAAGTTTTCTATTACCTGTGTAATACCAAACTCCAGAGTTACAATGCCGATACCGATATTTCGACCACCATCCACGACTTTGCGACCGACATCCCTTCAGCCGGGCTCGTAACAACCGGTTCGGAAGGCGATGCCTCGTTAGACCGGCGCTACTGGTGTTTTATGGTCGATGATGCGCTGTATAGCCTGTTGTCGGTCGTCGTCTATGACCGGACGGCGGATAGCGTTGTCGGACGCAAAGATTCGGGTTTTCCGGATGCACTCAATTGGGTGGGAATGGATATGTCCGGCAACCACGTACTTGTCGGCTTTGATGCGGTTCCGTTCATCCAGGTTTTCTCCCGCGACTTCCAGACGACCCTCAATCTTCCCGATGGCTCGAATGCCCATGGTGATGTAGCGCTCAGCGCCACCGGCAGTGATGTTTTCGTCTATCAGAATACCGCTACTGATTATATTGCTTTCGCCGACTTGACTACCGGTGCGGAAACGCACCTTATCCCGATTCCTTTTGATGTCAATGGTGATATCGGACTCCATTTCTCCGGTAACTGCAGTCAGACGCCAGGGTGGGTATTGGTTTCAACTTACGGTTCGTATGATCCGCCGCCCGGTCAACAGCATTCGTGGATGGATTGCCAGCTCTTCATGGTGGAGCTCAAGGCGAATCCCAGGGTCTGGAGAATCGCTCATACCCAATCCTACACCTCGAAGGATTACTCGGCTGAAAAAAATTATTTTGCCGAAGCATTTGCCGCAATCAATACGCGGGGTACAAAAGTGTATTGGGGTTCAAACTGGCGCAACTATACCGCGGACTATACCGATACTTATCAGGTTATTCTTCCCGAAAACTGGACGACTGAAATGCCGTAGTAACAAAATGTCCAAAGAATCATTGAACCATATAATTGTTATTAGGATTGAAGATGAGTATGGAAATTAGTCAAATAAAGGACATGGGGATAAAATTCACCAGATATATATTTATGGTTCTGGCGTTGCTTTCATTGAAATGTATGACTACTATTGATGTATTGAGACCTTTTGCTGAGATGGGTAAAATCAAGACCGATTTAACGCCATTACCCGAAAGTCTGTTAACAATCAGAGAATTTACTGCTAATGATACGCTACCTATATTATATTTTGAGAGATTGCCCGGATATGAGTTAAAGCCTGTTTATAAATCATACAAATTATATAACGATGGGAGATTAGAATATCTAGAATATTATGATGTAATTCGTTCCGTGCAGGTCGGATTAACAGATGTTCAGCGATTGATTTTTTATTTAAATCAGCTTGGTTATTTTAAGGTTAGCAACAAAAGTATCTATAATAGGATGTTTGCCCCCCGGAAAATTTGTTGTCTGGGTGTCTTTTTTATCGATTCTGGCTACTACAGCTTCTTAGACCAAGAGGAATTCACAGTTGAGTTCAATTTAAAACAATTCAAGCATCGTATACGGTATTATGGTCTTGGAGAGGATACTGAACGCTTCAAGAATATTGAAGATTTGGAAATTCTTGCAAAGAGCATAACAATTATAAGTGATTTCTTGGAGAGGGAAATACAAAAGTAGAGTGTGACGATTTTTACGATCAACCTGCCAGTTTACTTTTTATTTTTAGATAGTTGTTTTTTATAGTTTTTTTCAGAGGTGGGAATCTCTGATTTATCTTTTTCTTCTTTTTCTTGCAAAATATATTCATGGGCTTTTTGTGCGTCCTGGTCCAGGATATCTTGCAAGCCTTGCATTCCGCTGCCGATTATTCCCCCGGGCCTGCCTTCGATAAAGATGTGCGTTACCTTCAATTTATCAAGAATTGCCAACACGATAAAAACGAGAATTACCACCGCCGCAATGATTACAATGACAAGCATAATGAGTAGTATAGCAATGTTTGCGGTCCTGTCAAATATGCTTGGGCAGCGAATGGAGAACTCTGACAAACCACCGAAGACACTGAATCCGCCATAGTGTGTGGCGGAACGGAAGGGTTATTATTTGTATTTCATGATAAATATTCAGTGAATTCCGTGACTTCAGTGGTTAAAAATGACTTTTTCAGTTCTCTCGATTAGGAGGGTTGACAGAATGTAAGAAATGAGGATAATCCGAAGGACGATACAGCAGTGAGCCGATTTTGACACTAAATCAAACAAGGAGAATTAATGCCGGTGATAGAAGTTAAGGATCTTGTTAAAAAATTTAAAGATTTTACCGCGGTTGACCATATCAACTATGAGGTTAGTGAAGGCGAGCTGTTCGGGCTTTTGGGACCGAACGGTGCGGGTAAAACCACGACCATCAGAATGCTCACCACCCTCCTGCCGCCAACCGCCGGGTCAGCGTCGGTTGCCGGTTTCGATATTGTCAAGCAGCGGGACGAAGTCCGGGAGAACATCGGCATGGTTTTTCAGGAGCCGGCGTTGGACCGGCAGTTGACCGGCAGAGAAAATCTCGATTTCCATGCCCGGATGTATGGTATGAAAAAAGAACTGCGTACTGAAAGAATAAAAGAAGTGCTCGAGTTGGTGGAGCTGACCGATAAAGCCAAGGAACTGGTTGCAAATTATTCGGGTGGTATGCAGCGGCGTCTGGAAATTTCAAGGGGATTGATGCATGCGCCGAAGGTTATGTTTCTGGATGAACCGACCCTGGGACTCGATGCCCAGACCCGGCGAAAAATCTGGGAGTATATTCAGCGGTTGAACGAAACGCACAAAACGACGGTCGTTTTGACGACCCACTATATGGAAGAGGCGGATTTTTTGTGCAAGCGGGTCGGCATTATGGACCGGGGGAAGATCGTTGCCCTCGACACCCCCGAAAACCTCAAGGATATTATCGGTGCCGATGTTGTCACCCTTGAAATGGAATGCGGCGACTGCGAGGAATTTCGCAAACTCGTGTATGTCCAGAAGCTGACACGGCACGGCAACCGGGTGAGCCTGAGCGTCGAAAACGGCGAGCGCAAGATACCGCAGTTAATGGAATTTGCCCAATCGCACGGAGTCAAGGTGAATAGTGTCGAGCTCCATAAACCGAGTTTGGAAGACGTTTTCCTGCATTTTACCGGCACAACGATCCGGGACCGAAACGTCAGCGTTGAGGAAAAGTCAAAAGCGGTGATGCGGATGAGGAGGCGATGACATGAAACCGATCAGTACCCAGGCGATCTATGTGATGTGGCTCAGAGAGATGAAGCGAACCTGGCGGGCGAAAAGCCGGGTGATTGGCTCGCTGATCATGCCGCTCTTTTTCCTTATTTTTCTTGGTGCCGGATTCCGACGCGCAACCCTGCCGGGCATACCGGTGAATATCAACTACGTAACCTTTCTGATACCCGGTGTCATCGGCATGACATTGTTATTCTCAAGCATCTTTGGTGGACTGCAGGTGCTGTGGGATAAAGAGTTTGGTTTCCTGAAAGAAATCATGGTGACGCCGGTTTCACGACTCTCGATCGTTTTGGGTCGGATTGCCGGCAGCTCGACCACTGCCCTTGCCCAGAGTTTGATGATACTGTGCTTGAGTATGATTTTCGGCTTTCGGTTCACGAGCGTCGGCGGACTTCTGCTCGCGCTGGCATTTATGGTCCTGATAGCATTTACCTTCATCGGCCTGGGGCTCGCCTTTGCCTCCCGGATGAAAGATATGCAGGGATTTCAGTTGATAATGAATTTCGTTATTTTCCCGATATTTTTTCTTTCGGGAGCTCTCTTTCCCATCCAGGGACTTCCCAATTTTCTCAAACCGTTGTTCTATATCAATCCCTTGACCTATGGCGTAGACGGGCTGCGCGGTGCGCTGGTTGGGTCTTCGGCATTTCCGTTGGTGGTTGATTTTATTGTGTTATTCGTTGTCTGCATAGCGTTCGTTACCCTCGGTTCAATTCTTTTTGAGACGAGTGAAGTCGGGCAGTGAGAAGCGGTTAATTCGTTCAAGCTGGTTATTGCGATTGTTGCGTTGAATTAAAAAAAGTAAAGTAGAAACAGGTCTTCAGACCTGTTTTATTACCGGACGTCCTTGACCGGAAACCAGCAGCCGATAGGTCTTTTCGATTCGGTCCCAGTTTTCTTCCCGGTCCAGCGCCCAGAACCGGCCGATGACCGAGACGACCTGGCCGATTCCCAGGTGTTCAATTTCTGCTACGTAGCGCGCACCGCTCTCCGGTTTTTCACCCCGCCGGCCGATGATCGCATGGACGAAAACATTCTTAACTTTTTTATTTTTTGCCATTGCCAGGAGTGCTTTGAGGTGGTCGAGGGAACCGTGGGAGCTGTAAAATGAAACGATGCCCAAAAGATGAAGTGCGGTTCTATTTCGGTTCACACCGTCCATTGTTCGGTTGAGTACTTCGTTGTTAAAAAACGAGTCGTCTTCGATTGCCCGGTTAATCCTTAACCGGTCAGAATAAATCCTCCGGCCTGCTCCTAAGTGGAGATGGCCGACCTCAGAGTTGCCGACCACGCCTTCAGGCAGACCCACCGGTTCTCCGGCTGCCTGAAGTTTGATACAGGGATAGCGGCTTTGCAACCGGTCCATCACCGGGGTCCGTGTCTCTTTGATGAGATTTCCTTTTGTTGCATCATTAATCCCCCAGCCGTCGAGGATCAAAAGGAGTACCCGTTTTTTCTTCTGACTTTGCTCTGATTTACGGAGATTAAAGCCTAACAGACCTAAAGGTCTGTTTCTACGCCTCTCTCCGTGTCCATTCGCCTCGAAACGAGGCGTGTCAATCTGTGTCCAATTACCTTTGAGTAGACTCTGAGCGGTCATCAGTTCAGGTTTTGGTAATCCCAAAAGCTCTAAAACCGTGGGCGCAACATCTGCCAGTTCCCCTTCTTCCCTCGCTACTCGCTCCTCACTGCTCACTACTATAAATGGCACCGGACTGTCCGTATGCCCGGTATCAATCGTTCCGTCGGGATAGAGCCATTTTTCGACCGTTCCGTGGTCGGAGGTAACGATCGTCGTGACACCTGATTTCCGGGCGGCTTCGATGACAATGCCGATGTTTTTGTCGACGGCTTCGACCGCCTTTTTTATCGCCGAACGGTTTTCGATATGGCCGACAACATCAATATTGGCGAAGTTGGCGATAATCAGGTCACAGGTCGGGTCAGTGAGTTTTTTTTGAATTGCCGATGTTACTGCGGCAATCGACATTTCCGGCACCCGGTCGTAGGCGATATTCTTAGGTGAAGGAACAATAATCCGTTCTTCGTTTGGGAACGGTTCTTTGCGTTTGCCGTTAAAAAAATAGTTTATATGTACCGCCTTTTCCGATTCGCAGATTTTTGTTTGCAGTAAGCCGTTTCTGCTGATTACTTCACTGAGAGTATCCTTCAGTTCTTGAAGGGGCGGAAAAGCAACCTTGACATTGAGTCCTTTATTATACTCAACCAGCGTCGCGAAATTTACAGCTAAATCGTTCGAGATGGGAAATTCATTAAAATCTTTTTCGGTCAAGGCTCGGGTTAGTTCGACCTCCCGCTCACCGCGCAGGTCATAAAAGATTACGTAATCACCGTTTTTGATTCTGCCGACCGGCTGATTGTTTTTGTCAACCAGCACCAGCGGCTCCAGCGCCTCATCCTCTTCACTCCGTTGGTAGGCATCAATAATCGCTTGGGCCATGGGGGTTGTATTACGGATTTGAGCAATCAAATTACAGCTATCCTATGTGCGATAAAGTGCGTAGCACAGATCGAGTGCAGCGATATCAATCGCACCACTACAGCCGCCCTTGTTTGTAGTGGTCGGATTTATCCGACACCCGACTGCCCTTGTTTGTAGTGGTCGCATTTGTGCGACGGTTGATTGCTTTAAAATCTAATCTGTCTTTCTCTGGGTTTTCTTGAATATATTTTCTTATTTCATACAAAGCCCGTTCATTTCTGATAATATGTTCATAGTAATTCCGTTCCCAAAACGGTTTACAGCCGGTAGTTTTTGTTACCAACGCTTTGTAGGTCCTTACGATTTCACTAATTGATACATCTGCATTGCTAAGGATGAAAATGGCATGTAAGTGGTCAGGCATAAAGTAGTAGAAATCAAGCTTAATGCCGACAAATCTTGAAGGTAAGCTTTGAAGTATTGTTTCAGCTTCTTTTCTGTGCTGTGCTAATAAAGGTTTCTTGAGGTCTGTGCAAATAGTGATGAAATAATAGCCATCGGTTTTATAATTGTAATCTCTTAATCTGGTATTCTTACGCCATTTCATATTTAGGTTTGATAAATCAAACCACTACAATGGTCAGTTGTGGTAGTGGTCGCATTTATGCGACATTGTTTTGAGGTTCATTCTAAATACTTACTCACCGCTTTTTCAATTCCTTCACCGCGCAGGCTGATTTCGCGAAGAATACCTTTTTTATCGACCAGCACTATCTGGGGGATGGCTTTAACCCCATAGCGCACCGCATTTTCATCTTTCCAGGCTTTGCCCGAATATACCTGGGGCCAGACCATGCCGGGGTTGTCTTTTAAATATCCGTCCATCGCCTCACGGTTGTTGTCGATGTTGACACCAATAATTTCAAGACCCTGAGCGTGATATTTGCTGTACGTCCCGATCAGAAACGGTGTTTCACCCCGGCAGGGCCCGCACCAGCTCGCCCAGAAATCGATGAGCACAATTTTACCCTTGAACTGTTTTAATGATAGCTCTTTCCCATCAGCGGTCGTGCCCGCTATCGGTTTTGCCGGAAAATCGAGCCCGAGCTCTTTCCTGATATCTTTAAAATATTGAACCAGTTTTTTATCTTTCATTATTTCCGGGGTTTCTTCCTGAAGTTCACCCTTCCAGTTGTAGGCTGAGCTGGCGGAGAATTTTTCCTTCCATTGTTTCAGAAAGGTAAGTAACGAATCGGCTTCGTTTTTGTTAGCATAAATTTCAATGTAAGCCGCATCGAGATTTGCTTTCGGAGTTAAAATTTTTATCGTGTCTAAATAAGCCTGGGCGGCATCAAAGTCTTTCTGGTCTATTAAAATTTCTACGAGCAGCTCATAAGCAGATGTAGCTTGCTCGGGCGGCAGCTCGGGTTTCCGGGTAAGAAATCTATGCACGGCATCAACGGCAAGACCGTAATGCTTCGTTGCCGTCACCGTGCTGCCGAGTGCCTGCAACAGCTCGGTATTGTATGGTTCGCAGATGAGAGCGAGCGATAAAAATCGTTCTTTGTTCGATAGGTCGCCGCTCGGGTCGTAGTTAGCATAGAGATAGAACGGTATAAAAATCGAGTTGTCGATGGCAATTGCCCGGTCCAGATATTTTTTTGCTCCATCATAATTTTTCTCTTTGGTTATCATGAACGCGCCCAGACCGTAATTCGTCCAGTAGTTGTTCGAATCGGCTTTGTATGCCTGCTCGTAATAATTTTTTTCGTTCGTTGTGTCGGGTTTAATCCGTCCGAGCAAATATAAAAAATCCGGCGATTGGGGATGAAAGCTGAGAAGTTTTTCGTACTCGCGGAGCAAACCGCTTCGGTCCTTTTCCGCACCGAGCCGGGTATCCTGATAGCTCCGGTGGAGTTTAACATTGAGCGAATCGGTTACCAGCGCATCTTTTATAAAAGCGATGAGGCTATCAGTATTCTGGGTCTTGTAGGCAAATTCGGTTACTCGTATTTCGGCAGGCGATGGCTGGTATTCGCGAGCAGTATAGCCGGTTTGTGATGATACTATAAGAAAAATTAAAAATCCCACTGGTCCCCCTTAAATTAAATGGGTTAGTTTACTACTATGTTTATTAATCGCTTTGCTACATAGATGACTTTTGCCACTTCGTGGCCTTCGGTGTATTGGCGAATCTTCGGATCAGTCAGGGCGGCATCTTTGATTTTGGCTTCGGGCGTATCGGCGGGAACGACGATCTTCGAGCGGAGCCGGCCGTTGACCTGAATCGGAATGGTTATTTCCTCATAGGTGAGGGCGGTTTCATCATAGCTGACCCAGCGTTCTTCAAAGATGCTCTTTTCTTTGCCCCGCCCTGTGGAATTCGCCTCGTTTCGAGGCGCATTATTCCACGGGGCAAACATATGCCAGAGCTCTTCAGCCAGATGGGGGGCAAAGGGCGCTAAGAGCAACACGAATTTCCCCAGGGTAAATCCATAAATTTGTTTTCCCTTATCGGGAAAGCTTGAGAGTTCATTCAACAGTTCCATCAAAGCGGCGATGGCGGTATTGTACTGCATCGCTTCTGAGTCTTCGGTAACCTTTTTTATCGTCTGATTGAGCTTGATATAGAGTTTTAAATCATTGCCGGTCAGGCTTTCCTTTTTTATCGGCTCGAACGAGACAAATTTGGAATTATCACGAAACAGCCGGTAAACCCGGTTCAAGAACCGTTCGGCACCGACCACGCCTTCATTATTCCATTCCATATCCTTTTCCGCCGGTGCGGCAAACAGCATCGTAATCCGGCCGACATCGGCACCATGCTCGGTACTGAACGGTCCGACCCAGACGCCGTGGCGCTTCGAGCTCGACATCACCTTGCCGTCGAGGTGAACCATCCCCTGGGTGGTGAGGGTATGTGCCGGTTCGTCGACCGCGACCATTCCCAGATCGTATAAAAACTTGGTAAAAAATCGGGCGAAAATGAGGTGGCCGCAGGCATGTTCGATACCGCCGATGTAGTGGTCGACCGGCAGCCATTTTTTGGTCGCCTCGTAGGTGAACGGCGCCTGGTCGTTCTTCGGGTCTAAGTATCTCAAGAAATACCAGGACGAATCGACAAAGGTATCCATCGTATCCGGGTCGCGCAGGGCTTTGCCGCCGCATTTCGGGCAGGTGGTGTTAATGAACTCGGGCACATCGGCTAACGGCGAGCGGCCTTTGGGAATATAATCGATCTTTCCTTTGGGTAAGAGCACGGGTAAATCATTTTCCGGCACCGGCACAATTCCGCACTGTTGACAGTGAATCATCGGAATCGGCGTTCCCCAGTAGCGCTGGCGGGAAATCAACCAGTCTTTTTGCCGGTAGTTGACCTTCATCCGACCGAGGTGGTGGCTTTCAAGCCAGCGGGTGATTTGTTTGATTCCTGAATCGGAGCGGATACCGTTACATTCACCGGAATTTACCATCGTCCCGACCTCGGCATAGGCTTCGGTCATCGTTGTTTCATCTAATATTCGATCCGGCGGCTGGATGACGACCCGAATCGGGATTTGATACTTTTTGGCAAATTCAAAATCTCGCTGGTCATGGGCAGGCACACACATTACCACGCCGGTGCCGTAGCTCGCCAGGACATAGTCGGTTAGCCAGATGGGGATTTTTTCGCCATTAACCGGATTCTGGGCGTAGCGGCCGGTGAAGACGCCGTACTTCTCGCGCTCTAATGCGGTCCGCTCAATCTCCGGTTGCTGCAAAGTCCGGTTGATAAAATCATTAATCTCGGTTTCGCGGGATGTACCTTTGGTTAGCGTCTCGGCGATCGGTGCATCCGGTGCCACCGCCATAAAAGTGCAGCCGTAGAGGGTATCGGGCCGGGTGGTAAAAACCGGAAGCTTCTCGCCGCGGTCAAGCGTAAAGTCAACCTCGGTTCCTTCGGATTTTCCAATCCAGTGGCGCTGCATCGCCTTGACATTCGCGGGCCAGTTGGGCAGACGGTCCAAACCCTCTAACAGTTTCTCCGAGTATTCGGTGATCTTGAAAAACCACTGCTCCAGTTTTTTCTTGATCACCGGTTGCCCGCACGAGGACCGGTAGCACCGTCCCTCTTTTACCTGCTCATTTGCCAGGACGGTCTTACAGCCGGTACACCAGTTGACATAGGCTTCCTTCCGGTACGCCAAACCCCGTTCATGCAATTTTATGAACATCCACTGATTCCACTTGTAATAGTCGGGCTTGCAGGTAGTGACCTCGGTATCCCAATCATAACCGATACCCATTAACTGCAGGCTGTCGCGCGAGACCCGGATGTTTTCCAGCGTCCATTCTTCCGGAGAAATTCCCCGTTCAATGGCGGCGTTTTCCGAGGGCAGCCCGAAAGCGTCCCAGCCAAACGGATGGAGCACATCATAGCCCTGTAGTTTTTTAAGCCGTGCGACCAGGTCGCCGAGAACATAATTTTTTATATGGCCCATATGCAGATCGCCGGACGGGTAGGGATACATTACCAGGACATAATATTTATTCTTCGGATCGGGATTGGTCTTGAACAAGCCATGCGTTTCCCAGAAGCGCTGCCATTTCGATTCGATCGCTCTGAAGTTATAGTCCATGCCGCCTCCTTAGAAGATGTTCTCGGTAATGAATGATTGTAAAAGGTAGAACGGGTCGTTTCGGCTTTGCTTGATCTGGCTATCAATCGCTTTCAGGTCCTGCAGGCATTTGATAATTCCCGCCCGGCTCCAGCCGGAGGTCCGTTCGCGGGTTGCCCCCGAGGCGGGCCTGTAATCGCTCTTCGGTTTTTTGTCTCCGGATTTGTCCGCGAACAGTTTCAAAAATTTCACGGCGAGCGAATTGACAATAAACGCCGGCTCCACCTTCCAGTTTTCCAGGCGACAGAGGATTTCGAGCGCTTTTTTGCGATTGCGCCGGGTAACCGTTTGGCTCAATTCCCAGACCTGGTATTCTCGCGACGTGCCGCTTACCGCTGCAATCAGCTCCCGGGTGACTTTTGATTCCGCACCGAGAAAGATTTTCAATTTATCCAACTCGGAGTTCACAGTAAACAAGGAACTGCCCACCATATCGCGAAGCAGTTCTGCCGCGCCGGGTTCTAACGACAGTCCTCTCGTCCGGGCTTGGGCCGCAATTGCAGCCAGTAGTTGATTGTCCCGTAATGGAGAGAAATTGATCACCGAAGCGTAATTTTTGAGTTCGGTAACGAGGCCTTGAGGAGCCTGGTCTTTGGGCGCGACGACCGCAAGGCAGGTGGTCGGGTTGGGTGATTGGGCATAGTTGACGAGCGCTTGGCGTTCGGTGGGCAGCAATTTTTTTAGATTTTTAATTACCACCAGCCGTTTTTTTGAAGCGAACGGTGGCGAGACGAGCTTTTTCAGGATGTCGGCGTAATCGACCTCGCCTGCATAATAGAGGTCATAGTCGAAGTCTTCAAAGCCCGGGGCAATCAACGATCGTTTGAGGTCGCCCACGGCAGTCTCCATCAAGAATTCTTCCTCGCCAACGAAGAGATAGACTGGAGCATCTCTCCCCGGGGCTACTTCTTCTCTTACATCCGCCGGGGTTTTATTACCGTTCTTCTTCAATGAGCTTTAACCGATTGAGTGTTGCCGGAAGCCGCAGGCTCGTAGCCTCCGGTGAATCCGGATTAAACAGATCATCTTCTATTCCCTGATTTACTTCAACGCTTTTAACCGTCGTCAGGGTAATGAAGTCACCACCGCCGCTGAAGGTTTCGCTGCGATAGGGCAACTCAACCCCTTCGAGCACCGGTTGAAATTCAGAATAGACGAGGAGCATTTTAGTCGATTGGGCGCGCACCAGGAACGGTTTTTGATAATCGACCCAGATGGATTTGAAGGGGAGGTTGAGCCAGCCCGGGGGGAGTTCGATATAGTATGTCGATTGTCCTCCTACTTCATCGACGCTCACCAACTTACTTTTAAGTGAAATCAGTGAGGACCAGTTCCAGGTCAGATACGGGTGGAGTCGCCAGTTATCGAACGTGATATTCGTCTTGGTGCCGCTTTGGTCGAGTGTCCAGATAGTTTTGCCATCGAAGATGGTTACGGGCAGGAGTTCCTGGTGGCTCGAGAACAGGGTGTCAGGTTGGGTTCGCTCGACTCGGTATTTTTCTCCTTTGCGCAGCACCAACTCGTAACTAATGCTCTCTTTGCCTTTCGCGATGGTTTTGAACTCTAAGAATATAGCCATACCCGTAATTTGCTTCCGGGCATTCGTTTCATAATCTTTCATCTCGGCAACAATCTGTTCAAGCGAAGCAGCATAGCCGGGTATGAGCACACCCATACTTAAGAAAACCAAGCACATAGCGATGTAAATTTTTTTCATATCTATGCTCCTTTTGAATTCATCTTACCGCGCTCAATAGCGATTGTCAAGATGAGGCAGGGGAATCCGGAGAGAACTAAAAAAGTCATTTTTACCACGAAATCCGCCAATCCGCCAAGAAGTGTGGCGGAGCTTGGTGGATAGAGCGACTGAAAGGAGCTCAAATCTTTAAAATATTGAAAACACTAGGTATTTTTTTCGTGCATTTCGCCTTTCGTGATTTCGTGATAATTTTTATACTGTGTCCGAGTTCTCAATCCTCAAAGCTTGACAGCGGCGCCAAATAAAATATTATCCCTTATGAATACTTTCGAGGAGCGGTTAGCGGAAAAACGGGTTTTGGTTATCGATGGTGCCATGGGTACGATGCTTTATTCTTTCGGGGTGCCGAAGGGACACTGCTACGATGAGTTGAACCTCTCTAACCCAGGCCTGGTCGCTTCGATCCATAAAGCCTATGCCCAAGCCGGTACGGAGATAGTTGAAACCAATACCTTTGGAGCTAACCGGGCGGTCCTTGAGAAGTATTACGATTTGGGAGATAAGACCATCGATATCAACTACCAGGGTGCGCGTATCGCCCGCAAGGCTTGTCCGGATTGCATCGTAGCCGGGTCGGTCGGCCCGAACACCCGACCGCTGGAGTCACGGGACAAACCGAGTCCCTCGGAGATGGCGGCGATTTTTTTTGAACAGATCACCGCCCTGGTGGAAGGCGGGGCAGATATTATAATCCTCGAAACGATGTCCAACCTGGACGAGGCGTTAGTCGGTTTTGGGGCTGCTCAGCGGGTTAAGAAAGACCTGCCGGTCATAGCCTCGTTTTCATTCTCGACCGATGGTCGCACGGTCACCGGTTTTGACCCCGCCACGGTCACGAGGGCATTACTGAAGGCCGGGGTGAAAATCATTGGGGTCAACTGCAGTTCCGGGCCGCAAGCGGTTTATGGCGCAATTCAGAAGATTGCGGC
Source organism: uncultured bacterium (assembly GCA_964356135.1). GTDB lineage: Bacteria > Hydrothermota > Tepidihabitantia > CAYHGV01 > CAYHGV01 > CAYHGV01. The sequence goes on from CAYHGV010000078.1 coordinate 14,195, forward strand.
TTTTGCCCCCGACTATCTCTCGGCGATGCCGAATGCCGGATTACCAAGATTTACCCAGGGGCGGTTTCTCTATCCCCATAATCCGGAATATTTC
>CAYHGV010000079.1:0-13740 GCA_964356135.1 uncultured bacterium
ATACAGGTCCCCCCCCCAACTGCCTGCTGCCATCAGACACCATGCACCCAGACCTTCACCACCACCGTCGGTGTCATAGAGGTCGGGCAGACCGAAGGCATGGCCCCACTCGTGGCAGAAGACGCCGATGCAGACCATCGAGCCGTTATTGGTAACCGAAGACCGTTCCGGCTCAACCGTATAGAGGTCGATTTTAATAAACTCGCCCGGACGATTTGGGTCCGGGTCATCGGTCGTGTACGGCGTGGCAAACCAGTCGGTAACATAGGCCGTATGGGACCAGATATCGCTGGGGTCACCAGACTCCTCAAACCCAAAACCAGAATGGATGACGCTGAAGCAATCAACATAACCGTCGCCGTCATTATCATATTCGGCGTAGTTCACGGTCAGGTCGGATTTTTGTGCCGCCTCCCAGATTAAATCACCGGTACTACCGGTAAAAATATTATAATAATCTCTATCATGGTCGGTCACAAACCAACCGTTCACCGAACCGGTCAGATCGAGTTGACCGTAGGAGACTTCATTATAATAGTCATGAGCCGAACCGGATGGCCAGTTGCCAAAGAGCATCGTCTGGAAATCAGTCTGGGTATAGGTGTTGCTGTAGTCCGGATACTGCATCAAGACGAGTGCAAACTTTTTGGTGCCGGAAACGAGAACCTGGATGCGTCCAGCCGAGTGGTTATAGAGCCCTTTTTTATTTTTATCCCGGATCGGCTCTTTGGGCACGTCCAGTTTTAATGCCAAGCGGCGCTGGATCAGCTCTTTCGGGATCTTCACTCCCGGTCTGGGCGGCATCGCCAAAACCACGCCGATACCCAATAATCCTAAGAATATAGTTCTATACATGTGTGCCTCCTTGCTAAAATAAGGTTTAGAAAAAGCTCAGCAAATCGAGAATGCTCTTTACTTCTATAAGTTGTCCATAAAACCTGCATCTGATTTACAGAAGAAGCAATTCTTATGCCAAAAACAAATTCTATCAAGGCCCTGATTTTCAAAGGCAAAATTAGGCCGGAAACATGGGTAGTATTAAAAAAGGAGAACGTTTTATACAAAGTGATAATGGGCGTCGTTCCACAACCGGCTATTCTGTTACAATAAGCGAGCAAAGATGAAAATGTCTTTATTGCCTCTCTCCTCTTCCTTCATCCGTTCCTCCAGTTAATAAAATAAAAATAATAAACTTCCTTTCGATGCAATTGTATGGAAAACATTTGTTTTGTCAAGACGGCAGTTTTAGGGTCGGGGGTCATCTTTTTGGTATGCCCAAAAGTATTCCATTTCTTGACTCGAATAACGCAATTGTTTATGATTGGACTATGGAGCAATTGGTGCTTGATTATTTTAAAAAAATAATTGCTCAGGGGTTTCCCAACCTGGGGCGATTGGAAAATCCGACTGTCCGGGTCGATTCTAAAACCGAAAATATCAATATCTGCGAAACGGGCGACCGCGACCAGCTCTATCTTGACCTGAAAACCGATGGGGCTACGGTCGAGGAAATTAAATACCAGTGCGACCTGTGCGATCCGACCGGCTTTGTGACCGCGGAGATTTTGTGTGAACTGGTCAAAGGTAAAGAAGTTACAGCCCTCGAAAATTGTACCTACGTAGATTTTACCGGAGTGTTAGGCGGCGAGAGTGAACAGTTAGAGCGTCATGTCAAGGGTGTGTTAGAATTATTAAGAGCAGCCACCAGGAAGGTTCATTAGAGCCGACGGGCATAACGACCGCGGCTATCCGCGTTATTCCGCGTCCCAGTTAGGAAATTTTCTTAAACCGTTCGGGGATAACGACCCCGCCCGAAATTACCATCTTGAGTCCTTCATCAATCGACAGGCCGGTCGGGTGGACATCCTCGGCGGCAACGACGACCAGCCAGCCGGTAGTGGGAGTAGGAGTGGTGGGTAAGTAGACTAACATCCCCTTTTTTTCAGAGCCGAGATCGATCTCCTGTTCAACGGTGACAAATCCGAGGGTAAATATCCCTGTGCGCGGATACTCAACCAACACCACCCGTTTGAATGACTGTTTGTCAACCAGCACCGCATCGGTCAACCGCCGGGTAGAGGTATAAATTCCTTTGACGAACGGTAATCGTGAAAAGAAGTGCTCAAGCGCGGAGAAGAACCAGCGCCCGAAAAGGCCGGAGGTTATCGCCCCGACGCCAACCACGAATAAGACGAGAATGATAAAGCCAAAAACCGTTAAAACGACGTGGGGGAATCGGCTGATGCCGGGGATATATTTCAAAAACGTGCCAAACAAAACCCCAAATTTCGAGATTAAAAACCAGGCGATGAATGCCGTCACCCCCAGCGGCAGGAGGGCAACGAGCCCGGTTATAAAATAACGTCTGAGTTTGGGCATGGGATTATTCTAACGGGATCCGCTCGGCAAAGATTGTGACCAGACGCGCGCGGGAAATTTCAAAGAGGAATTGGATGCTGTAGCCAGCAAAATGGTGAGGATTGGGAATCGCCGCGAAATAGCGGAGGAGGAGATACCGGTTCGAGGGTAGTGCGGCATAACTGAATGAGAATTCCAGCCCGGGCTCGAGCGGGAAAAACCGGCTGGCAATCTGGACGAGGGAGTCGTTATTCGATTCGATCGTTGACCGCAGTTGAGTCACGAGCGAGTCGTAACCCGAGGGTGGATAGAGCGGCTGCCAGCCACCGGGATGATGTCCTTCAAGAACTTTCGGATTGTGGGGAATGCACGTTACGAAGAGGAGTCCGAGGGCTACTCGACCCAGCGTACCCGGCATCGAGTCTGGCTGATCTTTTCGACCTCTTTGGTATAGCGTTCCAAAACCTCGGACGCGAACGGAGCCGGATCAACCTTATAATTGTCCAATCCTTTGGTCTTATCCGATTCACCGCCGATGATATTGACGCCGACATGGGCTAAGGTCGATACCGGCGAAGCGGTGGCGGAGGAAATGGAGAGTTTGGCATCGTTTTCCATCAGGTCGGTGCCGATCCGTTTGACGGTTTCCGAGCCGATTTTTTCATTGAGCAGGTCTTTGATGATATTGACCATCAGATACTGTCGCAGGATTGCCTTTTCCAGATCGATGTCGAAATGCTCGACAATGAAGTGGAGCATCCGTTCGGATGAGAATTTGCGGCCCGCCTTCAAGTCTTCCAGGTCAACCATTTCCTTTAACGACACATTGCAGGGGCCGATGAAGGCAACAATCGAATCACCAACGATGCCAAAGGTATCAAAGGCGAAGAGCGAACGGAGCTGCTCGCCGGTGTAGGCAATCTCGTCTTTGATGAATCGGCTTCTCATTGCGGCCGGTGAAAACTCATTTTATTTTTCGCCCTGTTTTTCATATTTTACTTGGGCGTGGTCGGATTCCGCCACTTCCACCGATTGGATGGCATGGTGGGGCAGCGCCCGTTCCATTTCTTCGTAGACGAAGACGGCGATATTCTCTGCAGTTGGATTTTTTGAACCAAACATTTTTAATTCGTTGAGATACTGATGGTCTAACTGGCTGACGATTTTTTTTAAAATCTGTTTAAGATTCCGGAAGTCATAGGCAATGCCGGTTGAATCGAGCCCGGGCTGGGCGATCGATACCCAAACCGCATAGCTGTGGCCGTGCAGCGATTCGTCCAGGCCCTCAAGTTTATGGGCGGCGGCAAAGCGATCCATAACTGAGACGGTAAACATTCTTGAAATTATACCGAGCTTTTAGAATTTTGGCAAGGGGAAAAATGAACCGGGCGGGAATTTGGTTTCGTCGTCCTGCGGTGTTCATTCGGCGTGTCCGGCACTGCGTACGAGTTCGCGCTCGGTTAAGAAAAAGCGGATTGCTGCGGGGGTTCGATAATCAGGATAGGTCCAGGCCAGGGGTTCGAAACTCTGATTGCGGTAGACGAGCGTCACCTCGGCGAAGATACCGTCCCGCAGATAAATCCGATGGACGGCGGGTTTAGAGGTTGCGAGGACGAGATTCTGAGCGGAGACGAGCCCGGGGTCTAAATTAAAACGTCGGCCGCGGTTGGCATTCTGGAATCGCTGTTCGATGCGGTTGGTGGTTATCTTCAGTTCGGCGAGCTGGTCGGCAGTGACCCAGTAATCGAAACTGAGCCAGAAGCGAACAAGGTTCGCTCCCATTTCCTGCTCGTAATAATCGGTGAAGGTAAAACTCAAACGGTCGCTTTGTCGGTCGATCTTTCCCCAGGGTAGTTCTTGTGCGACCAGCGCTCCGAGCTCGGGTTCGGCAGTAATAATGCCGACGATTACTTTAGCGGGAGGGGGCGGCTCGGCTTTGCCCATCGGCTTGCCGTAAGAACTCTTCAAGTTCCTCGCGCTTGGGCAGGTCGGCCAGGCTTGCCAGTCCAAAGTAGCGCAAGAACTCCTGGGCGGTACTGTAGAGCAAGGGGTTTCCCGGCCGCTTTGCATGGCCGACAATTCGGATCAGACCCCGTTCTAACAATGTGGTAAGTGGCCCGGATGAATCGACGCCGCGCAGGCCTTCAATTCCCGATTTGGTTAACGGTTGATTGTAGGCGATGATCGCCAAGGTTTCTAAGGAAGCGGCGGTGAGTTTCTTCGGGTGGTGGTCATCTTTGAACAGAGCCGACACCCAGGAGGCGTAGTCGGGCAGGGTATAGAGCTGAAAGCCGTTGGCAAGCTGATGAATGCGAAAGGTTCGTTCGGTTGCTTCGTAATCATGATTCAATTCATCGACCGCTTTGACGATCGCTTCCACCGGCTGGTGGGTAATTTCGGTGAGTTTCTCGACGCTTAAAGGTTTGTTCGATGCGAAGAGCAGGGTCTCGACGATCGCCTTGAGCATTACTGCCGGCGAAACCGACCGAAGAGGCCGCGCGGTTTCTTTTCTTTGACCGGATGAGAAGGGGGAGCAATGGTGATGAGTTTTGCCCGAGCCAACCGGAAAATAAATTTGGCAGTCTCAAATTCAGTCCAGGCTAAATGCCGGGCAATCTCAGCGACGCTCTTTTTGCCGTCGATCTGGGTGAGGACTTTCCATTCGGTCTGTTCTAAGTGAATCAAATCCTCTGCAGCTTGAGGAATATCGAGGATTTTTGGAATATGGCCGGTCGAAGGAAGCAGTTTTTCAATCTCGGCCCACTCACCGACGATGCGGGAGGCATCCAGGACCGCCTGCGCGATCGGCAGATTCATGGTTTCGGTTTCATTGAGCTCGGTCGATTCGAACCGAAACCGGCCCTGTTTCCAGGTTGTTAATATCTCGACCACTGCCCACTCACCCTCGTTTTGGTCAGTTTTGGCATAGGTAATTAATCCGGCACGGATTCCCAGCTCACCGTGGGTCGTATTTGACTCTAATACGATTCGACCGGCGCGTTTACTGTCGTTCAGGAGCTGGAGCACATCCCAGAGGAGATAGTTTTCGATATTTCCTTCAAGCCACATCACTCCTCCTCAAGCCAAACTCCCATCCGGTTAAATTTTTCAATCCGCTGGTTGACTAATTGTTCGGCAGAGAGCGTTTCGAGTTCGGCAAGATTGCGGATAACCGCGGCTTTAAGATTTTCAGCAGCGCGCGCCCAATCCCGGTGAGCACCGCCCAGCGGTTCAGGTATAATTTCATCGATAATGCCAAATCCTAAGAGATCTTTACTGGTCAGTTTCAGGGCTTCGGCGGCCTGGGGGGCTTTTTTGCTATCTCGCCAGAGTATCGATGCGCAGCCTTCGGGCGAGATGACCGAATAAATCGAATTTTCTAACATCGACACGCGATTACCGACGGCAATCGCCAGAGCGCCACCCGAACCGCCTTCGCCGGTTACAACGACAATCACGGGAACCGTTAAAACCGACATCTCCCGTAAATTTCGAGCAATCGCTTCGGATTGACCCCGTTCCTCAGCACCGACTCCGGGATAGGCGCCCGGAGTATCAACCAGGGTCAGGATCGGGAGTTTAAATCGCTGTGCCAACTGCATGATCCGTAACGCTTTGCGGTAGCCTTCGGGGTGGGGCATTCCAAAGTATCGTCGCAATTTTTCCTTGGTGTCGCGGCCTTTCTGGTGACCGATCAGAACGAACGAGCGACCGTCAATTCGGCCGATTCCGGCGACAATCGCTGGATCATCGCCGAAACTCCGGTCGCCGTGGAGTTCAAGAAAATCCGGTGCGAGCAAAGGGATAAAGTCCAAGGTATAGGGTCGCTGGGAATGTCGGGCGAGCTGAACCTGCTGCCAGGGGGTGAGATTGGAGTAGACTTTTTTCTTTAGCCGTTCTAATTGAGTCTTCATCCGCTCCAACTCCTCACCGATACCTTCGAGCCCTTTGAGCTCTTCAATTTTTTTCTCTAATTCGATAACCGGCCGTTCAAAATCTAACCAGATTTCTGCCATCGGTTTCTTTAGTTGCCGATATTCAAGCTCAGATGGTGGGTGGAACCCAGGTCTAAGCCGTAGGGCAGATAGGCATAATCAAGGGATAATCCTTTGAGCTTCAAACCCAGGCCAACCGATAAACCTTCAGTGGGATCCAAAAGTTTATACTCCCGTTGATACTGTGAAAGGAGTCGATAGCCGGCTCGAAGAAATATGTTTTTATGGATACCGATCTCGAGGCCGGTCGATGATTTCAGGTCTCGCGAATAGAAGAAGAACGTCAGATCCTGGGCAAGGGTTATCGGCAGACGGAAGGGCAAGGTCAACGAGCATCCGAGTTTGGCATTGGTGGGGAGGGAAATCGGTTCGGCTTTAAAGGTCAGGAGGCTTGAGAAGTTCGTTATCGAAAAACCCCAGGTTAACTGCGGGGTCATCCGATAGCAGAGTCCAAAATCGAGTCCGAACCCGGCGGCGCTCGCCAGGTAGAGTTTTTCATAATAAAATTTTAAAGAAAGCCCGCCGCTCGTCTTCGGGTCGAGTTTTCCGGCAAGCGACGCGAACAGCGCGAGGTCCTGAGCACCAAAGTAACCGAGGGGTTCTTCGGTTGGTTGGTCGTTTCGGAATTCGAGCTTGCCCGCATCAAATCCCACTATCCCGAGACCAAGGTTAAGTTTCGATATCGGGCGAGCGAAAAATGCGGCCGAGCGCTGGCTGTCTAAAAACCAGCGGGTATGGCTGAGGTGGGCTCGGAAGTTCGTAAAGCTGCCAATCAGTGCCGGGTTGAAAAAACTGGCATTAGCACCACCGGCACTTGCCACGCCGGTGCTGCCCATCGCCAGCTCCCGGGCGCCCACTCCGATTTTTAATGACGGGTAGCCTTCATAGGCATAGCCCAGGCAGGAAAGCGCAAGGGCGACGATTGCAGTTCGAACTGCAAAATTAACTTTCGATAATCTCGACATTGGCGCGCGGCAGGACAATCCGCTGCTTGTTTTCAAGTTCCACCTCCAGTACCCGCACCTTGGATTCGGTTTCGATCATCATCAGTTCTACCGGCAGACCGACAACCTTTCCCAAGAAGCCGAAATGAGGTTCGCGAATAATCCGGACCGGAGTGCCGATTTCCAGGCCGGTAATCATATACTCTTTCTTGGAAGTTTTCCGGGTGTCAACACAGGGCACGATCACCTCCGGTCGAATCACCCCCGCCCGAATCTGGGTAGCTCCGTTCATTGAGGCAAGCTTGCCGGTAAGAGAGGAGAGGAGTTGAAAGGTTCGGTCTGCCATTCGCATCTGGCCAAACCCTTCGGTAACGACGACCGTCAAGCCGCGTTTCTCTGAGCCGGTGATGGCAATTCCTAAATCGTAGCCCAAAAATCGCTTTAAGGTCCGGTCTTCAATTCCTCCGACCACGACCCCTTTGGCTCCGACCGCAATCGCCTTTTCTAAGGCGTCGAATTCAACCAGCGAACCGCCGATCAGGATTTTGTTTTTACAATTGTCCGCCACCGCATCGGTCGTGAGGAGTCGATCCGGTGAGTCGACCACTGGTAACAGCTCGCCCCAGGTTTCTCCGCCAATACCAAAGATCCCCTGGATAAAACTGGCAGTCGTTTCCACTGCTACCCCATCATTTTTGAAAACCTCAACCACGGTCCCATCGATATAGGCGCTGATCTCGACCGGCAGGGGCGGTTCGCGTAAAATCATCTGGCCGGTAATCGAAGAGATCGATTCGATGGTGCCGGTAACCGGTGCCCGGACCTGGGATTTGAATAAACCGAAAATTCCCTTGGATTGGGCAAGGAGTTCGTCTTTTTTTACGCTCTCACCCGGTTTTTTGAGCATCGCCGTTTCAACATCTTCGGCGAGAATTCCTAACAGTCCGGCGATATTGACAGTCGTGACATTGCCGGGTAATTCAGTTCGGGCAACGATATCGTGGCTTTTAACCGTCGCGCCGAGCTGGACGATAATATCGCCCGGTAGCGGTAGCCTTCGATCCTTTCGGACAACCGCCCGTTCGGTAACCTTTAACCCTGGTGTATAGGCATGGGCCATACTATAACAATAGCCAAGGTTTTTTAAATGTCAAGAATGAAGGGAGGGCATCCGGAAAAGCCGTTTTTATCACGAAAGCACGACAATTTTCATATAAATATCAAAATCTTATTACCAAAAAAAACAGGGAAGAAAAGACACCGGCACAGGTGAATAGGCGAACCTGAAGGTTCGCGCCACAGCCCATGTTTTCAGTAGTCTTTTTTTAACCGTTCACCATGTAACCCTTCGTCTATTTTATTCCTCTTTGTGGTCTCTGTATCCTCTTTGCCCCGTTAGATGTGCAGGAATTATCTAACGGGGTGAATGGTTAATTCTTTTATTTTTACCTTTCGACCTTGACACCGGTCAGACTATCAATTAAATGAGGCTATGGAACGGGCGGATTTTGAAAAATTGATTCGGGAGGCGCTTGTAGACCTGCCCAAAGAGTTCAAGGATAAACTCGAAAATATCGATGTGGTCGTAGAGGATTACCCGAGCCCGGAGTTGATGGCGAGATTGGGTTTGCGAAGCCCAATCCAGATTTTAGGGCTGTATCAAGGCGTCCCATTAAGACGGCGCGGTCCGTTCTACGGTAATGTCATGCCCGACCGGATTATTATCTTTCAGAAACCGATCGAGCAGTATTATCGGACCGATGCGGAAGTGACCGAAGCCGTACGGCGGGTGGTGCTCCACGAGATCGGCCACTATTTCGGTCTCAATGATAAACGGCTGCGCGAACTTCAGTATTGAGAAAAATATCAGCAAACCCTATTGACAAGGCTTACAATATCTTATAGATTACAAGATGACTGCTAAGCGTAAAACCGTCGGCTTAGATACGGGAGCTTGGGCGGTAAAAGTGGTGGAGTTGGAGGGCTCGGCGATGAAACCAATTTTGAGGAACTTGGGTTTAGTGAAACTCACCCCCGGGGTGATCGAAGATGGTGAGTGGAAACAAACCGAGGAAATTCTGAAAGGTCTGGCTGGGCTGTGGTGGCTCGAACGACTGAGTAGAGAAAGGGTTGTAGCGGGGCTTACCGGTCCCCACATTTATATCCGGCGCATTGCTTTTGAAAAAATGGACGAAGCTCTGCTGCGCAAGAGAGTAGCGGAAGAGGTTAAATTCTATCTGCCGGTTGACCCGGAGAATACCGCACTCGATTTTCAAATTGTTGGCCAGGGACCGGAGTATTTAGACCTGCTGGTGGTGACGGTTCCCTATAAGCTCATCCAGCAGTATCTGCGGTTGCTAACCGCGCTCGGACTGAAACCCAGCGCTTTAGAGGTGCCGGCAATCGGTCTTTTTAATCTCTGGGAATTCAATTACCCGGATGAACAAGACTGTTTCCTCGTTCACATCGGTTACGAACTGACGCGGTTGATCTATATCGAGGCTCGAAAACCTCGGTCGATGCGCGTCTTGCTTTTGGGAACCAAGCACTGTCTGGCTCGAATTCAGAAGCAGCTGGGCTTAGACTATACCGCAGCCGAAAAGATTTTGGAGGGTGGACGAGCTTCGGAGGAAGGATCGACGATTATTTCGGATTTTGCCCAGGAGTTGATTCAAAAATTAGAAACGGATAAGAAATTTCTTCCTCCCGGTTATGCTGTTCCCCGGTGTTATCTGTCGGGCGGGGGCAGTCTCGTACCTAAACTCGTCGAGCATTTGAGTCCCCAGTTGAACTGCGAACTCCTTGAACCATTCCGGCGAATTGAGATACCGGAGGGACTGATGAACAATCCGTTGTTAAAGATTGCGCCGGTTTTTGCGGTCGCTGCCGGCTTGGCATTGCGGGGGTTGCATGATTAAGACCGAACTCTTAAAACCGACACCCCGGTCGGTCCTGTCGACGGTCCTGGTGGTCGTGCTCGGTTCCTGCATCGTCATCTGCGGAATTGCCGTGGCGTATACTATCGAACGCTACCGGCTCTTCAAAATTTCCCAGACAATCCAGCACGGGCGAGAAGAGATCGTATCGTTGAAAGTTACCGAACAGACGGTAGGTGAACTGGAATCTCAAATCGCACAGACAGATCGGCAGTGGGACGCTATTGATACTCTCCGGAGTTATCATATTCCGGTATATTCGATCATCACCGAAGTCGAACGATCGAAACCGAGAGCGGCTCAGCTTCAGCTCCTGAGTGCCCGTCCACCCGAGATTGAACTGATCGGCACGGTACCACTCAATCGGATTGCGGTTGATTTTGTTCGTCAGCTCAAAAACTCCTCAATGTTTTCGGAAGCCGAGCTGGTCGAGTTGAAGGCAATGACCGGGTTTTTCGGACTGGAGTTTAAAATCGTCGTTCGGGTAGCGAGTCAACCATGAGAGCACTGCCGCTGGTCATATTTGTAGTTTGTGCGGTTGCCGCCGTGGGACTCTATCTTGGTTTCTCCTTTTTCCCAGACCAGCATCAGATAAAGGACGCGGTCGCAATCCGCGGTGAGATTGCTAGGGAAGTTCACCGGTTGAAGGCGGTGAGTTCCCGGCTCGCCGCGATTCAACAGGAACTGATCGGTGCCGAAGCACGGTTACAGGCGGCGGAGGGCCAGAATCTGGTTCCCGGTGAATCGGCTTCGGACGTAACCTCCTGGCTGCGAACGGTGCCCCAGAAGCACGGGCTTTCGTCGACTCTGAATTTTATCCGTGCCCGGCGGAAGGATTTTTATACCGAAGTTCCGTTCCAGCTCAGCTTTACCGGCTCCGGGTCGGGGTTTAAGAAGTTTTTGGCTCAATGGGAACGAGAACCAACGGGTTTGGGAATTTATCAGCTGAACATCTTCTGGGAGGATAACGGCATCGTTCGCGCGACCATTGCCGGTGCGCTCTTCATTAAAAGACCCAATTAAAAAACTCCAGCAGCTCATTGGGCGGCTCCGTCGGGACTGCCCCTGGGATCGACAACAAACGCTGGCTTCTCTCCAACCGCTCTTGCGGGAAGAGGCATACGAACTTGGCGAGGCGGTTGAAAGACGAAGCAATAAAAAAATTGAAGAGGAGCTGGGTGACCTTTTATTCATGGTTTTGTTTTTGCTGCGCATCGGCGAAGAGAAAGGAACGGTGAAGTTTTCGCGGTTGATCGGGCGGACGATTCAAAAACTGCGACAACGACATCCGCACGTGTTCAAAGAAAAAAAACGGAAGAGTGTCGATGAAGTGCTGACATCCTGGGAGCGGCTCAAGAGTTCGGTTTTCGTCGGTATCCCCCGCGCCCTGCCCGCCTTACAAAAGGCGCAGACGATTCAGGAACGGGCGCGCCGGGTAAAATTCGATTTTGTAGATTTGCAGGGGCCACTGGATAAAGTGAAAGAGGAGATCGGCGAGCTGGAAGCGGAATTGAACCAAGGTTCGCGAGTGAATATCGAAGAAGAGATCGGCGATGCGCTCTTCGGATTGGTCAATCTCGCCCGGCACCTCGAGATCGATGCCGAAGCCTGCCTCCAGCGGGCGAATGAGAAGTTTATCCGTCGGTTTACGGCGATGGAACGACATATCGCCCGACGGGGCAAAGCCGTCACGACTGCCACGCGGTCCGAGATGGATAAAGGGTGGAAAGCGGTTAAAAAAGAATCCGGACGAAAAGCAAAAGGTAGATCACTGCGACCGAAAGCCCGGTCTTGATTTCGCCGGTAAGATTCTGGGCAACGAATCCCTTTGACCAATTATGATCAAGAGCCAATTTTTTTGGGAAAATCATGCCGGTTCGGTTTTTATACTGCTCATATTCCTTTAAGAATCGTGCCGCCAGGAGCGTTTCCTCGGCACGAATGATGAAAAAGTATTCAAGGACGAAAAATCCGAGCCCGGCGAGGATACCGTAGAGCGGAAGTCCTGACGCCAGCAAGACCCCGGTGGTGAGGAAAAAATTTCCGGCATAGAGCGGATTGCGGACAAGGTAGTAGGGCCCGGCAGTGGCAAGCTGTAACGGGTTTGAACCCGACGATTGGTGTCCGATATAGCCTTTTGCCCAGAGGCGGAGAGCAAGTCCGATTATAATGGGAATGATGCTGTAAAGCAGCAATACCGGTTTCGGGTTTGCGATGATAAAGAGTAACACAAAGGCACCGGTGCCGATTGCGCCTCGATACCTAAATAAAAACCGTCCGATTTTCGGTATTATATTCCTAATAATATATATCTGTGTCGGCACCGTTGGTGCCGACATCTGCGGTTACTTTTAATTTTTTATTCGTGTCCATTCGTGGTTACTATTTTCTCCGTGTTTTCCGTGCTTCCGTGGTAAATTCTTTATCTGTGTCCATCTGTGATTACTGTTCCGTCTCTTCAGTGCCTTCCGTGGCTTTTATTTAACCATTGCGGCTCGAAGCGAGCCGAACCATTTAACTATTTGCATGTCTTTTTCCGTGCTTCCGTGGTTAATCCGTGTCCATCCGTGGCCAAATTTCAGTGTCTTCGGTGTCTTCCGTGGTAAAATTTTTATCTGTGTCCATTTGTGGTTGATTTCACTCCGTTCAATCTATGCTTCGCATCAAATTTTTTATCCGTGTTCGCCTCGTTCCGGCGGTTCCTTTGGAGCCGAGCGCCATCGGTGGCAAATGTTTTATCCGTGTCTTCAGTGGTAAATTCTTTATCCGTGTTCGCCTCGTTCCGAGGCGCCATCGGTGGTTACTGTCCCGGCATCGGTTTTTTTCTCGATCAGCGCATAGGCATCGTGGTTGTGGATCGACTCATGACTAATAACCTCGACGCTGTACCAGCTGATATTCTGGTTAGAGTTGAGCCGTTGTGCAACATTCCGCGCGACATCTTCGACAAAGGTAGGGTGGGCGTAGGCGTATTCGGTTACGAATTTTTCATCCTCGCGTTTGAGCAGTGAATATACCGGCGACGATGCACAGCCTTCAACCAGTCCGATGAGATCTTCAATCCAGAGAAAACCTTTGAACCGAACGAGGACCTTAATCTCGCCCCGCTGGTTGTGGGCACCCCGTTCCGACATCTCTTTCGAACAGGGACAGAGGGTTGTGATCGGCACCGTTACCCCAAGCCAGAGTCGGACCTTATCGGTTAAGGATCCGATTAATCGGCACGGATACTCCATAACACCATGTGCCTGGGAGACCGGTGCGGATTTTTCAATGAAATACGGAAATTCCATTTCCAAATGGGCAGACTCGGCATTGAGCACCCGTTTCATTTCTTTCAGGATCGACCCGAAATTATGAATGGCGATTTCCCGACGATACTTATTGAGAATTTCGACAAAGCGGCTCATATGGGTGCCCCGGAAATGGTGGGGGAGATTGGCATACATATTGATACTGGCGATGGTGTGCTGCCGCTTATAGGACCGGTCCTCTAAGAGAATCGGA
>CAYHGV010000080.1:0-13689 GCA_964356135.1 uncultured bacterium
CCACTCCCATATTCGCTCATATTGGTCATTACTCGTAGCTTTGAGCACCACCACACAGGAACCCATAGACCAGACAATCTCCTCTATGCCATCTCCGTCAACATCGCCGCAGTCGCTCTGTCTGTAACCCGGAATCCAATGGGGAAAGGAATCGATTATGACCTTTGAGTAGAGGTTGTCGCCAATTCCCTCGAATTGGATGAGATAGTTTGTGAACCCATTGTCGGTAGGGTGTTGAAAATTAACGAAGAACTCAGGTTTTCCATCCCCATTACAGTCCTTGCCACAGAAAAGATCGTGACCATTTTCTGGGACAAGGGTATCGGTCCAAACCTCGGTCAGGGTATCATTGCCCGTATTCTCAAAGACGAACACGCAGGAAACCGGGAAGAAGGTATCTGTTCGATGCCATGTTGCAATTTCAAGTTTCCCATCGCCGTCAAAGTCATCGCAGGGTAATGGGTTTCCTGAGCCGAGTCCGGGAAAGTGCTGAAGGACGAGTTCGTTCTGATTATTCCCCACGTTCTCGTAGATATCTAAACCGCCTGGACCTGGCCATGCTGAACTATGCGTCCATATCTCATTCTTGCCATCCCGGTCAAAATCAGTGAGAAGAACGACATCAACAGATTGAGTGTAATCCTTCGCCTCCCAGGATAGGACCGATGGATAGTCATTATAGGTTGGACTTTCCCTCACTTGAATCCACCAGGTATAGGCGCTTGTATCCTTTTTTATTCCTACCATATCAGTCAAGCTGTCTCCGTCCATATCGCATATTCCTCCGAACCTCCATTCACAGGAAGTGTCAATATACACGAGCTCGTAATTGTTATTGCTTGTTTGCTCCCAGATTTCCAGAGCATGTTTCATAATATCTTCACGGAAATATGTGAAGATAAGTTCATTCAACCCATCGTGGTCGGTGTCTCCTGCATCAATATATTGAACAGAAGATTCAATACCATCGGGGAGAGAAGCTACGCAGGTGAAGTTATAGGCTGCCTTAACCGGATAGACAGTGCCTTAAGTGGATACGAGAAACAAAATCTCTTTCATATCTTATCTCAAGGGGAGGGAGGCTTTCGCCTCCCTCCTGTTAGAATTTATCATCTTATAAGAATTACCTTGCGGGAGATCGTTGAAACACCGGTTTCCAATTTCAGGAAATACATGGCTTATCAAGAGAGAGAAGCATCTTCCCTGCCTTGGATTCATCGAAAACCTCAAGTTTAATTATAGTCGAAAAAGGAAGGTTGTCAAGGTGAATTTTATCGTTCGTTATCCGGCGGTAAGTAACTTACTTCTTGGTTCTATTTAAGAGTTCAATATAATAACTTTCGATTCTTTTCGTTACTCCTTCCCAGGAATAGGGAAGAGAAGCGACCCGTCCATTCGTTGCTAATTTTTTTCGCAGGACTGAGTTTTTTACCAATGCCAAAACCTTCTGGGCAAGGGCGTGCGAGTCGCCGGCCGGAAAGAGGATGCCGGTTTCTCCGTCTTTGATTATTTCATTGTAACCGGCTATATTGGAGGCGATGATCGGTTTGCCGGATGCCATCGCTTCGAGCAAGACGATCCCCTGGGCTTCGCCGCCCAGGGCAGGAGAGATAAAGATATCACCGGAGGCATAGTAACGGGGCAAATCCTGTTTCGGGACAAAACCCTGAAACACCACGGTTGATTCTATTCCGAGTTCTTTAACCATGGTCCGGTAGCGGGGAAGTTCCGGACCGCTGCCGACGACGACCAGCTTCACCGAACCCAGTGCCTGGACGATTGCCGGCATGGCGTGCAGGAGAATCTCCAAGCCTTTTCGCTTATCCAGCCTGCCGAGGAAAAGTAAGACCGGGCAGTGACAGCGGGAAATTTCTTCAAGCGGGAGCGTGCGGGGAGAGAAGACTCGGGTATCGACCCCGTGTGGGATGATCCGGTACTCACCCGGGATGTATTGTTCCATTCCCGATTTGCACGCATTCGAAATCGCAATTTTACCGTGTAATTTTTTCAAATATTTTTTAAAAATCCCTTCGATCAAGCCGATCGGAAGCGAAAGGGTCTTTTCACTGTAGGTATTGAAGGTGGCGACATTGACCGCCCGGGAGTAATGGAGTGCCCAGAAACCGATCTCGGGCGGGAAGATGCCGTGCATGTGAATGACATCAAACCGATGGGTTTTTAAAAAATTTCTCACTTCGAACGGTATCTTCAAACCGAACGGGAATGTGGCGTAGGATTTGTTGCCGGGGATGAGAATCGCCCGGCCGAACCGCTCGACCGGGATATCGGTTTTAACTTCATCTTTAAAATCCAGGGTAAAGTTGGTGGTAAGAATTGAAACCGAATGCCCGAGGTTTAAAAGTGCTTCGGCTAAATTGTGGACGGCTTCGGTCACGCCCGAGGGATAAGGGTAATAGGCGGAGCTTACCTGGAGTATTTTCATCGCCAGTCGGCTTTATACACGAACCACTGGTCGGGATAGGCTCGAATAAACCGGCAAAGTCGTTCGGTCAATAGTTCGGTCAGTTGGGACACGTCTCGATCGTGATCCCCGGTCGCTGAGTATTCGATCGGGGGCTCAATTACGCCCAGGTACGGTTTCTTACCGGGTGTCGAGTTTAAGACAAAACAGCCGACAAGCAGGACGGCACCGGTTTTCAAGGCGAGGGCAGCAGGACCACGGGGGATACTCCGGCGGCCGGCGAAAAAAGGAAGCTCGATGCCGGTGCCGGCTAAGTCGCGGTCTCCTGCCACGGCTAAGATTTTATTGTTCAGTAAGGCTCTCAGCATCTTAATCGGTTCGGTGCGCATGACCACTTCTATCCCTGACCATCGCCGGAATCGGCCGAGGGCTTTACTATGCTCGGGCGAAATAGATTCAGCCACCAGAACCAAAGGATAACCCAGTTTGGCACTCGCACCGCCCGCCAGTTCCCAGTCACCAAGATGAGCCGAAACGAGCAGGACGCCACGACCCTGCGCCAGGGCTTGGGTAAGCGTTTTCTGCCAGCGGTCTTCGACCAGGAGCGACAGTTTTTGGAGAGTGAATCGGGGCAGTTGTAAAAAGCCAATCGCAGCCAGAATAAAATTTTCAAAAATTTTTTGGACGTAGCGGTTGATTGTCTTAGGTGAAACACTATCGGCAGGGCAGAGGTATCGGAAGTTGGTGGCGAAGGCTCGGCGCTTGCGAGCATCGAACAGGTAAAAGAGCAATCCGGCAATCCGGCCGACGATTCGAGTACATCGGAACGGCAGAGCGCAGAGAATGACACCGGCTAACGGCAGGAGGAAAACCTTTGCTGATTTCATTTTTTATATCACGCCCGATAATCGGTTCGAGCAGCGCTGGAGCCGATTGGACGGGAATGAAGGTTCAAGAGCCGGCTAAAAAGGTAACGGCGAACCGGGGACAACGAAAGAAACGCACGAAGCGATGGTTGGATTCAAGCGATGCGATCCGAGCGGTAGAGGAACAGGGTGTGTCGGACGATCGAGAAGATCAATGCTACGACCATTCCGATAATGATGATTATTCCGAATAGATCTAACAGGAGGATGCGGAAACTGCCGATGCGGACAACCGGATAAATGAAGAGGGCAACGGTGAAGAGTGACAAAATAATGCGCAGTTCAGTTGGGCTGAGCTTAAGAAGCGAAAGGTGAAAAGTGCCGATGGTGCAGGTGGCGACATAGACCTCGATCGAAAGTAAAAGGTAAGCAATGAGCAAACCGATTGCAACCCATTCGTTCATGAACGTGGAAAGAGCCAAACCGCCAAATAAAAAAAGGATACCGAAGGCATCGACAATATGGTCAACATAAAACCCGTACCGAACCCGTTCTTTATTTCTGACCCGGGCAAGGGTTCCATCCAGACTATCACCGAACCAGTTTACCGCAAGAAAAATAATCGCCAGGACCAATCCCAGTTTATGATAACGGGCAAACCAGTAGCTGAGACCGGCGCCGAGCAAACCGATAAGACCGATGATGGTGAAATGATCGGGACTGACCCAAGCCGGGGTCCGACGGGCCATCCAAATAAGACACTTCTTCTCCAACGGGGCGAGCAAGCTGGCCTGCCTCCGGTTGGCTTCCTGTGCGATAACGTTATTAACCTTAGTCACGCTTGGGAAAGTATAAAGGTAAAGGTAATTTTGTCAATGACGGTGGGGATTTCCCAGAACACCGGGAGTGGTTAACCGGTATGACCGAAACCACCGGCGCCCCGGCTCGAATTTTTCAATGCCTTCACGTGCTTCCACTTGATCTTCAGCACCCGGGAAAAGACGAGCTGGGCAATACGGTCCATTTTTTTGATTTTGAATGTCCGTTTCCCAAAATTGAAGAGAATGACTTTGACTTCACCGCGATAGTCGGAATCAATCGTGCCGGGTGCGTTTAAGATGCCGATACCATGGTTCAGGGCAAGTCCGGATCGGGGACGCACCTGGGCTTCAAAACCGGCAGGAATTTCCAAGGCAATGCCGGTGGGGATTGCCCTCACTGTCCCCGGTTTTACAAGCGAATCTTCGGCTGCATAGAGGTCGAGGCCGGATGAACCTCGGGTTTGATAGCGGGGAAGAGGTATCGCCCGCAAGGTTTTAATCTTCACCGTCAGTGCTTTCATCGCCAGTCAGGTTGGAAAACGAACCATTGCTCAGGATACTCCCGAATGTAGGCCTGGATACGTTCCGATAAAATTCGGGTGAGTTTGTTGGTATCGTCGTTGACCGTCCCGGTGGGTGTATATTCGATTGGAGGTTCAATCCTGCCGAAATAAGGAGGTTTTCCAGGAACGGGGTTTAAAACAAAGAGACCGGTAAGCAGAGTTGCCCGGGTTTTAAGGGTAAATGCAGCCGGGCCGCGGGGAATCTTACGAAGACCGTTAAAGAATGGAAGCTCGATCCCGGTACCGGTGAGATCACGATCGCCGGCTAAGAGGAGGATTTTATTATTTTTCAAAGCCCGGACCATTTTAATCGGTTCGTTCATCAGCACTACTTCGACCCCTGCCCAGCGTCGATAAAAGCCTAATGTTTTGGTCAGGCCGCCCCGGACCTGCTCCGACACCAGAACTATCGAATAGCCGAGGCGGGCAAAGGAGGCGCATGCCAATTCCCAGTCACCAAGGTGAGCTGAGACCAATATCGCGCCGCGGCCGCGTTTCAAAGCCTGGTCAATATATTCTAATCCATGTCGGATCGTCAGTTGGGAAATGCCGGAGCGAGTAAATCGTGGAATTTGTAAAAAACCGATGATGCTTAAAGCAAGATTTTCAAAAGTTCTGCGGACCGCACGGTTGAGTTCGGTCGGGGTCGGGTTTTGAGCGTGTAAAGTGTGGCTGAGATTGGTGATAAGGGTATGGCGTCGGGTTCGAGCATTGAGGTACTCGAACCGACCGATAATCCGGGCGATGAACCGTGTCCATTGAAAAGGAAGAGAGCATAATAGAATGCTGGCAACGGGCATCAACAAAACCTTCGGCGATTTCATCTTTACCTCAGACGAATTTCAACTGTTTTTTAGCCCCCAAAGCGGTTATCGGTTTGCGCACTGCAGGAGTGGGTCTTTTTTTAGCCGCCCCGGCTAACGCCTTATTAGCCGCTACGGTTAATGCCCTTTTAGCCGCTTTGTCCGCCTCACGGTTTTTTTCACGATTGACCAGGACTATTTCGAAGCTGCGTAATTGCTGGATGAGTTCTCGTGCCTGTTGAAACAGCGGCTTGAGCTTCGGATTGAGAATTCGATACCGTCCATTGAGCTGACAAAAGAGAAGTTGGGAATCGGTTTGGACCTTCAGGTTCTGAATTTTAAGTTCTAACGATTTTTCTAATGCGAAGATGAGAGCGGCGTATTCTGCCTGATTGTTGGTTCGGTGTCCGATGAATCTGCCCTCGGATACAAGGATAGTACCGCCGGGATCGGATAGGACCAACCCGATGCCAGCCGGACCGGGATTGCCGCGGGAAGCGCCGTCAATTGCGGCAAAAAAGGAGTCCAAGTTATTCAACCGGGGCGATAAGGATTCGACCGCAGTATTCACAGAAGATCAGATGGTCCTGCGTATGTACCTCTTCTACCAGTTGGGGAGGAAGAGGGGTCAAGCACCCACCGCACCGTTCATCGGTAATCCGGACGACTGCAATTCCGCCTTTACCGGTTTTAATCCTTTCATAGGTTCTTAAAAATTCCTTATGAAGCTGGGCAATGATTTTCTGGTGTTCTTCACCCCGGCTTTTGATTTCCTGGTCGAGGTTGTGTTTGGTAGCTTCCAGCTTTTCGATCTCAGTCTGGGCGTTACGCTCAGCTTGCTCGAGATCCGATTGGTGTACTTTGATCGACCCTTCGGTGGTTTCGGTTTCTTCGAGGATTGTAATCATCCGTTCCTCGAGTTCGGCTTTCGAACGCTTCTGGGCTTCAATTTCATTCAGAAATGCTTTATATTGCTCGTTAGTTTTGGCACTGTAGAGTTGAACCGAATAGTGTGAGATTTTATCTTCGCTCGTTTTCAGGTCGACTTCGGCTAACTTGTACTGTTTTTTCAGGTCGATCAGATGCTGCTTCGTTGTTTCCATATCCTGGTGCAGATCCGTAACCTGTAAGCGCAGGGCTTCAATTTCGCGGGGAATCTTTTCGGCTTGCCGGGTGAGGGCATCAATTTCATTATCCACCACCTGTAAAACCCAGAGCCGGGCTAAATTTTCTTCCATCGGCTATAAAAAATATGGGGTGTGCTCTGTCGGCACACCCCAGTCCGTAGTGGGCGATACAGGACTTGAACCTGTGACCTCTTCCATGTCAAGGAAGCGCTCTAACCAAAGCTGAGCTAATCGCCCGAAGATCATGTTTTTACTATACGAATCCGGCCCTCGATTGTCAAGGTCTTTAAAAAGCAAGGACTTACGAGGGGGTCCTGGATTCACCGGAATTCGAATAGGGGTAAACCCCTATTGACTTGATTGGTTCGTTATGGTAAGATGGCAGAAATGAATAAACCGATGATGCCAACCAAAGTTCACCTGCGCGCGTGTTTTATTGAACGCGACGGGATTTGGAACTGCCCAGCATGAATGCAGGGTTCATCGTCGCCATTGATGGGACTGCGGCGTCGGGCAAAAGCACGACCGCCCGGACAGCGGCGATGAAGTTGGGTTTTTTCTATCTCGACACCGGTGCAATGTATCGGGCAATTACCCTAAAAGTATTAAAGAAGAAATTGAATCCAAAGGAAGGTGCTCCGCTCAGGAAACTGCTTGCCGAGACGAAGCT
The DNA here is from genome assembly GCA_964356135.1 of uncultured bacterium. Lineage (GTDB taxonomy): Bacteria > Hydrothermota > Tepidihabitantia > CAYHGV01 > CAYHGV01 > CAYHGV01. Next base: position 7,273 of record CAYHGV010000080.1, read on the forward strand.
GGATATGAAGCTTGACCATGCCGATATCCGCGTCTATCTGGATGGAGAGGATGTAACTGAAGCAATTCGTAGTCCGGAGGTTGATCGTTGGGTATCACCGGTTTCCGCCCTGGCGATGGTGCGGGAACGGATGGTCGACATCCAGCGGGAAATGGCCGACGGGAAAAAAATAATCTGCGAAGGCCGGGATATGGGAAGTACGGTTTTTCCCAATGCCCAGCTCAAGATTTTTATCGACGCCAAGATCGATGAGCGGGCACGACGTCGGCAGAAGGAGTTAAAAGAGCGCGGTATCGACTTAGGGCTTTCGGAAGTCATCGGTAACCTTAAGGAACGAGATAGTTATGACAGCCAGCGCCAGCACAGTCCTTTGAAAATGGTCGAGGATGCGGTCAGGATCGATACGACCGAGCTGACAATCGATCAAGAAGCCGAGCGGGTGGCCGGAATGATAAAAAAGAGGTTGCAGCAATGAGATTCCGCTGGTTACTGGGGTGGTACAGTATCTATCCGTTAGCGAAAGTTCTGATTGGTTTCCGAACCGAAGGCAGAGAGCAGTTATCCCGATTGAGGAAATTTATTCTCGCCGCCAATCATACGGCTAATTTGGATCCCTTTATTCTGGGCTTGGCGGCTAAACACGAGCTCCATTTCTTAGCCAAAGCCGAACTGTTTCGGCCCAATAAGTTCTTTGCCTGGCTGATTCGCGCCTATAATGCCATTCCCCTCAGGCGAGCTGAAATTGATATCACCGCCATCAAAAAGGTCCGTGAGCTCCTCCGGTACCGACAATCGGTAATGGTTTTTCCTGAAGGGGCGCGGAGTCGAACCGGTGAGTTCCAACCGTTTAAAGCTGGAATTGGGCTGTTGGCGATTACTGAACAGGTGCCGACGGTTCCGGCCTATATCTATGGTATCCGGGATTCGTTTATCGCCTTTGCAATTGACCGGGACATTCGCCACCCGAGTCCGGAAGAGCGAAAAGCCGGGTCAGTACTCTCGTTTATCCGCCGCCAGCGGAGAATCGGTGTCCGTTTTGGTACACCGATTTATCCCAACGGCTATAAAAGATCGAAGGAAGATTATCTGCGCTACACCGAAGAAGTAAACCGAGCAATTCAAAATTTAGTAAGAAATTCCCATGATTTGGTACAACCAAAAAATAAAAATAAGGAGGACTAACGGCCATGACAGATAAAAATAGTGAAACCTCAAAAATGGTGAATATTTATAATGAGACGTTTCAGACTTTTACTCCCGGTGACATCATCAAAGGTAAAATAATCAAACGACTGGGTTCGTCGGTTCTGATCGACCTTGGACTCAAATCCGAAGGCATCCTGCCCTTAGAGGAGTTTATTAACAGTGACGATGCCGTTGAAGGGAAAGATGTTTGGGTGCTCTTAGAATCCTTGGAGGACCGAGAAGGGTTACCGGTCGTTTCGAAACGGAAGGCGGATTTTCAGCTCGCGTGGGAGACGATTCGGGAAAAATCTGACAAGGGAGATCCGGTCAAAGCATTCGGCCAGAAAAAGGTTAAGGGAGGGCTTCAGGTAACGGTTTTGGGTTTAGATGCCTTTCTGCCTGGTTCCCAGGTTGATATCCGGCCGGTTGCCAATCTCGAAGAGTACATTAATCGGGAGTTTGATGTTAAGATTATCAAGGTTAACTGGTCGAAAAAGAATATTGTTGTTTCACGCCGACTGCTGGTAGAAGCACATCAGGCGAAGCTGCGCCATGAAATTTTGGGAAAACTCAACGTCGGTGAACTTGTCGATGGAACGGTAAAAAACCTCACCGATTTCGGTGCGTTTATTGATATCGGCGGCATCGATGCCCTCCTTCATATTACCGATATCTCCTGGAATAAGATCGTTCACCCCTCGGAAGTGGTGAAAGTTGGAGAAACCTTGAAGCTTAAAGTTCTCTCGCTTGACCGGGAGACCGGCCGGGTGACGGTTGGCTTGAAGCAATTGACGCCCCATCCGTGGGAGGTTGTCGAGGAGAAGTATCCGATTGGTTCAAAGGTGAAAGGTCGGGTTACGAGCATCGCCGAATATGGCGCTTTTATCGAACTGGAAAAGGGGATCGAAGGTCTGATCCATGTCTCGGAAATGTCCTGGACCAAAACCGTCCGCCATCCGGGACAGCTCTTGAAAGTCGACCAGGTTATTGAGGCGGTCGTTCTCAATATCGACAAGGAGAATCGGCGTATTTCTTTAGGTTTGAAGCAGACCGAGCCTGACCCCTGGTCACTGGTTGACGAAAAGTATGCGGTCGGGGATCGGATTTCAGGCCGGGTAAAGTCCTTAAAGGATTTCGGGGCATTTGTCGAGATCGAAGAAGGCATCGAGGGACTGATCCATACGTCCGACCTTTCCTGGACCAAACGGGTTCGACATCCCCGTGAGCTCTTGAAGAAGAATCAGAAAATTGAGGCGGTCATCCTTGCGATTGACAAAGAGAATCGACGCATCGCATTAGGCTCAAAGCAAACAAAGGAAGACCCTTTTTACCGGTTACTGAAAGAGCATAAAGAAGGAGCGACGGTGAAGGGCAAAATTATCGACCTGCCCGCATCCGGGGTGATCGTAGAAATCACCGGTTATGGCATCGAAGGGTTTGTGCCATTACACCAGCTCGGCCGCAAGGGTTTGAAAAAGGCGAAGGATAAATACAATTTAGGCGAAGAGCTCGATCTGCTTATCAAGCGCATCGACCCCAATGCCCGTCGGGTGAGCCTCTCGGAAAAGGCGGTGGATAGGCCGGATGAATCGGCTGAGCCGGAGGAACCGGAAGAAAAAAAGGAGACGTTCCCGTTAGAGGAGCATCTTCAATAATTCCGGTCATGAGCGAGGTGTCGGTTGGAGAACAGCTATCGAAGAAAAATGGCGGTATGAGCCGCTATAACACCTGGTTACGGTGTCCGGTGAAGAAGATAGAACCCGATTTGTCCCCTTTTAAGAATAAAGTGGAGGGAAATTCAATGTTAAATTTTCTTCACCCAATAATCCGACTGACTCCTGGTGTGCATCTGGTCGAATGAGCAGGAATACAACACTATCACGCTGTGCAAGAAATTCTGAAAACGAGAACGCTGTTGCCGGTTCACCATGCCCTGCTGGTTTTCGTAGTTTTGCTCCGCTCCGCCTAGAATTAGATCGCCCAACGGATTTCTTTTTTACTGGTGGCTATGTGTAAGTAGATGGCGCGGGCCGCAGTACTCACCGTTGGTTGCCGACTCAATCAAGCAGAATCCGATAGCATACAACATAGCCTCGAAGAGCAGGGGTACGAACTCGCCGAACGATTTTCCTCTGCCGATCTCTGTATTATCAACACCTGCACGGTTACGAAAGAAGCGGACCGGACTTCGTTAAATCTGATCCGTCGAATTTCAAAATGTTCGCCCAAGCCCGAGATCGTGGTCACCGGTTGCCTCGTCGTTCACCAGCGCGACACAATCGAAATGATTCCAGGTATCGATCGATTGATCGCTCGGGCGGAAAAAGATACCCTTACCGACCAGTGCCCGATCCGGACCGCACGCAGCCGACCGTTTGTAAAAATCGAGGACGGCTGTTCCAACGGTTGTTCGTTCTGCATCGCCTCCCGCATTCGGGGCAGACCTCGGTCCCAACCGCCGGGTTTCATTACATCCGAAGTCGAGCAGTTACGGGACCAGAACTTCGGAGAGATTGTGTTGGTCGGCCTTAATCTCGGCGTCTACGGCGTCGATATTGACGGTTCGCTCGCCGGACTTTTAGGAATTTTACAAACGGTCCGCAACCTGCCGCGTATCCGACTCAGCTCAATCGAGCCCGAAACAATAACCCCGGCGCTGTTGAGCCGGTGGGACGCGATGCCCCTCTGCCGCCATCTCCATGTGCCGTTACAGTCAGGCGCCGACCGGATACTCCGCGCCATGGGCCGGAACTACACGGTTTCCGAATACATTGACCGAATTGACGCGGTCGATAAAAAAATTCCGGGGGTCGCTCTGGGCACCGATGTAATCGTTGGATTCCCGGGTGAGGACGAGAGCGCTTTTTTAGAGACTAAAAGAATAGTGGAAGAGTTGCCATTCGCCTATATCCACGTTTTCAGCTATTCACCCCGACTCGGTACTCCGGCGTATGAGTGGGGAGATCCGGTTCCGAGAGCGGAGAAGCATCGCCGCTCAAACATTTTGCGGGAGGTGGGTGCACGAAAATTTTTGGAGTATCGGAAGCGATTTCAAGACCGGCCGCTCGAGGCAGTGCTGGAAAGGAATGGCCGTGCCCTTACCGATAACTATATCCGGGTCTCGCTGTCTGATACCGGCCATCGATACCCCGGTTCGGTTGTACCCATAAGAATAAGTGAGATTGAAGGTAACATAACCTTGGGTGAGATACGGCGGTAGCCAATGCGGGGTTTTGTCATAGCATTATTTTTTCTTACCGCTCCTGCCCACACCGGTTGGCGGAGTCTTGGATTCGATAATGACACGGTCCGGTCGGTATCGGTTCATCCGAGTAACCCTCAAATTATTTTTGCAGCAACCTCCAGCGGTCTCTTCCGTTCAGCCGATCGGGGTGTGAGCTGGGAGAAGGTTCGGAATGGTTTCCATTATCTGGTTTTTGACCCGATCGATTCTTCGAAGGTTTATGGACTGCTTTCGACCGGCAGCCGTTCGGACGGCATCTGGTTTTCAGCCGATCTCGGGGATTCCTGGGAGCTGCTTTTTTGGGCGGTCTTTCCAACCTGCCTGACCTTTCCTCTGGTCGGACCCACATCGATGATGCTCGGGACGAATGGTGGAGGAATTTATCGGAGTGATGATTCGGGAAATACCTGGAGTCAGTTCAACAATGGTTTAGCCGATATCAAGGTCTATGCCCTGAGTTATACTAATCCGACCGACTCAACCCCGATTCCGTTAGCCGGTGCCGGTAATGGTATCTATTACCTGACCTCGGCCATGGAATGGAAACCGTGTTCAGCGGTCGAACTGCCGGCTCGAAGCATTGATGGTTTTCATCATTTGGGTCCGTTCTACGCAGCCCTCGGTGCGGGAAGTTACTCGGACGGAATTTACAAATCCGATGATTATGGACTGACCTGGCAGGTTTCTTACTGGCTGGTGTATCCTACGGCCGTGGTTGTCAATCAGCAGGATTCGAATGTTGTCTATGCCGCCGATTCGGGATACGGCGTCGGTATTAGCCGGAACGGGGGAGAGAGCTGGACCTCGCTGAATGAAGGCTTGGGCAATCTGGTCGTCCTGTTCCTCGCTCAATCGCCGACCGATACCGGACAGCTCTTTGCCGGTACCGAAGACGGACTCTGGGTCTATGAATTTTCTGCTGCGATCGCAGACAACAAAAGAAAGGATGTTTTTCAGATTCAGGTTCCTACGGTCAGCCTTAGTCCGGTCAAGATCCGTTATTGCATCCCGGCGAGCAAAGATAATGTCGAGATTACGATCTTCGACCGCCGAGGAGCGCGGATCGTCATAACCGCCCCATCTGGTTCTGTCGGCTGGCATGACGAGACGATAGCCGTCGGAAGAAGCGGAGTCTATTTCGTTCGGATCAAAGCGGGGAACGAGATGGTGACCAGGAAAATTGTGGTCGTTAAAGACTAACCAGTGAAACAGGAGGAACCATGATGCGGTATGTGTTTGTTTGGCTTTTGGGTTTGGTGTCGATTGCCCCGGCGCAGATAAATTTCACCGATGTAACCGATGGAGTCGGATTAAGCGGTGCGGCATCGGGAAAGCTTGCGGTTACTGATTATAACCAGGACGGCTATCTCGATATCCTGGTCGGCGGTAATCGCCTTTTCAAAAACTCCGGACCACCGGACTATACCTTCACAGAAATCACCAATGATATTGGAATCGGTGGTACACCGGTGGCAGGGGGCGTGTTCGGCGATTATGATAACGACGGTTCAGTCGACCTCTTCTGTTTTGCCGGTTTAGGTCCCCACGAAATTGTCTGGCATAATCGAGGCGACGGCACCTTTGAGAACGTGACCGATACGGTAAACGTTTTTAAGGATACCCTTGATACCGAAGGCGCGGCCTGGGGGTGTTCAACTCAAGACGGGTTCATCGACATTGCTGCTCCGGGTTTTCTCCATTTCACCGCGACCGGTTATAAAGGACCCTGGCCCGACCGTTTTTACAAGAACAACCGGGATGGTACATTTTCCGATAAGACCGCGGATGCCGAAGTCGGTGATTATCCCCGTCTGGCAGGCCGGGCGGTAGCCTGGTGCGATTTCAATAACGACGGCTGGCAGGATTTCTATATCTCGAACTATATCCTTCAGCCTAATCTCCTCTGGCAGAATGACGGCGATGGGACGTTTACCCAGGTTTCGAAAACGGCCGGCGTTGCAGGGTTTAATACCAACGGATATTATGGA
>CAYHGV010000081.1:0-13570 GCA_964356135.1 uncultured bacterium
CGCCTTCGGATATTCCGCTACGCACCGAGAAATAACCTTCGGCTTCATCTCCGAGTTCTACTGCCCTCGGCTCAAACATACCATCGCCCCGGTCGATAAAAACTATTTTTCGTTCGCCGGTATCAATGACCGCATCTTCGGGAAGTGCGAGGAGCTCTCCTAACGGAACTCGGATCTTCACATCGAGAAACATCCGTGGTTTTAAAAACCCGGAGCGATTTTCGACTTCCGCCCGAACACGGAGGCTGCGGGTCTCGGGATTCAATACCGGGTCAAGGGCTTTGATGCGCCCGATAAAAACCTGACCCGGATAGGCTTGGGTCGTGACTTCGACGGTTTGACCGGGTTTGACATACGACATTTCATATTCGTAAATCTGGGCATAGACCCAGACCCGACCACCGGTTCCGACCAGGAGATTCACAGGCTTGTCCGAGGTTGCGGTCAATTCTCGAATCTGTCCATCACTTAAACCCATCAACCTCAATTTGAGCTGTGCCGCTTTGATCAGAGCATCTGAGCCTTCCCGGGCTTGGTCAATCGGACTGGCCGTAAGTTCGGTCCGGGTTTTTAACGCCTGCTGGTATTCGGCAATGGCAGAATACAGCTCAGGGTCGTAGGCAATTTCACCAACGGTGCGAATTGTCTTTTCTAAATTTCGTTTTGTTACCGGCAGCGAACGGACGCCAATCAGTTGTTGCCGTTCCAAGGAAAGACCAATCGCGGTGCGGCCCGCCACCACTTCTACCGACGAACTGTCGGAATAACTGCCGGTAGTTGTATCTTCGATCGGAACTAACCGCATCCCGCAGATCGGACAGTCACCGGGTCTGTCCGAGATGTACGTTGGGTGCATCGGGCAGTGGTAAAGAACCTTTGCCGCTACGGTATTCGAAGGTTTTTTGGGCATTTCTTTTTTACAGGCAACGCCGATAAGCAGTATGATTGAAATGACAGAAAAGATGATCCCAACTCCCGCCAAGAAAAAAATTCTGCGTCTCTTTTTCATCGCTATCCTCCTACTAGAATTTTTGACCGACGATACTTTCCAACTCAGCCAAATCCTTAAAATTCTCCGACCGTTTCATGTAGTATTCATCCTCGTACATGAAGGTGGTCATCAGATTATCGAGAACCATAAGGAAGTCAACTTTGTTAGACTGATAATCGGTGAGTGCGCCTTCATATGCCTGGCGTGCTTGGGGGATAATCGTTGTCCGGTAGAGGGTTGCGAGTTTATCGTTCTTATCGATTTTCGTAACCAGGTCGGTGACCATATAGTCGGTTTCCGCAACCATCGACTGATATTCGTGTTGGTTCATCGCCTTTTCCGCCAAAGCCTCTTTGACCATTGGATTCTGTTTTCGCCACCACCAGATAGGTAGCGATATTCCAATCATTGCGTTGGACATTTTCTCGTTCACCATATACGAAACTCCAATATCGACATCGGGGAAATACTCCCACCGGCTGAGCGCCACCATCGCTTGGTTCTTTGTTATCTTTTCTTGAGCAGCCAACAGTTCGGGCCGTTTTGCCTGCGCCTGCTGCGCGAAGTTTTTTATTTGGGCGGTATTGAATTTTATTTCTTCCGGTTCGCTCATCTCGCCGATTGCGCTATCGCTCGAACGATCCAATAATCGATTAAGGCGAGCCTCTGCCTCCAGCCCCATCTGCTCAAGGTTGGTCTCACGATCGATGAACTTAGAAAGTTCAACGTTGGCGGTTAACAGTTCAGCCTGGGGAACGAGACCGGCAGCATAACGGGCTTCTAATACTTTTGAAAATCCTTTCAAGACCGCCTGGTTTTGCCGGATGATGGCAAGGGCATGATTGAGATAGTAGAGGTCGAAAAATGCGGTCTTAACATCTTTGATTATTTTTAATTTTGCTGCTTGATAGAGCTCTTCGGCTTCAGCCCGTTCCTGATTAGCAACCCGAGTTTTAAGCGCGAGCTTTGTAGGAAACGGGACCATCTGGGTTAGCGCCACTTCCGATTCCCGATAGCGAAAGCTGAGAACCGGGTCGGGGAGAGCACCCTGGGACGAAGCGCGAGCCGCATACATCGCCACCCGCGCCTGTGCTGCCGCAAGCTCGGGATTTACCCTAACCGCTTCGGCAATCAGCGAATCTAAACTAACCGCCTGGGCAACTGCTAACTGAGCGGCACAGACGAGGGGCAGTACGACTGATTTCATTTAATGAACGGGGTGGGATTTTTTATAAATGCATCCCGGTCCTGGGCAACACAGAAGTAGTAGGTTTTGCCCTGATACTGAGCAACCAGACTTTGAGATTTTGCCGAAGCGGTAGCAACGGTCATTCCACAGACCGGGTCGATAGCAGTTTTTGCTTCGGTCTGGACTTCACCGGTGGGCGGTTTTTGTAAATCCAAAACCGTTTTTTTATCGATGTCGCTGAACCGAGCATACCGACCGCCGTAGAGTGAGACATACTTTGAGACGCTATCCGGGGGCATCGGGATTATGTCCGCACCCATCGGGCTGTTAATCCTGCTTCCAACCAGGTAATGGGCGGTAAACGCCGAAATCAAATCCTTGCTGAAGTAGTCGTGGGCCAAAAACGAGTCGACGTCTGCGGTTCGGTATTTGCCGGCCGAATACTCCTGGATGTTAAGATAATAGAGAAATGCGTGTTTGGGGGTATGAAATTGAAATGTTACGCCGTTTTTCAGCTTGATTTCAGTGCGCCATTGACTATCCTCGGGATTCAGTTTCATCCCGCAGATTGGGCAGAGAACATCGGGTTTCTCGGTGGTGATCACCGTTTGCGGCTTTCCTTTACAGGCGACAAAAGATAAAGGAACGAGCATAAGACTAACCACTCCAGCCTTAGCAATAAACCTTCGCATACAGAGCCTCCTTATTTAGCTTATTTAGTACTGTTTATGACGGTAAAATGGTATAGAAGTTACAGGGTTTATAATCAACGTCGGTTATCGATTACCGCCCTTGACAGATACTAAATCTATAGTAACTTAAATTAGTTAAAGTATTGATTGCGGGGCGTGGCGTAATGAGGAAGCGCGTTCTGACAAACGGGGAGTAGCGCAGCGGATAGCGCACCTGGTTCGGGACCAGGGGGTCGCTGGTTCAAATCCAGTCTCCCCGATGAAAGGTCGGAAAGGTGTCCGTTCAAACCGGATCACCCCGATTTTATTATGAAAAAAAACCCGAGACTGATTTCATTGATTTCGGAAGAGGAAATTCAGAGCAAAGTAGGAGAACTCGCTGCCCGGATATCCGTCGCCTATAATAACCGCGAAATCGTCGCCGTCGGTATCCTGAAAGGGGCGTGGATTTTTATGGCCGACCTGATACGGAAAATTTCTCTGCCCGTCACCTGTGATTTTCTGACCGTTTCGAGCTATGGTGCAGGAACCGAAACTTCGGGGTTGGTTCAGGTGGTAGCTGATCTGAAAACGCCGATTGAAGGAAAAGATATTCTCCTGGTTGAGGATATAATTGATACCGGCGTCACCCTTAATTACATCAAGGATATGCTGCTCTTGCGAAATCCCAAATCGTTTCGGGTGTGTGCTCTGCTGGACAAACCTGAACGTCATCGGGTCCAAATACAAGTTGACTATCTCGGCTTCACCATCCCCAATAAGTTCGTCGTCGGTTATGGGATCGACTACAACGAACAATATCGCAATTTACCGTATATTGGCTATATTGAATTTGAATAATACATCTGTGTTGATATCGTTCTTCTCCAGCTATACTTCGTATTTGGAATTTAAATTATCGGTGTCCATCTGTGTCAATCTGTGGTTTCAATAATTTAAAGAATTTACCCCAGATCGGCGTCATTGGATCCTCTGAATGCTCGGACGAAATAAAGAAAGTGGCATTTGATGTCGGCTACGAGATTGCCAAAAACGGAGGTGTCCTCGTCTGCGGTGGCTTAGGCGGGGTGATGCAAGCAGCCTGCGCTGGCGCCAAAAAGGCAGAAGGGATAACGGTCGCAATTCTCCCCGGTTCAGAAAGGGGAGAAGCAAATCCTTATTTCGATATAGCGATAGTGACCGGCCTGTCTCTGTCGCGGAATGTAATCATTGTCCGCTCAGCTGATGTTTTAATATCAATTGCCGGTGGTTACGGCACCCTCTCTGAAATCAGTTTTGCGCTGGCGTTAGAGAAACCGGTCATCGGCTTGCAGACCTGGGAGATTGATGCGCCGATAATTCGGGTGGCAACTGCCCAGGCGGCGGTTGAAAAAGCATTTTCACTCATTAGCCGGTTTCGTTGATTAAGGAGCGGTGAACGGACGAGCTCAAATACTTATCGGCGGCATGGTCCAGGGTGTTGGTTATCGATGGTTTGCCCATCACCAGGCTTGCCAGTTGGATCTTACCGGCTATGTCCGCAATCTGCCGAATGAAGACGTTGAAGTCGTCGTCGAAGGAGATAAAGGTTTGATACTTGATTATATTGAGCAGTTAAGGATCGGACCGCGCTCAGCCCGGATTACCAAGTTGTTGGTTACCTGGCAGGAATATAGGTGCGAATTTAAGGATTTTACCGTTGAATTCTGGTGATTTATAAAATGGCTACGATCATAGCCGAGCTTAAGGAGGGGTGGTTGAGGGTCGTTTCAGAAAAGATTTTCCTTGACAAAACCTCAAAATCTTTTAAAATCACCTTATCCAAAGGAGGTTGATTTGAACATGTTGGGAAATTCTTTCTTCCTCTGCTCCGGTTTGTCGAAGAAAATATCATCCCGTAGTATGAACCTATTAAGGGGAGCGGTTTATATCCGACACTATTACCGGTTTTTACACTGATAATGTTCATTAAATTGATAGCCAGGTGTCAAACATTTATCGCTCCGAGTAATAACTACCCTACTACTAAATGAGCTCCAAACACCATCTTAATTGTTAATAAAGCCGGCTGTTATTCACGAAAGGAGGTAAACAAAAGAGACTATACGCTGAGTCTTTCTTCTCGAACAAGGTGCGAAGAAATGAATATTAATGTCATGCACAAAACGCCTTGAACTTGATTAAAAAAAAATCAGCCAAGAAGGGAGGGTTGACATGTTCAAAAAGGTTAGCCTTTTAATCAGTATTATCCTTTTAGGTCTCTTACCCCAGGTCTCCAACGCAATAATGATAAAACTCGATTTAGAAGACCTTACCGGCAACTCCGACCTGGTGATTCGAGCTAAGGTTGATAACATCCGCTGTGCTTGGAATGAAGATCAAACTGAAGTCAGCTCCTATGCTTCCCTTTCACTAACGGAGCCGATTAAAGGCATCCCTCAGGAGAAGGAAATGACAGTCAAATATCCGGGTGGCTGTATTGGTGATATTGTAACCTGGGCTGAGGATGCACCTGTTTTTCAAAGTGGCGAGGAGGTTATCGTCTTTCTCGATAAAGAGACTGCACAAAAAACAAGGGGCGTCTTCGGAAATTTTCAGGGGAAATACACCATCAAAAACGATATGGTGATAGAAAAAAATATCCCGGTCGAACTCTTCATCAGTGAAATTAAGGCAATCGCCAAAAAACTCGAAAAGGAGTAGGAGGAGGGTGCAATGAAAAAATGGATTAAATGTGTGCCATTACTTGTACTTGGGCTTTTACTCTCAACCCCTTCTGCCCTGGGCTATGTGGTTGACCTGGGGATATACGGGTACCCTGGTATCCAGGTAAAGTGGAATAATGCCGATCTCCCGGTAACCTACTATTTCAACCTCACCGGAGCACCGGCGGGTGCTTCTACAGCATTACAGAACGCCTGGCAACCCTGGGAAGATGAGTGCCGTTCCTATATGGACTTCTCTTACGGAGGCACAACCAGCGGGACTGGAGCATTTTCAGTCTCCTGGGCGAACCTTGGTTCTGGCGGCACGATAGCGGTCAATCATCTCTCCTTTAATACTTCCACCCAGCGGCTTACCAGCTCAAGGGTTGAGTTCAATACCTATTATACCTGGTCTACGGCAGCGTCCTGTCCACCCGGGGCAATGGATGTTCAGGACATCGCTACCCACGAGTTTGGCCATAGCCTGTGCCTGGTAGACCTCTACAACCCCTCAAGTGCAAATGGCACTAAGACGATGTACGGTTGGAGTAGTCTTGGTGAAACCCAGAAACGGACCATTGAGCAGGACGACCGGGATGGTGTTGCCTATCAATATCCCGATAATCCTAATGAGCGGGTCTGGATTAAAGACGCTACTGACGACTATGGCTGCACTCCGTATACCGGTAGTCCGTTCTGGGAAAGTCCTGATATCCGAATCGTTCCTGACCCACCGGTAATAGGTGATCCCGCCACGATCTATGTTACCGCAAGAAATATGATGCCTACTGACCAAACCGCCAATATTACGGTCGAGGTCGAGAAGTATACCGGTGTCGAGCCGATGTATGGCTTACCCTATAAATGGACAAACACCCTTTACTCCCAGACGATACCGGCAGCCGGTAATACTCTTGTTGAAGGCAAGCAGGAATTCAGCTTCCCCTGGACAGTTACCCCCAGTGACTTTGATGAAGGTCACTACTGTATTGTCGCAGCGGTTCAGACCTCGGTCGATGCGGTTACAAACTCCTGGGCTCCGCAGGACAATGATGTCGCTCATCATAATGTCAACATCGTTTCCGGTTTGTCTGGTGGAGCGATGACCGCCGTTACCTTCAATGCGGGTAATCCTACTGGTGAGCCGGTCATAATGTTCCTGAATCTTGACCGAAAAAATCTACCGCGAGGCTGGGAGGCAGGACTTGAGCAATTCCCAGAAGGCGAGCCGATACCCCTTGGCCAAGATGATACCCTCTTGCCAATTAGAATGCTCATAACTCCTGTAAAAGGCGCAGGAGATGGTGAATACGGTCCCTTCACTATTTCGAGCAGATTAGAGCGGCCGGGCACAGGGGAACAGATCGGTGGCGGAGGGATTACTTTCCGGGGAGTAGTTGGACAACCCCATGATGTTAGTGTTTTTGAACTCCTACTACCATCAGAAGAGGTCGAGGTCGGAGCTATTATTACACCCATTGCCAAGTTCGCTAATCTCGGCAGCTATGATGAAACCTTTCCTGCCACCTGTCAGATTGGCGATGAATACGCGGATACAATCGATGTTCACCTCTTCTTTGGAGAATCAAAGTCTGAGCCTTTCAAGGAGTGGAAGGTAACGAGTAGCAGTCCGGTGACTGTAACCGCGATTCATCCTATGGACGCCTATCCTGAAAACAATGTCCTCTCTGGAGCGATTTCGGTCAAGGGTTTCGCTGATAGCTTGAAGCCGGAAGCTGTTGTCGAAACCGGAAATTCTCGCCACACCTTTGAACTTACGGCAGGCCGGCCCAATCCATTCACCAGCGCCACAGTGGTAAGATATATTCTTCCCTATCCATCGTTCGTTGGGTTAAAGGTTTACGACCCCATGGGTAAGCTCGTTAAAACTCTTGTTGAAAGGCACGAGAGTGCTGGCGCAAAGACGGTGACCTGGGATGGAATCAGCAATGCCGGCGTCAGGGCGGGCAGTGGCGTCTACTTCATACGATTTGAGACTCCAAATTACCAAGCGATTCAGAAATTGATTCTTATTAAGTAAAGAAGTAAAACGGAAATGAGCGGGGCGGCAAATGTCTGCCCCGCTCATTTCTAAAAAACACTGCCAAGGAAGTGGAGGGTGATGCACGATAGAAAAACGGGGTCGCTGCCCAATGAGTATCTCGTAAAAGGATTGGCAGTTGACTGGTGGTCGCTTTTAAAAAATGAATGGGGTAGATATCGCGTTTTTAAAAATGAAGCAAGCATTAAAAATCAAGGAACCGCCGCATTCACGGATTTAACAGTCAGCTTAAAACGGTAACATCAAAGGATAAGATTGGTTCTGGGCCAGGACATTGTATCCACTCCAGGGACCTAATTCAATCGACACTGTATCCAGCATAAGAGGTATAACATATCGGATTTTATCGTCAAGACCGGGCAGCTGTTTCTTTAAATACTCATACGGTGTTTGATTGTCTAACGAGGAGTGTTCTCTTAGATTGTTATAATAGTAAATGTAACCCAGGGCTTCATCGATGAGGCCATTCTCCGATTTGATGGTTAACACTCTCGGTATGTAAAACTCATCATCGTCAGTTCTGTGGGAACGCTCAAGATGTGCATTTTCCTCCGGATGACCTTTATGATTCTGAATCAGCCGACACCCAAAACCAGCAATCAGTTTCCGAAGCTCCCGGACCTTCAACCAGGATTTGCATCCAAACTCTTCCCCGTTATCAACCGTAAAAATGATACGGCAGGTAACCCCTGATGACCTCAGATAGGAAATAACCCAGAGATAAAAGCATAACCCATTCGTCCAGGATTTCTCTCGTGAAAACGCAATGAGCTTGAATCGGGAGGTTACATCCAAAGCACCCCACTGATAATTGGGAATATGGTACCGATCAAGATGAATAATCTGCTCGTGGGTTAACGCCTTATGATCCCTGATGAATTTGACATCCATCTGGACGATTTCAAAGGGCTTTGCGGAATACCAATCGACAAACTCTCGCTTTTCTCGTCTTCGCTTCCGAGAGGCAATGGCATAGCTGAGAGTATCTTTATTCCTTCTCACAATATGACGGATGGTGCCGGCCGGGACGGCTATGTTTTCATACCGTTTGAGATACCGGGAGAGCCGCTCAGGACCCAATCGGGTCTTGGTTTTTACCGCAATGACTTTCTTTTCGATCTCTTTGGGGGTCTTGCGAGGCTGATGGTGGGGAGTGCGGGAACGGTCTTTTAAATCACCCTCGCGCTCTTTTTTGACGATATCATACACCACCGGTCGGTTAATCCCGAATGCCTGAGCCGCGTTTGAGATATTATGACCGTTGGTCTTGAGGTACTCCACGACTGCCTGTCGGGCAGCCTGGGGATTGATCTTCCTGAGCTGCTTATAGCTGATACGGGTTCCATCGGTCATGCTTTTTCACCTCCTTAATTAACCTTTCTCGATTAACCCGGGCCAAGCGTAATACTTTCATTACATATTCAGCATAATCAAATCCCATAAACTGTATAGTATGTCCTGGACAGCGCTCAGATTTCTCTTGACAAAATCCTTGGTTTTATTAAACTCAACCAAGTCTGGACCTTTTGGTTTAATCTTAGGCTTGTAAGGAGGATTGATAGGCCTATGTTTGGTAAAGTCAAATGGTTCGATGGAAAGAAGGGCTATGGTTTCATCGAGCTGGAAGACGGTAGTGGCGATGTATTCGTTCACTTTATGGATATAGTGGGTGAAGGATATAAAACCCTTAACGAAGGCGAAAGAGTTAGTTTTGATATAACTGACAGCCCGAAAGGTAAGAAAGCCACAAACGTTGCACGGGCGTAAAAAGCCCAGTTAGCCCACAAAACCCCTCTGCTCAAAGCGGAGGGGTTTTTTTAATACCCCGATACTGTCACTTTAAGAGAAACACGCCGGTTCCATTTAAGCACCTGATTCCGGTGTTACCTGAGTCATTGACAAAACAGATAAAAGTTGTTACTCTTGATTAACGCTGCCCCCGTAGCTCAGTAGGATAGAGCGGCGGTTTCCTAAACCGCAGGCCGTGAGTTCGAATCTCACCGGGGGTATGAAGGAGAAAATATAATGAAAAAAAAGGAAATAAAAGAAGACAAATTTATAGAGCTCGTTACCAAGGTTTCGTCGCTCTATTACCGGGATAAAAAGAAATTTCTCACCGGTGTGGCGATTTTTGTCGTTGCGGTTGTTGCCCTGATATTCTATTTACAGGGGAGAGGCAGGCAGAATCCTAACATTTCCTTGGGTTTCACCGAAGCATTGGGATACTATTCGTCCGGTGAAGCCCAGATCGCCGAGGATAAATTCATGGACCTTGCCCGACGGTATCCCTCGGACTTACTGGGCATCAAAGCGTGGTTCTATTTGGGGAATATTTATTTCAACACCAAGCGCTATGAAGAAGCGAAAACCGCTTTCGAACGGTTTTACAAAAAATACAAGGATGACTCTTTTTTGAAACCGGTCGGACTGCTGGGAATGGCTAATTCCTTAGAAGAACTTGGTAATTACGCTGAAGCGGCAAAGCCATACGAAGAGATCCATAAGCGTTATCCTAAATCGCCCTATGCTCCTTTTGCCTTACTGGCAGCCGGGCGGTGTTATAAGAACCTTGGTGATTTTAAAAAAGCTGAAGTTGTATATCAGGCTTTTATCGACGAATACCCGAACCATTTCATGAAAGAAGAAGCAAAGTCCCAGTTAACACTTGTCCAAACGTTGGAGAATAAATTTTAAAATTGGTTAGTTACGCACCATCAGTCTTGACAAGATAACAATTGTTATTAAGATAGGTCAATGGTTAAGGATAAAGATAGTTCCGAAGGACGGGTCTTATCCGCCATCGGGTATCTCTGGATTCTTTGTCTACTGCCTTTGTTAATCCAACGCGAAAACAGCTTCTCTCAATTCCATGGCAAACAGGGACTTGTCTTATTCATATTCTGGATTGTTACCTGGCTTGTTTTTGCAATCCTCGATTTAATCCTCGGGCACATTCCCCTCATCGGCTGGCTCCTCCATGGAATACTAACTATCGTGGCGTACCTACTTTATCTCATTTATTTCATTCTGATGGTCGTTGGGATCGTAAAGGCAGCATCCGGGGCATACTGGCGGATGCCGGTGTTAGGTGCATACGCTGAAAAGCTGAAAATCTAACTAAACAAGGAGGAGCAATGGCAACTGAAGATAAAGAAGTCCAAGAAGGTAAAGGTTTAGCCTGGCTCGGCTACTTAGGGATACTCTTTCTCATTCCGCTTCTGGCGGCGAAAGACAACAAGTTTGCCAAATTCCACGGGAAGCAGGGGATGATTTTTTGTATCGGTGCTGTGGTTATTAGCATTGCGTTACTCATAATCACATTCATTTTTGCCTTCATACCCTACGTTGGCTGGGTCCTAAATATTCTTCTCTGGCTTGCCTATGGTATACTCTTTTTCGTCCTCGCCATCATTGGCATTATTCAAGCCTT
The DNA here is from genome assembly GCA_964356135.1 of uncultured bacterium. Lineage (GTDB taxonomy): Bacteria > Hydrothermota > Tepidihabitantia > CAYHGV01 > CAYHGV01 > CAYHGV01. Next base: position 11,049 of record CAYHGV010000081.1, read on the forward strand.
AGGTGGCAAATACTGGAAAATGCCGATTTTCGGGCCAATCGCTGAAAAAATAAAGATGTAAAAACTGCTGAAGTTTCAAAGGCCGGGAGAGACCTCTTCCGGCCTTTTTTATTCGATAGTCCAAATGGGGTACAATGGGTACAGAAGATAAAGCCATTCAAGAAGCTAAGAGCTTAGTCTGGATGTCGTATATAGGCCTGCTGTTTTTGATTCCACTGCTTGTTCTAAAAGACAATAGGTTTGCCAAATTCCACGCAAAGCAGGGTTTGGTTCTATCCCTCTACGGCACTGGCTGGTCGATAGTTTATTTCTTAATAACGTTCACCATCTTAATCATTGCCTTAGTCGACCTTCGTATCAGTCCCTTCGGAATTTTGATGTCGTTGGTATTTATTATTGAGATTATTCCTGTACTTATCATCGGCATATTCTGTTTAATCGGCATTATTCAATCCCTCAGAGGGGAGTAGTGGAAATGCCCGTTAGGAGTCAACAAAATCGCCGAAAAGTTCAAGTTTTAATTTTAAGTAATTACATAGTTCCTGCCAGCCGCACAAGTCAAAACCATATTAGTAAATTAAAGCAAAAGCCGCCCGAACAACCCCCATAAAACAACCGTTCTTTTTGCCGATAATATATCTTATGTAAACCAAGAAGAGTAGTAAGAATAGTAATAAGAATGGTAATATAGGTAAATAGTCTCCCCTTTAGAAGTGGATGTCTGGTCTTATTTGTTCAGGAATAAAGGCGGATTTAGTGATTATAAAAGTTATCCGGACGGTTCGTAATTTGGTGCTTCGCGGGTAATAGTTATATCATGTGGATGACTTTCTTTAAGACCAGCTTTAGTGACTCTGATAAACTTAGCCTTTTCCTTCAGTTCGAATATGGTTTTGGACCCGCAATAACCCATACCAGAACGAAGACCCCCAATTAGTTGATATATTACTTCTGAAACCCTGCCGCGATAAGGAACCCTGCCCTCTATACCCTCAGGTACAAGTTTTTTGGCTTCTTCCTGAAAGTATCTATCGGCCGAACCTCGGCGCATTGCAGTTATCGAACCCATTGCCCGATAGAGCTTATACCTTCGTCCTTCAAGTAATATCTCTTCACCCGGACTTTCGTCGGTACCTGCAAAAAGATTGCCAACCATTACCGTATCTGCTCCGGCTGCTATTGCTTTTACGATGTCTCCGGAAAGCCGAATCCCTCCATCTGCTATTATCGGTATTTCTATCTCTTTCAGTGACTTAGAACAGTCAAATATTGCTGTAAATTGTGGAACTCCGACTCCGGCGACGACCCGAGTTGTGCAGATCGATCCTGGGCCTAATCCAACTTTTATCGCATCTACTCCTAATTTAGATAGCTCAAGTGTAGCTTCAGCTGTTCCTACGTTACCGACCACCAGTTGGGTACTTACGAGCATCTTTTTAAGTTTTTTGGTAAGATCAATAACACTCTGAGAATGGGCATGAGCCGTATCAATTACCAGGGCATCTACGCCGGCTTCAACCAGAGCCGTAGCTCGATCTATTGTCTTTTTGTCGACTCCTATTGCCGCCGCTGCCCGAAGACGACCTAAGCCATCGACCGTCGCAAGAGGATGTTCTAATTTTTTAGTAATGTCTTTAACCGTAATCAAACCTTTAAGAATGCCCTTATTGTCAATAATCGGCAATTTCTCTATCCTGTTATTTTTCAATATCTTTTGAGCTTGAGTTAAAGTCGTTCCTACCGGTGCGGTTATCAGTTTTTCTCTTCTCATGACCTGAGCAATTTTTTTGTTTAAGTCATCTTCGAACAGTATATCGCGTTTGGTCATTATGCCAAGCAGTTTACCAGTCTTGTTAACAACCGGTATCCCGGAAATCGAAAATCTCTCCATCAAGTCAATGGCATCTTTAATCGTCGCTTCTGGCTTGAGTGTAATCGGGTCAATAATCATTCCGCTTTCAGCCCTTTTCACCACTATGACTTCCTGTGCCTGTTCTTCAATTGACATATTCTTATGAATAACCCCAATTCCACCGGCCTGGGCTAAAGCGATAGCCATCCGCGATTCAGTAACCGTGTCCATCGCGGCGCTGACTAATGGAATTTGAAGGGGTATTGTCCGGGTGAAAAGGGTCCTGGTATCAGTATCTTTTGGTATGATCGCGGAACGCTGGGGGACCAGCAGGACATCGTCAAAGGTCAGTCCTTCCGCTATTTGTCCCATTCCTCTCCCCCCTTATTTTAAGAGCTTTTCAATCCGTTCGGAGATAAGCGTTTTAGGAACGGCGCCAATAATCGAATCGACAATTACCCCATTTTTAAAAAAGGCAATGGTCGGAATGGATTGAATAGAATATTTGGAAGCGATATCGGCTTCGTTATCAACGTTAAGCTTGCCGATTTTGACCTTCCCGGCATATTCCTTGGATATCTCATCAATCAGCGGGATCACCATCCGGCAAGGAGCACACCAGGGTGCCCAGAAATCAACCATCGTCAAAAGCGAAGATTCAATGACCTCG
>CAYHGV010000082.1:0-13192 GCA_964356135.1 uncultured bacterium
GCAGGGGCGCATTCCGGCCGAGGTATTCCAGCAGCCGCTGATGCTGGTACTCGCTGTCGATGTACAGATTCTTGACTTCCGGGGTGAACAGGTCGCGCACGACTTTCAAAATCAGGTCCGGCTCTTCGTAGACTAAGTACGGTGCCAGATGGTGGTTTTTCGTCTCTTCGATCTGGTGCCAGGTCTTTTCCAGCTCCAACGCCTCTTTGTGGAGCTCTTCATCGTTTGCCCAGGCGGCGGCAGTCCGGAAGATAAAGCCGAGCCCGCGCTTGCGCAAGGTGCGGCCGATTTCTCCCAGCCGGAACCGCTCTTTGCGGTCGGTGATCCGCCGCGAAATTCCGATGTTGTTGACATTGGGTAACAGCACCAGGTAACGGCCGGCGAGCGAGACGAACGAGCTGACGCGCACACCTTTTTCGCCGAACGGCTCTTTGGTGATCTGGCAGAGGATTTCCTGGTTTTCGCGCAAAGCGAGCTTGCGCCGTTTTTTCAGCGGTTCGCCCGACGCTTCCGGTTTGGAGATTTCCGGAAACTCCTCCCAGGGCACTTCGGATAACGGCAGAAAGGCGTTTTTGCGCAGGCCGACGTTGACGAATGCGCCTTCCAATCCTGCGACCACGGTTTCGACCTTGCCTTTGTAGACCCTGCCGACCAGGCTGAGTTGTGCCGGTTTTTCCGAGTAGAATTCGACCAGGCGGTTATCCTCCATAACCGCAACCCGGGTTTCAAAATCGTTGCTTGAGATAATAATTTCTTTTCGTTCCATTTATAATTCCTCCAGGGGGGTAGATAGTTTTGAATCTTTCAGGATATAACAATCGAGCCGCTCGACCCGTAATTGGTAGACCGACCGGTTGTCCAGGTCCAACAGTTGGGCGAAGGTATCGAACGGCTTTGCGCCAAGTTTGAGCTGAACCCGCAGATTCTGTGGGGGTTCATACTCTAAATTATAAATTCCAGTAATGTTCTTCTCGCCGATTCGTTCGGCCGAAAGATGGGACGGGAGGGTAATCTGGTATGATAAAACATTTATTGCCTGGGAGAGCGACGGTGCGTTCGGCAGCAACGGACGCATCTCGACGATCATCAGGTCCTGGGGCAGGAACGGATTGAGGTCGCGGATGATGTTGCCCGAATAAAAGTGGGTCATTTCGAGGTCTAAATATTCACCGCGCGAGGTCATGCCGACCGACCGCGGTGGACCGAACGAAACCATCGGCCGGGGTGAAAAACCTTTCGAATAGACGATCGGCAGCTCGCTGCGCCGCAGCGCGCGGTAAAAAGCGCGGACGACATCGAGGTGGCTGGCAAACCGGAACCGATCGCCCGCCTGGTACTTCAGTCGCAGCCTCCGTTTCAGCTCAACCGGTCCGGTGATTATTCTGGCCGACCGATCGTACTCGGCCGGAGACGTGGTCCGGGCAGGCAGTGGCGGCGCGAGTCCGGGACAGGCCTGGCAACGGGAGCAGAGCTCAATGCTGCAATCTGCGGTCGGCTCCGCGCTCATTGCTTTGGTGTACTCATTTTTAAGAAAATTTTTATTCACCCCGAGATCGATGAAATCCCAGGGCAGGGGTTCGTCGACCGGCCGTTCGCGGAGATAGTGGTCGGGGTCGACGCCCGCTTCGGCGAACGCTTCAAACCAGCTTGGGGCATTGAAGAACTCGGTCCATTCCTGGAAAAAGCCGCGCTTGGCATAGACCCGGCGAATGACATCGGCCAGGCGCTCATCACCCCGGGCAAGGACCGCTTCCAGAAGCGACGCCTCCGGTCGTTCGCGCTTCAGTTGGATATTCCGGGGCAGTTTTTTGAAGACGAGGTTGGTCTTTTCTCGTAATTGTTCGAGGCTGTTGAACGCCGCCCACTGGAAAGGAGTATGGGGCTTGGGCACAAACGGCGCGAGATTGACCTTCACCGTCTGGTGTCGGGCAGCCCGGGAAACCTCGCCCAGAAACCGGCTTGTCTCTTCGACATCGCTTACTTCTTCTTTCGGCAGGCCGATCATAAAATAGAGCTTCGAGCCCCGCCAGCCGGCATTGAAGGCGGTTGCCAGCGAACGGAGTAAATTCTCCCGGGCGATCGGTTTGTTGATGATTTTCTGGAGGCGTGGGCTTGCGGTTTCGGGCGCAAAGGTTAGCCCGGTCTTTTTTATCGACCGCAGCCGCAGAGCCAGGCTTTCGGTGAAGTATTCGCCGCGCATCGAAGGGAGCGAGACCGCAACCTGCCGTTTTTTCAGACCGGAGATGAGCTGTTCGATTAAATCATCCAGGCCCGGGTAATCCAATGTCGAAAGCGAGAGGAGCGAGACTTCCTCCCAGCCGGTTGACCGGATCCCCCGTTCCGCCAATCGGGCAATCTGGTCCGGGTCGCGCAGCCGCAGCGGCCGATGAATGATCGTCGCCTGGCAAAAACGACAGCACCGGAGGCAGCCGCGGGCAATCTCAATCACCAGCCGGTCGTGGGTAATTTCACCGATCGGCAGTACCGGCGGATAGGGGAAGTCCTCTTCGTTGAGTGACGGCTGGGTGCGCTTAATGATCGGCTTGCTGTTTTTATGGACCGCCGGCACCCAGACTCCCGCAAGCCGGGCTACTGTTTCCAAAAGGGTAGACCGGTTTTTGCGGTCCCAGTTCCGGTAGCAGTCGACAATCTCCAATGCCGCCGTTTCACCGTCGCCGATCACAAAGGCATCGATGAACGGCGCCACCGGCAGCGGGTTGACACAGGCAGGCCCGCCGGCGATGACCAGCGGGTCTTTCGGTTTACGCTCAGCGGTCAGGAACGGTATCCGGGCTAAATCGAGGATGTATAAAATATTGGTGAAGCTGAGCTCGCTCTGGAGCGACAGGCCGACGATGTTAAACTCTTTGAGCGGCCGGTTGGACTCGACGCTTGCCAGCGGTAACTCTGCATTCTGAAGCTCCTGGGCAAGGTCGATCCAGGGAGCATACGCCCGCTCGACGACAACATCGTCTATACGGTTTAAGAAATGCTGGATCACCCGTAAGCCATAATTGGACATGCCAATCTCATAGATGTCGGGGAAGACGAGGGCGACGAGGATCGAGTCCTTTTGCGGCTCCTTTAAAAAGAGGTTATATTCACCGTTCGTATAGCGAATCGGCTTTTTCACCAGTGGTAAGATTGAGAGCAGCCGTTCGTTGTTTTTCACTTCAGACATTGGTCTATTCTATGTCAACAGGACGTAAAGTCAAGAAACTCCTTAGCAATTGCCTTTAAACCGCTCGGTTCAATTTTGCATTTTACACTTTGCATTTTTCATTTTGCATTACTTCTTTATTCCCTTTGTGTTTCAGTTCCTACTCCCTACTGCTTACTGCCTACTCTTTACTCCTTACTCTCTTTCCCCTCCGCTCCTCACTCCTCTTTACTCCCTACGCCTTACGCTCTTTTCCGTGTCTTCAGTGTCTTCCGTGGTAAATCTTTTCCCTTTCTTTGTGGTCTTTGTGGTTCAATCTTCCTCTTATCTTCCGTCGTTGACAATCACCAAAATTAGGGTTACAAAGGTATCTACGCCGATGATGACCGATAAACTGCGTGCCTGGTTTGCGCTTTCGCGCCCTCCGTTCCATCTGGTCGGTGTGCTGCCGTTTGTCCTGGGCAGCGAGCTCGCCTGGCGGCAGGGAAAAATTTTTCGCTGGGATATCGGACTCTGGGGTGTGCTCGGGGTGGTGTTCATTATGCTTGCAACCTACTACGGAGGCGAATACTGGGATTGTGTCGAAGATGGAATTTCTGCCAGGACCGGCAGAAGCCCGTATTCGGGAGGCTCCCAGGTAATTGAGCGCGGTCTTTTGCCCCGTCGGGCAGCGCTCTGGGGAGCGCTGGTAAGCCTGTGCCTGGCAGGCGGAGTGGGATTGGTTCTCTGGTTAGGATACCGGACCGGGCCGTGGACGATTCCGTTCGGCGTCCTGGGCATGGTCGGCGGATTTTTCTATTCGGCACGACCGCTGCGCTGGGTGAGTCGCGGCTGGGGCGAATTGTGGATTGCATTCTGTTACGGCTGGCTGCCGGTGGCGGTCGGCTACTATTTACAAACCGGAAAAATCGCGCCGCTCGTTCACTGGCTGGCTTTGCCGATCGGTCTCACGATTTTTAATGTTATCCTGCTCAACGAATTTCCCGATTATGATTCGGACCGGACAGCCGGTAAGGGTAATCTCACGGTTCGTTTGGGCAGAGAGCGTGCCGCGTATCTCTACGGGATTGCAAGTTTGGGGAGCTGGGTGGCGGTGATTGTATCGCTCCGGCAGGGTGTGCCCGGGCAACTATTCTGGTTGTATCTGCCGGTCCTGGTCCTTTCGCTCCTGGTAAGCACGATGGTCCTCAGCCGGCGCTGGCACGCGCGCCGCACCCTGGAGCGGCTGTGCGCGGCGAATCTACTAGTGAACCTCGCAACGACCGCTGCCTACATCGTTGTTTTTTGGTTTTGGCGATGAATCACTGGTTAGCGGAATGGGGAACGCAGCCCCGGCGGACGGTTGCGCCGTTCTGGCGGTCGGCGGATTTGATCTTCCGCCAGGCGGTGAGCGCTTTCGCGGTCGGGGTTCTGGCGCGCTGGCAGGCGATGTACCGGTGGTTTTTAAATTACGGTTTTCGGTGTCTGCCCGGAGCAGCCGGCTCGCGCGGTATGGGCTGTATCGGGTTTCCCGCCCATCCGGTCTGGGAGATGACGGCCGCGTGTAATTTGCGCTGCATCCATTGCCATGCCTCAGCCGGAAAAACCGCGACCGACGAGTTAACGACTGCGGAAGCAAAAAAGCTTTTCCGCGAACTGGCAACGGTGAAAGAATTTCGGATGATGGCGTTCACCGGCGGCGAGCCGCTGGTGCGTGAAGACCTGTTCGAGCTGCTGGCATACTCCCAGGCTTTAGGCTTTACGAACACGATGGCAACGAACGCTACGCTGATCGACGATGCGGTTGCCCGCCGTCTCGCCCGGTACGGGGTAGTCATTGCGGCGGTCAGTCTCGACGGGTTTGACGCCGGCACCCACGACTTCGTGCGCGGTCTGCCCGGTTCGTTCGAAGCGGCGGTCCGGGGGATGCGTTCGTTGCGCCGGGCAGGCATTCTTCTCCACATTAATATCACGGCGATGGAATACAATCTGAAGCAGCTGGAGCAGCTGATGGCGCTGGTTGACGAACTCGGCACCGGTATTCTTTTGATCTACCAGCTGGTGCCGGTGGGTCGGGGCCGGGCGATTGAAAAAGCGGCGCTCGACCTCGGTGCCAACGAGCGGTTGATCCGTTTCATGGTGCGCGCCCAGCGGACGACCAGAGCGATCATGGAGCCGGTGGCAGGACCCCAGTACTGGCCGTTTCTCTTGGAACAGGCGTCGATTCGTAACGGACCGTTGTTGTGGGTATCAGAAACGGTCTTTCACGGTTGTTCGGCAGGCCGGGGGTTTGTTTATGTCAAACCCAACGGCGAAGTCTGGCCCTGCCCGTTTATCGAAAAGAGCTGCGGCACGGTGCGCGAAAAACCGTTTTCGGTCATCTGGTCGACTTCGCCGCTGCTGGAAGACCTGCGCCAGCGTGAACGACGGCTGAAAGGTCGGTGCCGGGAATGCCGCTACCGGCGGCTGTGTGGAGGCTGCCGGGGCAGGGCATGGGCTGTGACCGGCGACTATTTAGCTGAAGACCCTTCGTGTTTCATCCATAAAAATGAAGATACCGCTGCCGCTCGTTCCGCTGTTTGAACCGATCCGTCCGGAGATGGAGCGGATGGAACGTCTTATCTATCAGGTTGTTTCCCGGGTTGAGGAACCGCTTTCGTCGGTGCTCTGTCGTCTGCTCATCGGCGGCAAGCGGATACGACCGGCGATGGTGATTCTTGCCGGAAGAGTTTTTAAAAAAACGGCTGCGCCGATGTTGAACCTGGCAGTAGCGATCGAAGCGCTCCATATGGCGACGCTCATTCACGACGACCTGATCGATGAAGGACCGCTGCGCCACAGCCGCAAAACCCTTCATACGATCTGGCCGGCCGGTGCGACCGTGCTTGCCGGCGATTACCTTCTTTCCCGGGCTCTGTCGCTCGTAACCGAGCTTCGCAATCCAAGAATCGTCCGGGTTATCGCCGATGCCGTGTCGGTGATCTGCGCGGGTGAGCTCAGGCAGATGTTCGTCACCAAAGGAAAACTGAGCCGGCGGCAGGAATACTACCGCTCGGTTGAAGCGAAAACCGCAACGCTCTTCGCCGCCGCAACCGAAGCAGCGGCTCTGCTCGCCGGCGCCAGAGAAAAACAGCGGAAGGCGCTGCGGCGCTACGGTCGGGAGCTGGGAATGGCGTTTCAAATCGTCGACGATGTCCTGGATTTTATCGGCGACGAAGCGCAGTTGGGCAAGCAGGTGGGCAGCGACCTGCGGCAGGGCTTGATCACCCTGCCGACGCTCTATTATCTGGAACGGGTCAAGAATCAAACGCTGGTGCGGACGGTGCTGTCAGGCAAACACGGCGAAGAGCAGGTGGCGGCGGCAATTGCCGCAATCCGCAACTCGGGTGCGATTGAAATCGCGCTTGAAGAAGCGCGGGTCTTTGCCCGACGCAGCCGGCGGGCGTTAGCGGCGCTGCCTGATACTCCTGCGCGTCAGATGCTCGCAGCACTCGCCGACTACGTTGTCCTGCGGCGATGGTGAAAAACCGAACAAGGGGCATGTCCAAAAAATCAAAAAATTATCACGAAATGCGGAAGAACAGGCGTAGCCAAAGCACGAAGTCACGAAAGGACGAAATTCGAAGAATAGAGCGACCAACGGGAGCTCAAATGACGAAAGAATTTAACATATTTTGACCCAAAAAGTAATGAAATTTCGTGTTTTTAAAATTTCGCCCTTTTCGTGATAAATATGGTGTTTTTAGAAAAACTCCAAGGAGGTTTTTATGAAACCGGTATTCATGGTAATTGTCTGTGCGGTGTATGGTTTGAGCCTAGGATTTGCGCAAACGGAAAAACAGATTACGCCGTTCGATGCTTCGACCTATTTTATCGGCGATGCCAAACCGGTAAAAAGCGATCTTACCGGTAATCCGCTCGATTATGCGGGAAAGAGAATCGGGCTTTCGGTCCGGGGAGTGGAGCTACCCCGGGGCTGGGAAGGGAGTTATCGATTCGCCTGCCGATTTCCGATCATCGATTATGTCTCCAACCGGCCCCTCTATTTGAAACAATGGGCAGAGGATAATGCTTCGTTCATAAACCGCAGCCATCGCGAAAACGGTATTCGAGCAATCGGTGCCGGACTTGAAATTCTGCGCGGGACGGCGCAGTACCCGGGGATTTCCGGGCAGGCGAATACATCGGCGGTTGCCGAGTTTCAAAAATCTCTCAGCCAGTCGAACTTCACACCACGCTATCAAAAATTAGTGCTTGCGCTTGCCAAGAGCTTTCTTAAAGCCAAAGACCTGACTACCCAGGCGAAAAAGAATCTCACCCGCGAAGATTTAGATTTTTTCAATGCCAATCCAGGTTATTTTCTCTGTCCGGACGGAAAACGGATGTTTCCCATAACCGGCAATGTCGACCCCCAGTTTCAATGGATCGAACGCGCCCGGCGGGTTGGGTATGAATATATTTTCTATGCGGCAAAAATGATGGCGCAGTCGATTGGGGATTATGTCGCGGCAACAAAAGATTTTAAAATCACAGATTTTTATGCCGATAGCGCTAAAGCCGATGAAATTTTTAAGATAAAAACCGAAGCGGGAGTGTTCGTAATTGCTGGAATGGGAAATGATACTCATAGTGAGGATGCAAATTTTATCATCGATTTAGGCGGCGATGATTCTTATACCAATAATGCCGGTGGCTGCGATTCGGCTGCTGACGGTATTGCGCTCGCTCTGGACCATGCAGGCGATGACCGGTATTCGGCGCCGGGCAAACGCTATGTCCAGGGGTTCGGTTTTCTCGGCGCGGGGTTTCTGGTCGACCTTGCGGGCGATGATGAATATGTTGCCGGCCATTTTGGACAGGGGGCAGGGATTATGGGCGTGGGCGCGCTCTGGGATAAAGCGGGAGACGATACCTATGACGCCCAGACCTTTTGTCAGGGCGCAGGGATGTTCGGACTGGGGATGCTCCTGGACGGTTCGGGCGAAGATTTTTACGGCTGCGCAAGCCTGGGACAGGGCGGAGCGACGACGCTCGGGCTGGGAGTTCTTTCCGACCTTGAAGGTGATGATCGCTACGAACTGGCGGTCGGTAAAGACCGGGACCCGTTGGACGGGATACCGGGCTATGGCCAGGGCGGTGCGCTTTCCTGTCGCCAGTATCCCTGGGAAGGCAAGCTGACCGCGTACGGCGGGGTCGGGATGCTGCTTGATGACCGGGGCAATGACCGCTACCGGACCCAGGGCTGGTGCGACCAGGGCGGCAGTTATATCATGTCCTTGGGAGTGCTGGTAGATTCCGAAGGCAACGACCACTATTCAGCCGGCACCGGCCAGGGCTCGGGCATTCACATCACCAATGCGATTCTTATCGATAAAGATGGAAACGACATCTACGAAGGCGGGTTTCGCACCGGCGGTTCAGGCGGTGACCGTTCGCCCGGATTTCTGATTGATTACCAGGGGAACGACATCTACAAGTCGAACACCTCGTCCTATGGAACCGGCTGCAAACCGTTCTGCTTTTCGCTGTTCATCGACTACAAAGGCGATGACCGCTACATCTGCCCTGAGCCCAAAGACAAAATTACGTCTAATAACTGGGACAGCTTTGGCGGGGTCTGGCCCGAATCCGACCCTTATCTCTGGCCATACGCAATCTGCCTGGATTTGGGCGGAAACGATGATTACCGGGTCAGAAACCGGGAGAATAACACCGAACGGCAGAGCTTCGGCCACGGGATTCAGCTCGACACCGAATGGAAAGGGGGCGATGTCATCGGTCCGGTCGAAAATCCGCTCGAACCGTATGCCGCTTTTCCATTGCCCGATGCGGTGAAAAAATCCGGTTACTATCGGGACATTCAGTTATTACAGAATCCGGACTGCTTTGTTCGGTTCCAGGCGGTCGGCCGCATCACCCATGCGCCGGTCGATTGTGTGGAGGTCCTTGCCCAGGCGATTCTTTCATCGTCACACCGCCAGTTCAACCGCGATGTCCTGGAATGCATCCACAGTTTTTTTGCCGCAAAACAGATAACCGAAAAAGAGATCCCAGCACTGGTTAAACTTTTGCAGGCTCGGGATACCGAGGTGCGAACGATTATGGCGGACAATTTCCGGATCTGGAAAAACTCCTCAGCCGAAACCGGTCTGATTGCGGCGCTTGATGATACAACGGCTTCGGTCCGGCGGTTTGCGTTAAGCGCACTCGCGCGTTTGAGCACGGTCAATGCGTTAGTAAAAGCGGCGTGGTTGGCGGTTGATGATCCATCCGAGGATGTCAGGCGGACGGCGGTGCGGTTTGTGACCCGGGTGCGGGATGAGGTCGACCCGTTCCCTCTGCTGGCGCAGATTTTAAAAGATGATTCGAGCTCGACCGTCCGGGTTGCCGCGGCTGAAGGCATCGGCTTTTTGCAGGACCGGCGTGGGGTTGAGATTCTGGAACGGGCGGCACAATCCGGCGATGTCTATCTCGAGCGCGCGGCAGGCAAAGCATTGGCAGAATTCGGGGAAGTTTCAGGCATTGAAACGCTGATCCGGTCGCTTTCGTTTCCATCGATCGATGCCTTTTATAATTACGATTATAACGTCCCGAATTTTATCGCCGGTTACAGCGGATTTGACCTGCCGGATGATAAACGGTATGAGCAGGCGCAATGGCAGGAGTGGTTTGCAGAGAATAAAAATGATATTGATATAAAGGCGAACGCTCAGGCGTTTCGCCGGTTGACGCAATTGAGCGACTCTTTGCGCGGCACGACCCAGGAAGAGCAGATTCAAAAATACGAAGAGTTCTTGAAAGAATTTCCCACCCACGCGCGCGTTAAAAAGACCCTGGCGGGAATATTGAACGAGGTCGCGTGGAAAAAGGTGACCGCGCCCAAGGACGGCAAAGACTTTGACCCGGAAAAGGGTTTGGCGTATGCCCGGCGTGCGGTCGAGCTCGCACCCGACCCCGGTTATTTTGATACCCTTGCCGAAGCACTCGAAGCGAACGGAAATAAAGACGAAGCGATAAAACTCTGCCGCGAAATGCTGAAAAAATATCCCGGGGAACGGATGTTCTCAGACCGGCTGGAACGGCTGACGAAGAAGTGATGACGTGAGACCTAAGACGTGAGAAGTCAGAAGTAAAAAAAGAAAGACGCTTCCTGCGTCTTTTGCGTTTACTCCGTTTCTTGGGTTTCCTGCAATTCCTGCGCCCTTGCGGTTACTGCATCTCCCTTACTCCTCTGCTCCGAAGCTCAACCCCGCGTCTCCTGCGACTACTGCAATTCCAACGTCTTCTGCATTTACGCTACTCCGCTCCCTACCTCCTCTGCCCCTTCGCTCCCCTGCTCCCCACCTCCCCTGCTCCTTCCTACGCTTGACAGAGCCGGCTCTGGTTCTATAATAACTTGTATGGGGAATATTGGTTTGAGAGAGGTTTTTATTCTTTGCGTTGGTGGATTCTTATCCCTCACCTTAGCCGATCCGATCAGTCCAACCTTTATTAATGAATATCAGACCGCTCCTGACACCTTTCAGCGAGTCGAGCTTTTCTCCTGCCCCGAATTCTTCCGAACCGGGGTCCACAATATTTATTTAGACAGCATCGTTACCAATAACGGTAAAATGAATTTACAGCATCTGCTCATCGACCCTGCGCTGCCGTATGTCCAATGGTTGGATGGAATGATTGACAAAAATGGCGATACGATGCGGATATATTCATGGTTCGACGCTGATCCCTATTACTGGGAGGAAGTTATTCGTGGTCAGAACTGGCTCCCGGAATACGCAAGTGTATCATTAATATGGTATAATGATGTACATGGCATAGATTTAACTCGCTGGTACATTGACTTCACCCCGACCTTTGGTGAAGAGAATGATGGCTATGGTTTTATTAAAGGACAGGTGAAGGATACGAACGGGAAACCGCTGACGGGCATGGTGATTATTAAGGGGGAATACGATAGTAGTACGGTGTGGAGCTCGGCAGATTGGCAGGACGGGCTCTATGTGACCGTCTTGGCGGTAGGGAAATATTATGTCCGTGCTCAGGCGGACAGTCACTGGACTCAGGTATATCCTGAATCGGTCGAGGTAAAGAACCTCGATACGACCGGCGTCGACTTTTCTCTGGCTGGTATTGAAGAAACGCACAACCCCGTTTCGCCCGCACTCCCGCAATTTTCAATCCTTCCGTTTAATGACAATATAAGAATTCTGTTCCAGCTCCCACGACCGCTTGCGGCGAAAGTGACGGTCTTCGACGGCTCAGGCCGAATGGTGAAGGTGCTTTTTAACGGCAAGGCGGACAATCGGGCGCATACCCTTTACTGGGACCGGCGAGACCGGTATGGAAAAGAGATGCCCGCCGGGCTTTATTTCGTAACCCTTGAAGCCGGGAAATCGATGATTACCAAAAAGCTGGTGCTGGTAAAAGGCGGTTAAGGTCGTGAAAAAGGTTTTTGTTCTTAGTATGTTTGGTCTTGTGTGTATCGTCTTAGCCAATGGGTGGGTCGTGTCGATAATAAACGAGTATCAGACCGCTCCTGATTCGTTACAGTGGGTGGAGCTGTACCCCCTGCCGAAAGGCATATGGAGTTATGATTTTTATGTTGACAGCATAGTCACTTCCAAAGGGAGCACCATTATAAACTGGCATTTCGACCCGAGTCAGGGAGAGACCTTGAAAGTGGTCCCTTTACCGGGAATGATAAACAAAGATAACGATACGATTCGGGTCTATTGGTGGTGGCCTGATAATGTTAGCTGGGCTCCATGTCGACCGCGCTGGCCACCACCGGCTGCGAGTGTTTCACTGTATAGATCAGGCGATTATTTTCACGAATATATTGATTTCACCCCCACCCCGGGTTTATTGAATGATGACCTTGGTTTTATTAAAGGGGTCGTCGCAGACACAGCGGGTAAGCCGTTATTGGCTTATCTGTATGCGAGAAACAGTTATGATAGTATTGGGATTAATATTAGTGAATTATCTGGATATGGTTATATCGACTTAGGGGTAGGGAAGTATTACGTCTGTGCCGAGGCGGAGGGGTATCCGCGCCAGGTTTACCCGGAATCGGTAGAGGTGACGAGCCTCGATACAACCGTCGTGAATTTTACTTTTCCTCAGGGAATTAAGGAGCAGGAGGAATTTTCACCAATCGCATTTCCCCAATTTTCGGTCGTTCCGCTCATGAACGAAGTAAAGATTATTTTCCAGCTCCCGAAGTCGATGGAGGTGAAAGTGACGGTCTTTGACGGCTCAGGCCGGGTGGTGAAGGAGCTGTTTGCGGGCAGGGCGGACAACCGCCCGCACACCCTTTACTGGGACCGGCGGGACCGGTTCGGAAAAACGATGCCCGCCGGGTTCTATTTTGTCACTCTTGAGGCTGGAAAATCGATGATTACGAAAAAAGTGGTGGTAGTAAAATAAAAAAATATTTTTCCTTCGGGCTGTTACTGTTTCTCTTTTGCGCTCCCCAGAAGAAAAGCCCGGAGTATCCGATAGAATTCTTCAAAGAAAAGGTCGTCGTCACCGTCGATTCCGGCACCGTTTTTGTCGAAGGGTTTTATTATTTCCGAAATATTACCCCGGAGAAGAAAATCGCGTATGTCTTTTATCCATTCCCGATCGACAGCATCCATTCGTATCCGACCTTCATTCAGGTCGAAGAACTTCCATTTACGAAAACCGATTCGGGAGTCACTTTTACCTTGCCGGTCGAAGCGAAAGGGGAGAGAATGTTCGAGGTCCGCTACCGCCAGAACTTAAACCAGAACCAGGCGCGCTATATCCTCACCACCCTCCGGAAATGGAATAAACCGATCGAAGAAGCGGTGTTTATTGTCAATGTGCCGGAAGATTTTAAGGACATTCAGCTTTCGTATCCTGCCGATAGCGTGTGCGAAGTAGAAACCCGGAGAAATTATTTTATAACCAAGCGGAACTTCGGAGGCGAAAAAGACCTTATAATCTCATGGGAGGAAATTGGAACACTACACTAGTGTAGCGTCCCATAAATAACTTGACAATGAATCCTTTTTATGCTATAAT
>CAYHGV010000083.1:0-13187 GCA_964356135.1 uncultured bacterium
CTCTTCTCCTCCAGTATAATAAAATCAAAGAGCAGTATAAAGATTCAATTCTTCTCTTCCGAATGGGAGATTTTTACGAAACATTTTATGACGACGCCCGGACTGCTGCTCGGATTTTAGGAATTACGCTGACCTCAAAACCGATCGGTAAAGACCATCGGGTACCGTTAGCCGGTGTTCCCCATAAATCATTGGAGAACTACCTCGCCCGCTTGGTAACCGCCGGGCTCAAGGTCGCAGTCTGTGAACAGTTAGAAGACCCGCGGCTCGCCAAAACTATCGTTCGGCGGGATGTCGTCGAGGTCGTAACACCGGGCACGATTCTCCGACCGACCCTTCTGGATCAATCCAAAAACAATTTTCTGGTAGGGATTATGCCCTCCGATAGTCGCTTTGGTCTTGCCTGTGCCGATATAACGACCGGCGAGTTCTCGCTTACGGAACTCAACTCTGAGCTCGTCGCTGAGGAACTTGCCCGTTTAGAACCCAAGGAACTGATATATCCCAAAGGTTGGGTCCGACTTTCGAGTATACTCAAATCGCCCATTTTCACTACCCCGCGAGAAGAGTATTCATTTTCCTACGACCTAGCCTATGAACGGCTGCTCCGACATTTCCGGGTAGCAAATCTTGATGGCTACGGCTGCGAAGGAAAAATTTTAGGGATTCAAGCAGCAGGCGCGGTTCTGGAGTATCTTACCGAAACCCAGAAGAATGCCCTTCCCCAAATCCAGAAGCTCAGTTTTTATGCCGAGAACCAGTACCTTTTTCTCGATACCTTCACCCGAAAAAATCTCGAATTGACCGAGCGGTTACGGGATCGTTCGACCGAAGGTTCGCTCTATGCGGTCCTGGACAAAACCCAGACCCCACCCGGTGCACGGCTTCTGCGCACCTGGCTCCTCTCCCCGCTGTTGGACATTCGGGAAATTAAAAACCGGCAGGATGCCGTTTCAGAGCTTTTGACGGCACCGTATCTGTTACGAGAGCTCACCGGTTTACTCAAACAGCTGGGCGATTTGGAACGGCTCAATACTCGTATCACCTGCGAACGTGCCAATGGCCGGGAACTACGGGCACTCAAAAACTGGCTCAGCGTCGTTCCGGCTATCAAACAGAGTTTACACGAGACCCGGTCCGAAGTGCTCACGGGGTTTTGTTCCGCCATCGAAGACTTTTCGGAGATAACCGAGCGGATTGACCGGACCCTGCTCGACGATCCTCCCCTTGCGATCACCGAAGGCGGCTTAATCAAAGAAGGTCACAACCAAGAATTGGATGAAATCCGGAATTTAGCCCAGAGTGGAAAAGACTGGATTGCCCGTCTCCAGGAGACCGAGCGCAAAAAAACCGGAATCCCTAATCTCCGGGTGACTTACAATTCGATCTTCGGTTATTTTATTGAAGTGACCAAATCCTATCTTTCCCATGTCCCCAAGGAGTACATCCGAAAACAAACCCTGGTAAATTGTGAGCGTTTCATTACCCCCGAGCTGAAAGAGTATGAATCAAAGGTACTCCATGCTGAAGAACGGATACAATCTCTTGAGTACGATCTTTTTTTAGAGCTGCGGAAATCGATTGCTCAGGAGTCGAGCCGGATTCAGCAACTCGCGCGGCTGCTCGCCCAGCTCGATGTTTTGTCGAGCCTTGCGACCGTGGCGCTGGAACAGAGCTACCACAAACCCGAAATCGATGATGCCGGTGAGATTATCATAAAAAACGGTCGCCACCCGGTCATTGAAAAACTTACCTCGGTACCCTTTGTCCCCAATGATTCTCTGCTCGATGGTGGTGACAACCAGATTCTTTTAATCACCGGCCCGAATATGGCGGGCAAATCGACCTATTTGCGTCAGGTTGCGCTCATTACGATTATGGCACAAATGGGCAGTTTTGTTCCGGCCGACGAAGCAAAAATCGGTATCGTCGATAAGATTTTTACCAGGATCGGCGCTTCCGACGACCTTTCACGCGGGGTATCGACCTTCCTTGCCGAAATGATGGAAACCGCCAATATCTTGAATAACGCCACTCCTAAAAGCCTGGTCATCCTCGATGAAATCGGACGGGGTACCGCGACCTATGATGGACTTGCCATTGCCTGGGCGGTCGTTGAATACCTCCACCAGAATCCGAACCTACGACCAAAAACCCTGTTTGCCACCCATTACCACGAACTCACCGACCTCGTCCGACTCTTACCCCGGATCAAAAATTACAATTTTTTGGTCAAAGAACACGAAGACGAGATAATTTTTTTAAGAAAATTAGTCCCGGGTAGAAGTGACCGGAGTTACGGTATTGCCGTAGCCAAACTCGCCGGTTTACCCCGCGCAGTAATCGAACGGGCAAAAGAGGTTTTGGCCGACTTTGAAAAAGGTGAAGAACTGAGCGTCACCAGCCTGTCACCGGATAAAACCTTCCAGCTTTCGCTCTTTTATCCGATGGAACATCCGGTCTTAGACGAACTCAAAAAATTGGACCTGGAGCACCTCTCTCCGCTTGAGGCACTCAACAAACTGGCTGAGCTGAAGAAGAAGTTAGAAGAAAAGTAAGAACCTCTATTTTCGCAAAAACACAAAAACCTTGACACGCTAATATTTCTCTTATACAATCCCAATCAGGAGAGAACAATTAGAATAAAAATCAACATTGAGCCCGTCCTAAAGGAAGTCATATTACCGGTCCAGAGGGGTGGCCGGCGCCATCTATCTTACGCATTTACAGAGAAGGGCGAATTGGTTTTTATAAAAAAGGTGAGGAACAAAAATGACCACAGTTTCCACTAAAAAATTTCCTTTGACTTCTTTCATGGCGGCGATAAAGGACAGGTATGACTGCAAAAGGTAAAATTTTTGCAGGTGTGCCGGAAAGCTCCAATGACCTCTTGGCTCAAGGAGCACAGGATTATCTCATTAGAGGAATGAAAGTCCCCGAGCATTTGGGAATTACCATACGCGTCACAAAAAAACAGGGCCGATATTATGTCTCCGAATGGCGGGTTGGTAAACAGACCTATCGGGGAACGCCCGAAGAAATGTCGATCGCCCGTATTTCACCTATTCGGGGTAGGAAAAGCACCTGGCAACTCGCCTGGATGATGAGGGATCTGAAATGGCACAACCTTGATGAAACCTACCGGGGCTCGTTCGAACACTGCTTGAAGCTGATAATAGAAGACCCCGATTGCTGTTTCTGGGGATAGCGAGGCAAATGATTCCGGCTTACACCGGGAAATGTGAAATGATAAACATAATAATTTTTTATGAATACCAGTTTTCCTGAGGGTTCAAGGAAGGAACCGGTGATTTATTCATCCCACCGGGATTTCCTTTCATTAGTTTTTCAAAGAGAGTTTTGAGGTGAGGATCCGTTTTGAACTAAACCCACCGACACCGGTTCGAATCACCTGGAACCATCATTACGCGCTTTCGAGCGCCATCTATGCAACCATCGGATATGCATCGCCAGGGTTCTCGACCTTCCTCCATGACCGGGGTTTCATCGCTGAAGGCAAACATTTTCGGCTTTTCACTTTCTCGTCTCTTCAGGGTCGAGTGATCGAGCGTAATGAACATGGAATCCTTCTGAAACCACCTTTGGCGCTTCTCTGCTCTTCCCCCGTGCCCGAGTTCGTTCGCGCCGTGGCTGAAGGGGCTTTGAAAATTGGCTCGCTGAGGATCGAGGAAACCACCCTGCCGGTCGGTCGAGTTGAAACCTTACCGGACCCACAATTCATGTCGCGGATGTTTTTCAAGCCGCTTTCGCCGATTACCGCCTCGACCGGCCATGTCGATGCCGACGGCCATATGCGGGCAAACTACCTTTCACCCGAAGATTCTTCCTTTTTTGAGCATCTCACACTGAACCTTTTACGGAAATATGAGGCGTTCACCGGTAAGCCCCCCGAAGATAAAAATGTGAAATTTAAGGTCGCAGAGCATCTCCTGCCTAAAAAGGGCATGCAATCAAAACTGATTGATATCAAAGGGATCAAGGTTCGCGGCTGGCTTGTGCCGTTGGAAGCTGAAGGCAACCCCGAGCTTCTATGTTTTGCCTACGAGGCAGGCCTCGGCGAAAAGAACTCTGTAGGATTCGGGATGGTGGAGGTGGTGAGCCAAAATCGAAGGGAGGAAAGTTGAATGCACTAAAGATAACGTTGCCTTTCTTTAACGACCCCTGGATGGATAACGCGGTCGTGAACCTTTATGGAATGTTAAAGGAAATCGAGAAGCGAATGAAGACTTCGCTTAAACTCTCTCTTGAACCCGAACGTATGGAGGCCATAATATCTGATTCCAACGAGTTCGAAGAACAATTCTGGACAGAGATTGCGGACCGCCGCGACACCGTTGTCTTCGTTGAAGTGGAAGATAAAGAAACAGGCGGTAGGAGAAAAGTGCGCAAGGATTTTGTCATGATAGGGTATGATAGCGATAAGGAAAATCCTCACATCCACCATAGGCTCAGAGATTTCTTCAGCGAGGCTCAAGGCAGAGAATTACTTCACGACGTACTACTGGACCTACAAACAGAGGAATCCAAGCGAAAGTACACATGCGTACTTTGCGGTCAGCACTTTTCTAAAAGATGGAGCAATCTAAAGCAAGCCATATACCCTTTTGTCACCAAGAACAAGGCCCTGGGCGGCGGCATCCGTAGCGAGCCAAAAGAAGGCGTTACTTTCATGCTGGAGAACTATAAGGATGTGTGCCCTGCATGTTATCTGGCAGGCATCATGGCTTGGGCAGACAGCGCAACCATCTTTCGCACCTTCCCAGGTGGATACGCAATCATTCTTCTCCCCATAAGAAAGGACTTTACTGAGTTGCAAAAACTTCGTAAGTCATACTCGACTATCATAAGCTCTGTCAATCGCTACACCAGTCTGCGTGCAGAGCCTTTGTCCAAAGGCAAGCCTGCCAAAGAAGAAAAGATGGAGTTTACTTCCGGTTCCTGGAGTCTTCTTTTCGGCTTCACGGAAAATTTTGTTAGATATGCGATTTTAAAAACAGGGAAAGGACTTACCGATCCATACGAAATTTTCTGCGGCACATGGCTTTCATTGCGTATCCCCTCTGGTCAGGTTAAGGACGTGAAGTCGAGCCGACTCAACATAGCTGAACTACCAGGGATGGCGTTACTCGATCTATTGAAGAGTGAAACCTACCCTTACAAGGAATTTCTTGGACAACTCTATGTTATGGTAGATAAAGGAGGCAAAAGCTCGTTTGATAACAATGGGCTAAACGAAGTGCGCGAAAATCTATCCAAGGCGTTTCTTACAAATGACTTCGACAGCTTTGCCGAAAGTTTCGTTCTCAGAAAACGCCGACGCATTGTGCTTAAGAAAGAAGCCAGAAAAACTCTTGATAAACTCCTCTATGAATGGAGGCTAAAGATGATACATTTAGAGAAAGAACATCTTGAGACCCTGCGCAGCGCAGGGAACCTCATCGCGGAAACCGCGACAACAGGGGTAGGTCTCATCTATAGGCTTGACCGCACTCGAACGCTGCCTGATTTTTGGGATAGCCTGCGTGAAATAAGCCGCAAAATGATAGGCCTTGAGAAACCGGTTAAGGCAACAAGCCTTGACGGTGTAATAAAACTCATTCAGGAACATCAAAAGGAGCCGGATGCCTGGAGGGAAATAAAGAACCTCCTTTTGATCTACGCCTCTATGTATTATAGCATCAAAACCTACAAGCCTTCGGAAGGAGGAAAAGGTGAATAAAGAACTGAAAGCTATAAACCTCACCTGGCTAAGCAAAACCGGCCTGACCAATCTTAATGCCGGTGAAGGCGAAACCAACCTGGTTGACATAAAGAAGTACCGCTCACAGGGAGTAGAGTATCCCTACGTAAGCGGACAAGCGATGCGTTTCTACCTGCGCGAGTCCATTCGCCGCACGTTGGACAAAGAAGTCACGATGTGTGTTCCGGATGAAAAAGGCGAGACATGCGGGGACCCAGAAAAATGTCTGAACTGCGATCTTTTCGGTTACATGAAAACTACCAAGAAAACCACTGAGAAAGCGGGTGGCGCGACCAGGCGCGTTTCGCCTGTGAAGGTTGCCCCTGCGATGGGACTCCTGCCCTTTGATGAAAATGCGGTACTGGATTTTCTCACCCGTCGTCATCAGATGACCAAGGGCGAGCTTGAGGGCGACATCGCCAACGTCGAGATAGGTACTAACATCTACCGCTGCGGCGCTGCGATTGACATACGACGCGTAGGTGCAGAAGAAGACTGGGAAAAAGGACACACCGTTGAAATCAAAGATTTCAAAAAGGTGGACAAAGCAGAACGAATCCGCAAGGTGGTAGAAGGTATCCGTTTCATCTCCGACTACTCCAAGCAGGCGCGACTCCTTACCGATTTTACTCCGGACGTTCTCTGCGTCGCCTTTCAGACCCGCTACTCGCACCGCCTGCAAAAACTGTTTGAGCTGAGTAAGGAACTAACCCTTGATCCGATACGTGTCAAAGAGATACTTGCCGACGTAAAAAGTTACAGCAATAAGGTTTTCTTTGGCCTCATTTCAGGTCTTGTCAAGAATGAGGACGAGGTTGTAAAGGTATTCAAGGAATTCAAAATTGAGAAACAGCGGCCCGACGAGGTGTTTGAGGCGGCGCTTAAAGAACTCACTTAATCCCCTGCCGGTCTGTAATTGAACGACCGGGAAGGAGGAAGTTTGAAAGGTCTTACTTTCGAGATTGAAGGAGTCTACTTCGTCTGCTTCCGTAAGCCGACTAGCACAAGTACAATCCTTACATATCCGGTTCCACCTTTCACTACCATTCGAGGATTTCTTGCAAATGCTTTAGGATGGAATCAGGACAGCTACTACCGGGAGTTGCGCGGCGACAGTCGAAATCTCTTATATGATCTCCGCATCGGGATTGAGGTTGTTTCTTACGGCGAACCCAACGCTGAACTTGCCAAGATTCTTAAACTGATTCCTCGGGTAAGTGGTTATCAACGCAGCTTTCCTTCATCACCCATGCACCGGGAATTCCTTGTTAAACCTCACTACCGTATCTATATTTCTGGTCCTGATTCAATGATAGAAGAAATAGCTTCGGCTCTGAACTCCCCTCAGCGCCCCCTCTATCTTGGACAATCCGATGACATGATTGATTATACTCAGCCAAGCATGGTAAAGGTGGAAGAGACTAAAGGTACTGAATTGGACAGCATTGCAGAAGGCGTCCATCCGGATTGCGATGTCTTAAGATTGCCTCGTCGCTTTGTCCCTGAAGGTGACGGTTGGAGTTTGGAATATCTGCTCGTTTCTCTTCCAAAGGGTGGTAAGCTCAAAGCAGCGACTCCAATTCAGTGTACGCGTTTCGAGGAGAAGTTGGTTGCGGTCTACTAATAACTATGATGATTATCAAAGATGGGTACAGAAGCTAGAGCCTCACCAAGACTTAGAACTTTGGAGCTTGGTATAGTCCTCGGAAGAGAGTATGCAGAAAACCTTGAGAGAATAGAGCTAATACCTGACCAGGAGATGCTTAGAGCCTTGACGAAGTATGAGTTGGATTGGGATTACATGCGAGGAATTGTGACCAGCGCAGGCTGCAAGTTTGATGTCCAATCTTACGATGAAGGTGTTTCAGAGGAAGAGACTGAAGATGACTTGCGCTATGAGTTATATTTTACTCCACAACCTCAGCCCGATCGTGAGCTAAAAGATCTTATGGTTCAGATAATTGCCCAGAGATATCTTATCAATGTAATATTTTCCGATAAATTCGGGTTCGAGTTATTCAAAGAAGCGGAGCCAGACTCCAGAATAATATGTACCCCTTGGGAAGGGTTCAATGATTGGAATGTTCCTCTGTGTGTTGCTGCCATAGCAAACTATATAATAAAAACAATGGATGGCGCGAGAATAACAGTGGAGCTTAACAGGACACTACAGACCATACCCCCTACGCTTGCCACCCGTATTGACTTAATTAATAGATATAAGAGCATCGCACTTCTTAAAGCTTTCTTCGAAAGCCATAATTGTCCTGGCGATAAATACGGGGGAGCAATTAAGAAGTTAAAGGACATTCAATCACTACGCAGCCAAATCAAACCTATTCATTATACAGATAAAGGATTTAATAAATTTGTCAAACGATATGGGTTAGAGGGTATGCTCGATCCAGAAACAAAGCAGGGAGATTTCTACCCTCTAATCTGTAAAGTTCTCGTGGTAACACATGAGGCATTAATCGAACTCCGAAAGACACTGGAGGTTTCATAATTTACACCTTGCTTGCCAAGTCGCAAGAACATCCGCCCAAAAGCGGCAGGCGTGTCTTTCAGACTTTGGAAGGTCATACACTTGATTGCCTTGCAATCCTGCGAGTCTACTTGCAGAGTAATAAGGATTCACTTGAAGATTTTTGTAACCGTTGGGGGATTGATGTCGAACACTTCCAACGAAATCTTTTTATTACTGTTGCCCTTCACGACATTGGTAAAGCCACCGAGGAATTCCAAAGTAACATCCGTCAGGGCAAGCCCACGCCTAATCGACCTCACGCATTTTACGCATACCTTATCTTCGATACCCTCTACAAGAAGAAAATGCTCAACAACATAGTGCCCGAAGTAGACCTTGAGGCCTGTTCGGTGTTGGGACATCACACTCAGTTGCACAACAGAATCTATGCGGAACGTGTTGAGGGAGCCAAACTGCATAGAGAAGAGATATTAGGCTTTCTTGATCAACTTCCGCGTTTTCACAAAGAGCAAAGGTTTGACGAACTTTTTCCACTTGAATGGGGACATCTTGAGGAAATCACAGATGTCAAACACCGGAAGCTTCAGGATTTCATCCTGCAAACCGTTGCATTACAGGAACCTCGTGATGGCAACAAAGAACGCCTCAAGGCCATCTTTGCCCGCTTTCATTCCATACTTCAGTTGTGCGACGATTATGCTTCGGCCCACTTTGCTGAATGGGTTTCTGAACACAGCCCGCCCACTGGAGAGGAAAACGCTGTAAGTAAGACGCTTGAAGACCCCGGACGTTACATCTCCATACTGCATTCTGTAGACCAGTCCATGATACTTGGATGCAACAATCCCTACGAGTTTCAGAAGGTGATATGGAATAGACCTCAACCTTATCAGGTTCTCCTTGCACCATGCGGGCGCGGCAAGACTGAAGCCGCACTCATGTGGGCTTTTCAGATAGCCAAGCAGAAAAAACGCAAGAAGATAATCTTCGCGATGCCTACCCAGATAACCAGCAACGCGATGCTTGAACGGATACGCGAAATGGTTTGCGACAACGTAGGCATCTTTCACGGCAAGAGCCGTCTATACCTGAAGGAGGAGCTTAATAAGGGCAAAAAGGAACAAGATGAAAGCGACCGTCCGGATTGCACATTCGATGAAGTCTGGTCAGAAAACTTCAAGGGCAACGTCTTTTATCACCCTATAACTGTAACCACTATTGACCACCTTCTTCTTTCCTTTGTGCATGGTTTTAGTCAGGCCGATTTCGCTTTAGGGAACTTGCAAGATGCGGTAATCGTGTTTGACGAAGTCCACTACTATGAGCTTGAGACTCTGAAGCACCTCTACACCCTGTTCGGGATCCTCAAGGATATGGAAATCCCTTACCTCCTGATGAGCGGAACCTTGCCCAGCTTTCTGATAAAAGCAGTAAAGGAGCAAAACCCAAAACTCTCAGCTCCATTGGAAGACATGGAAGGTCTAAAGTTCACGCCCTTCAAAATCGAGCTTCACAAGGAGGAAGCCCTCGTTAAAACCAAGAGGGAAGAGGAAAAAGAATGGGTGAACGAGGAAGTCCTCTCTCAAATACTTGAAGGATACAGAAAAGGCTTACGCCAGTTCGTTATCGTCAACACCATTGACCGAGCCAAAGCTGTCTATCGAGACTTACGAGATAAGCTGGAGAAAGGTGCAGAATCCATAATGTTACACCACTCCGAGTTCACTTACGATGATCGTCTTGCGAAGGAACGCAAGATTAAAGACAGACGTGATGATAGACCATTCATTCTCGTTGCTACTCAGATTATTGAGATAAGCCTGGACGTCTCCTGCGATCGTATGTATACCGAGCTTGCACCTATTGATGCGCTGGGACAGCGCGGCGGTCGGCTGCATCGTAAGGGTGAATTCTGTGAAGAGAACGGTCATGAGTATGTCATGCACATCTATGAACCGGAAAATCCAATGCCTTACGAAAAGGAGGAAACCGAAGATAGTATTTTGGTTCGGACTAGAAAAGTTCTCAAAGATGGCCAAATCAGCTACCGTGTATTGAGCGAACACTGCAATGAGGTTTACAGTGGCAGGGAGCTTAGCCAAACACGGTTAATCAATTGTTTGCACGACGCCACCCTATTCGGCCCCGGATGGTGGGAGATCGCACGTGACGATGAAGAAGGCAAAGCACTACAAATTCGTTCAGGTGATTTCCAACGTGTGCCGGTGATTCCTTGGGATCGGTATGAAGGCAAAGAGGAGAATCTCAAACCTGAGAATGTTGTACAGATTCCGCTTTACAGGATTCAGAATTACCTCAAAGATCACCTCGATGGTCATACGTGCTTCGAGACGGTGTCTAAAAAACAAGGACATCACACCGAGGAGTTCCGTATATGTTATGTACCATATAATTCCGAACTTGGCTTCGATTGGGATAAAATGGATAAATGTGCTGGCCGTAATACAGAGTCGACAATTATAGATTAACCCATGTTTGACATCGAGCATCTGCAGGAGCTTCGGATAAGCGGGACGAAGATTCACTATTTCGCCATCTGCCCGCGCAAGCTGTGGTTGTTTTCAAGACAGATCACAATGGAGCACTCGTCGGACAAGGTGCGCATGGGTAAGTTTGTGCACGAGCACGCCTACCCCCACGAACGGCACCGGGAGATAGAAATTGACGGGCTCATCCGCATAGACCTGGTCGGCGACCGACTGCGGGAGATAAAGCTTTCGCAAAGGATGATGCGCGCCCACCGCCTACAGATACTATTTTACCTCTACTATCTTAAACATCTGGGCGTGGAAGGTATGGAGGGAGAGATTAATTTCCCAAAGCAACGGCGCAAGGAAGTTATCAAACTTGATACCGTCGGGGAACGCGATGTGGAAAAAGCGGTTGAGGAAATTGCGAGCATAGAGCACTCTTCAGAAGCTCCACTCGCCGAGTTCCGCGGATGCTGTCGGATGTGCAGTTATGCCGAACTCTGTTGGAGCTAAAATGGCACGCAGCTACTACCTCTTCAAAAGCGGTCGGTTGGAACGCCACGCCAATACCCTGCAGATAGTGGGCGAGGACGGCGTAAAGAAATCTCTGCCTATCGAAGATGTTGATGACATCTTCGTCTTCGGCGTGCTTGACCTCAACACTAAACTTTTAGAATTTCTCGGAAGCCAGGGTGTGAACCTCCATATTTTTAACCACTACGGCTTTTATGACGGCACATTCTACCCCCGAGAACGGAATGTATCCGGCTTCATTGTGGTCAATCAAGTTCAGCACTACCTCGATCAGGGAAAGCGTCTGGCACTGGCGCGCGAGTTCATAAAAGGAGCGTTCCACAACATCAGGCGAAACCTGCACTATTATGATAGCCGGGGACCCGATCTGAGCACCGCCCTTGCGACAATCGAAAGTGAAGAGGCAAAGATCGATTCTACTGCTACCATCCAGGAACTTATGGCGCTTGAAGGGCACGCGAGGCGTGCATACTACCAAACATTCAGTCAAATACTGCTCGTGGACAGCGGCTTCGAGCGCCGTGTCCGCAGACCGCCCGACAATATGGTCAACGCACTTATCTCATTCACCAACTCGTTGGTTTACACGGCGTGCCTGAGCGAAATTTATGTCACCCAACTCAATCCTACAATAAGTTTTTTACACGAGCCGGGGGAACGAAGATTCTCATTGGCGCTTGACATCGCCGAAATATTCAAACCCATCATTGCCGACAAGATAATTTTCAAACTTATAAATAAAGAAATGCTCGATGAGACTGATTTCGACCAGCAGATGAATTTCTGCTATCTAACGGAGAAGTCACGAAAGAAAGTGATCCAGGATTTTGACGAAAAGATGGAAACGACCCTCATGCACCGCCGTTTGAAGCGCAATGTATCGTATCGCACGCTGATCAGGCTGGAATGTTATAAGCTGGTGAAACATCTTTCCGGAATTGAACCTTATGATAGTCTGAAAGCGTGGTGGTAAATGTATGTCCTATTAGTTTACGATGTGGGAGTCGAGCGAGTTGAAAAACTCAGGCGCTGGCTCATACGGTATCTCTGCTGGGTCCAGAATTCAGTCTTTGAGGGTGCATTGACCGACGGCCAACTTGCCGAACTTATCGCTGGAGCAGAAGAAATTGTTGACAAGGAACATGACTCGATTTACATTTACGGTATGAGCGACCGCAAGTGGCTTGATAAACAAGTAATTGGCATAGAAAAACAGATGACGGATAATGTGATATGAGAATAAAGTCAAAGAACGATTGCAGTCGAACCCCCGGTATTTTTGCACAATCGGGGACTGACTGCAAAAATCGAAGCTTCGGCTTTGTAAGGTGGCGTGATTCCATGACTTAGATTGTCCCCCCATCGCACCATAGTGGAATTGAAAGTTTAAAGATATGGACGGCAATCCAATCATGTTCGAACCCCCCATCGCACCATAGTGGAATTGAAAGTCAAATATGATGTGACCGAAGCGGTCGTGGTCTGCCCCCCCATCGCACCATAGTGGAATTGAAAGCAAGAATTCTTGGATAATAGCCTGGTAAGTCGTTCAACCCCCATCGCACCATAGTGGAATTGAAAGTTCTATTCGGAGTGGTGATACGGCAGGCTACCACGCCCCCCCCATCGCACCATAGTGGAATTGAAAGTCTTCGATGGTTGCTATTTCGTTTGCCATTTTCAAACCCCCCCATCGCACCATAGTGGAATTGAAAGTTCATATTTATATTGGTAAAATAAGAGTTACTACCTACCCCCCATCGCACCATAGTGGAATTGAAAGTAGGTAGTATCTATTTTTGTGGTAGAATCAGAGACCCCCCCATCGCACCATAGTGGAATTGAAAGCTAAAAACAGCCCACACTTGCGGTAAAGAGTCCCGCCCCCCCATCGCACCATAGTGGAATTGAA
>CAYHGV010000084.1:0-4608 GCA_964356135.1 uncultured bacterium
TAATGGAGGAGGCGAATAGAGCATTGACTTGCTTAAACCAGAGCTCTCATCTTTATCGCAATCCCCTTTCGGAAAAAAAACCGAGGGTCGCCGGGGCGACCCTCGGCCGCTTTCGTGCCCAGCACCGGGAATTACTTCAAAGAACAGCCGAGCGTAAACGAGTAGGTATTCAGCCAGTTATCGGTAAAACCGTCGCCCGGGTAATTGGAATCTTTGTTCGCTTCGGTCCCGCGGGCACCACCGCCCAGATAGCGAACGTTAAAAAATCCATTCAGCGACTTGTTCACTCTGAAACCGTAGCGCAGCGAAACATCAAAGATTGCCCCCATGAAATCGTTGGCCGAACCGGTGATATAACGACCGGAGGCATAGAAACCATCCGCTTCGGCGGCGAACCAGGCATGGTTCGGCATCGGCTGACGCCAGCGGAACTTCAAGATTGGAACCGGCCCGATATTCTGGTTGACCCGGAAGAGTTCCCCATTCTTGGAAGCGAAGCTGATTGCGGCATTGCGGATCTGGAAGGAAAGGCCGACCGCCAGCTCCTTTGCCGGGTCTTTTTGAAAATCGTACAGATAGCTTACCCGGAAGAAATCGAACCCATAGCGGAGATTCATCGGCGTGCCGGCCGGGAACGTCAGCGAGTCGACCACCAGGTCCTGGTAGAGCAGAGCCTCGGTTCGGACATCGAGCGGCTGGTAGAGAAATATAAAGATATTTCGTGGCTTTAAATTAATTTCGGCACTGTACCGCTTGAACAGGTAGAGGTTTTTCTGTCCGCCTTCATTGACATAGTCAAAGACAGTTCCATTCTTGCCGAACTGGATAGTGTGGGAAATGACCCCGATGAATCCAGTTTCAACCACCGCTGATAGCTCGTAGAAATTATCCGGGTCATTCAAGAAATACGAGTGTGCGATTCCAGGCAGGAACAAAAGCAGGCTTACGAGGAACAGACCGGCGAAGACCGCACGTTTGCTATTATGGTTATGGGGCATATCATCCTCCTTGGTTTTAGTTTTTTTGATTATAGCTATCTATTAATTATGTCAAGATAAACTGGTAGGCAGTTAAGCGCTGGTCTCAGTGGATAAAATCCCACCACCAATGTGCAACCCCGCCGACGATACGTAACATCCAGTAGTACTGCCGGGCAAAAACAAACCGGTGTTTCGTCGCAAGGTCATTGAACAGCCGGTCGAATAGTGCCCGGACCTCTTCGACCGGCACCCCCCATGCCGCAGCAATCGCATCGAGATTTTCATAGCCGAGGTCGTGAAACAAACTCGCTTCCCAGGTCTGGGGCTTGCCGGTTTCCGGTTCAACATTTCCTTCCCAGTAATGGAACGGCCCGATTCCACCCGAGCAACCGTCCCAGATGAATCCGGGTCGGGCGGTCAAGATTCCGGTGCTGCCGTCAAACCGGAGATACGGTAAATCGAAAGCGGGTTTGCCGACCCACTCGGGAACCGCGATCGCGTATTCACGATCGAGCTGATAGCGAACCCGGTCATAGGCGTCGAGCGAAACCTTGAGGTTCCGGGCTATTGACCGCAATTGCCCCTCCAGCTTCGCTGGTTCTGTATGTTTCGATGCTTGCTGCTCGAGTCCGCCAGAACGGCGGCAAGAAATCGAACTGGGAAGCTGTTTGCCCGAATCACAATTGAGACCGAAAGCAATACTGCCGATCAAGACCACACCGTAAACGGCTGAAAAGAAAATGCGATTTATAATGCCGGTTTTAAGAAACATGCGCCGAATGGGAATAAAACAATTTTGGTGTCGACCGTCGCCTGCTCGATTTAAGTATATCCATAGATTTCTCCCCCTATGAAGTCTGCCCTGAGGATACGCGGAGCTCCACCCATGTCAAGGCAGGGTGTAGCTCCGCGTCCATCCGTGTCGGCATCGATCGGCATCAAGAATGACGCGGTACCGCTATCTCTGGTAAAATTTAATTTTTTCCCTTTCTTCATTGTCTTCGGTGTTAAATTATATCTTGCCCGTGTACGTCCGCGTCTATCCGTGTCCCAGTGTTTCTTTTCCGTGTCTTCCGTGTATTCCGTGGTAAATCTAAATTCTTTATCTATGTCAATTCGTGTCGGGGTTAATCTTGTAAAGGCGGGAAATAGGCACAATAATCGGTCCAACTAATATTGCCGTATCAAACAACTTGACAAAAGCGCCACCGTGGGTGATAATTCTCAAATGAAAGCATCGATGTTATTGTTAATTTTTTTCCCTTTGCTGTATCATGCTACCCTTCCGGCCCAATGGATTTTTGGAGAAAATGTAAAAGTCAATGACGATACCGTCGGAGCATACCATCTCTACCCTTCAATCACAGTCGATGAGGCAGGCAATGCTTACTGTGTTTGGGAGGATTGCCGTAGTGGCAATTCAGAGGTATATTTTTCTTACCGGCGGATAAATGAAAACTGGCAGAAAAATGAACGTGTCTATGATACGTCATTTACCGGCAATCCTTATCCCAAAATAGTAGTTGATCAAATGGGGAATGCAGCGTGTGTCTGGGCGGCCGGGTTAGACGGTGGGAACTCGAAGATTTGGTCTGCTGAACATCCCGCCGATAGCTTATGGACAGCGAGCGTGAGAATTGATGAAGATAGCACGAATCATGCCAAAGGCAATCCCCGTCTTGCCATCGACCAGGAAGGAACCGTCTACGCACTGTGGACTGCAGGCCCAATCTCAAACCCGATGGCGGCAAATATTTTCTTTTCACTGAAACCGAAAGCAGGGACCTGGTCTGCAAATGAAAAAGTTAACGACGTCGCCGGAGGAGTTTTATATCCTTCATTAGGAGCGGATGCAAATGGCACTTGCTATGCGGTCTGGCAGGATTCGCGGAATTACTCGCAATACAATGACGACATCTATTTTTCTTACCGGCCCACCGGCGGGTCGTGGGGACCGAACGAGCGTGTCAATGATGATTATGTTGCCGTTGACCAAACGACGCCGCAGCTTGCTGTGGATAAAGACGGCAACTGCCACTGCTGCTGGAATAATTCCCGGGGAATGAGCTATTATGCCTATCGCCCATCAAATGGCTCCTGGAGCAAAAGCCATTGGATGCGATTCCAACCGGAAGATTTTGCGGCTGATAACCGAGGAACTGTATTCGCCGTCTGGTCGGAACCCTACATGAACATCATGCGGGTTTTCTTTTCTTATAAATCGCTTGAGAGTGACTGGGCTACTCCCCAGCGCGTCAACGATAAAGCAGGCGGTGTACTTCCTTCCCTGGCAGTTGATTCAAGCGGGAGAGTCTATTGTACCTGGGTTGATTCTCGCGATAACCCGGTCTACGGTAATATTTATTTCTGTACAGGCACAACTACCGGGATAGCCGAAAAAGACAACTCCCGTGCCGAATCAATAGACCTGCAGCTCATTCCTAACCCAACGAAAGGAAATGTAAGATTCTCTTTAACCGGGGCTGGCGATAGGTCTGTCAAAATCAGAATATATGACATCAACGGGACTGTCGTAAAAGAATTGAAAGCTGAGAATTTCTCCGGTAACGGAGTCGTATGGAATGGCAAGGATGAACGCGGGATGAAGCTCAGTGCCGGGATCTATTTCTGCCAGCTAATCGCCCAAGGCAAAATTCAACCAGTAAAGGTCAATAAACTCGTTATTGCCCATTAGTTGAGTGCAGAGCCTCGAAATAGCACCTGACGATTTAATTCATAGGATTGTAGAAAGGATTCCCCGATTATGACTGTTTAAGTCTATTTTGATATAGAGTTGGCAAAAAATTGGCAATTGATTCTACTGCCAACTGTAGGATACCCGCCATATGGTAGTCTTACCTCGGTTTCGGTTTTTTATTTTTTCTCCTTTGTGCTCCCCAGAAGATTAGGGCATGTAATCAATGTAAATAACCTTTATCCATTCTTCATCCTGTGGGCCAATTGTAGCAACCAGATGATTTTTTTCCGGTTCCGTTAGTGTAACCTGTGTGATTACTGTGTTTTCATCAGGGTTTTCTTCATTGTACACCGGCACATCCCGGCAGCTAACAATAAGAGCTCCGAGATTTTCTTCGATTCCGAGAGTGTCCGTTCTTGAAATCAAAACCGTGTCAGGATGATAAGTATCCTGAAAATCAGTTAATGAAAACTTGAGCCCCACATACGCGTTCAGAACGGACCTGAGGTGTACATTAATCGTGCCCTGGCACTGATTAACCGCATTCACTTCAACAGTGGTTGGTTCCTCATTAAGATTGCACAATGACCGAGCAAACAAGACGAGCAGTGCCACTGCCCAGGCGATTTTTACCAAAACCGAACGGATCATAACTCCTCCTTGGTTTGTAGTGCTGAATTATAATGAAAGGTCATAGTATGTCAAGCATTTTTGGGTTCCGACTTTCAACGATAGGTTCTGTCCCAGATATACCTATAAAAATCAAAGCCGGAGAGTGGTTTTGAAGCAAAACTGACCACTAAACGTGACTTAGCCGAAGAAATGAAACGACAATCTTCGGCACGTTGCTCCAATGCCGAAGCCACGAGCCGTACAAAAAGCCGGCGAGTGGATTCGCTTCGAGCCGAAGTCGACCTTCTACAAAAAAAC
>CAYHGV010000084.1:4708-5932 GCA_964356135.1 uncultured bacterium
AAAAGACTTCGGGTCGCCGAAGCCACGAGACGACGATAGCCGGCGAGTGGATTCGCTTCGAGCCGAAGTCGACCTTCTACAAAAAAACAAAAGACTTCGGGTCGCCGAAGCCACGAGACGACGATAGCCGGCGAGTGGATTCGAACCACCGACCTGCGATTTACGAAACCGCTGCTCCACCGCTGAGCTACGCCGGCATATTCTTTACTCTACTCGATTAGGAAACTAAGTCAAGAGAAGCTAAATACCAGATTACACCACAAAGGACACAAAGAGCACAAAGATTTTTTC
This sequence comes from uncultured bacterium, assembly GCA_964356135.1. Lineage (GTDB taxonomy): Bacteria > Hydrothermota > Tepidihabitantia > CAYHGV01 > CAYHGV01 > CAYHGV01. The sequence continues at coordinate 5,000 of CAYHGV010000084.1, forward strand.
TCAACAGAACCGCTGTGTGTCCTTTGTGCACTTTGTGGTGAAAATTATTTCCCAAACCGCACGCCGCCGCCGAACTTAAAACTGGTAGCAGCACTGCCGTTGCCCGCGACTATAACCCCACCTTCGCCAAAGAGTTTCACCCCTCGGGCAATGAGAATATTCGCACCCAGTCCACCCCGGAGATTATAGGCAGCATCGGCGCCGGCTACGGTAAAACCGAACCCGGCATAGCCGTAGGGAACAAAGGATTGGCTCACCGGCAGGGCGAGGAATCCATCAATACTCTCGCCGGTATTAAAGGTGAGGGTGTTTTGCCCGGACGCAAATCGCAGTTCCAAAAAATCGGCGCGCAGAAATAAAATCCGGGACACAGCCTCAAACAGGAGTTCACTGCCGAGGCTGAAGCTATCCGGACCGTCATCGAGCAGGTAGCTCGCTTTGACTCCCAATTCGAACGGCAGTGGTTTCATTTTCAACCGTCGCTGGGCACCGTTGACTGAACCGAAAACTAAACCGAGTGCCACAACGCTTACCAGAACCTTATTCACCATACAGCCTCCTTTTACATTAAACTATAAACAAGTATACTATTTGTCAATAATAATTGTTCTTGGAGATTCCTTATTTTTGTAAAGAATGTAGTACGAACCTTATAGTGTAGTGTCCTCACTTATTTTTTGAAATTTGTAAAGATTGGAAAACCCTACACTCTACACTCGTTCGCCTAATTTCAGCGGGGCTAAAGCCCCGCACTACAATGTCACCCCACTCTCCGCGATCGCTTTTTTTAAAACCCGCTACGCCAACCCTATTTGATGAGCCGAGTGCACCCTGCTCGATCTAAATTTGAAATGCTTAAAATCCTATTGAACGAGCCGGGCGCACCATGCTTGATCGAAATTATTCATGCTTCAGCTCTTAATGATCAAGGAT
>CAYHGV010000084.1:6032-13131 GCA_964356135.1 uncultured bacterium
GGTGAGCACCATCCTTGATCGATCAACATTCTCTCAGTGAACAAGGATGGTGAGCACCATCCTTGATCGATCAACATTCTCTCAGTGAACAAGGATGGTGAGCGCATCCTGCTCAATCGAGATCGGAAAGGTCATCGGCTGGGGCAGCATCGGACCAGAAACCTCGCCGTTCCCCTTAATCGACGAGCGCTGGTTATACGAAATCAACATTCCCTCTTTGACCGCAAAATAGATTTCACCCGTACCGGTGCCCTGAAGGTCCATTGTGACCTTTCCCCCGCCTTGCTCAACGTTTCGTTTCATCTTGACCTCATTCTCCACCGCGATTTTGGCGCAGTCAAAACTTGCGTACTTCTCGAACTTGACGAGCGTATAGCGACTGGTCGTAGTCTGGCTTTCATCCGCAGCTTTCTTCTCCCAGCGGTCTCCAATCTTAATCGGATAGCCAGGGAGAAAACTCAAAAACTCTCCGTACTGTTTTGCCAGGTCTCCACCCCCTTCACCAAAAAGCTTGACATCTTCCAAACCTTTCGATTCAACCACTTTGCCCGAACGGTTCATCTTTATTGACCAGGTTTTACCCTTGAGGACATCCGGGGTGGGCACCGGAGCCAGCTGTCCGTTCACCCGATTCTCAATCGCCACCGTGTCGATCTTAATCGACAAAACAATCAGACTGTCCGCGGCGACCACCGACTGGTTGGTACGGAGATAGATTTTAGTCGCAGTTTCCTGAACCCCTTCGCCGATTACCATCGTCGTCTTGATATTGGTCGTACTCTCATAACCGAGGTTTTGACCGGCGCTCAGGTTATAGGTGAACAGGGTCTCTTTTTTCACAACACCCGGAGCACAACCGAGAATAAACGCAAAGCCGAAAAACAATTTTACGATAGTACGCATACTGCCTCCTTGGATAAACGAATGAGCGAACAATGGCGAATCGGGCGCCGGTGAATGATGGTCTTACCGAACCCGCTCATCGCCGCTTCTTGTTAAATTTCAAAGTCGAGGAACCGACCGTTACCAGCACCGAGTCGCTGCCGACATTGCCATAACCGTCTTCGGCTTCGACCCGAATCCGGTGCTGACTACCGACAGTAAGGTTTTGCGTATTCCAGAGCACGGAATAGGGCGGCGGGGCGGTCGAATCACTGCCCACCAGCATTCCATCAACCAGGAAATTTACGACCCGGATGACATCCGACTCATCGGTGGCGGTTGCCGAAATTTCGACCGTGCCCCTTGGAACGGTGCTGTTATCCGACGGGTCGACGATTACCACCAGCGGCGGGTCGGTATCGAGTAGCCCCGGGCAACTCACCACCACGAGAAAAAGTATCACCCCCGCAAGTCGCTTCATCGCATTTCAGAGGTCATTGATCGTACGACAATACTAACCAGAATGCTGAAACTATTCACCGTGCATCTCCACAGAAAACAATACCCATAAAAATCGCTCTGTCAACCTCATATAAGAAACGTAACTAACGCTTCTGTTTCCACTCCCGCTTTTTCGCCCGCAGCTGTCCTTCAAGCCGCTCTATCCGTTTTACCAACAGCTTAATCTCAGCATTTTTATAGATATCCTGCCGTTTTTTTGCCTCGAGGATATGATAGGTCAACCCGCCCAATTCGGCAAAGGTCTTTTCTAATGCTCGATTCAGGTTGAGCATTGCTATTTTTAGTTTCCCTTTGCGGGTCAAGTCCTCCGCTTCGCGAATTGCGGTTTTCGTAGCATCGGTAAGCCAGTTTTTTACATCGTTCCAGAGTAGTGCCATTCTAAGCCTCCTCGTTTAGATAGTGTAGTGTTTCCACCATTTCTTTAGAATAAAAGGCCTATACTATTTACCTTAAGCTGATAATATTCCCATAAGCACATATCGAATATAATAAGGTAAATGTAAAAGTATTTTAAAAACACTACACTAGCTATACCGGCAGTTCTGCCGTTTGTCAACCCTCGCCCGACCCGACGGTTTTTGCGCCGAGACCCCAAATCAGCATCGTCAAAAAAAAATAGCCTTCCGGGTAAAGCCCGGAAGGCTTTGTGAAATCGAAAAAATTTATTTGCGGTTACCGCGCGAGCACTGCCTTTTTAACGACCGAAGAACCACCGGCGGTCAGCCGACAGAAGTAAGCGCCGTCCGGCACCATCGTCCCGGTGTGGTCGGTTCCATTCCAGACGCTGGAGTGCGAACCGGCTTCCTGTTTTTGGGAGACAAGCGTCGTGATGGTGCGGCCGGAGACATCAAAAACATCCAATGAAACCAAACCAGAATGAGGCAGGGTGTAGTGTAGGTCGACCTCGCTGCGGGATACCGAACCGTTCAGTTCCAGGGCAAGCGGTGTAGCGGTCGGAGCAGGTTTCTCGGCAACAGGTTCTCCTGGGGTATAATTGACGAGAGTTACGATCAGTAATTCTCCCGGACTGTCGGTAAATACCTGGTCCCAACTATACCATTGGATCTCGCGGACGAAACTCTGGCCCCTCCAGTAATCGGGCGTAAAGCAGAGGGTCGGTGAGCCGGTGGTATCGCTTTTCTTCACCGCAACCCAGAACGTCCCGCTGTTGATTTGAATCGAGTCGGGTAAATCAAGGAAGGTAGGACCGGGCTGGTCGGAAGAAGTGTTTTTGAGCGCGGTCAATTCTTCGGATTCAAATAATTTGGTTTCGCCGTCATCGGCAAAAATAAGGAACTTAAATTTATCGGCATCCCAGGGCCAACCGGGGTCGGGAATCTCGAAGAACAGAGCCCCGACCTGCTTAATCCAAAGAGGATAGCTCACTTGGTAACCGAGGGCGTCGCTAAAATCGTGCGGTTTGAACTGGGTGGCGACCAAATAAGTATCAGGCGGATTGAATTTGAAAATGGTTACGTTCAATGACTGGTCGAGGGGAAAATAGGCGAGCATCCATTCGTCGAGGGTGTTGAACTGGAGATTCGTTTCGCTCGTGAGAGGAGTGGCTGAAAGCAGAGTTTGAGGAGGTGCAGCGGCAACAACCATCGCACCGCCCAGAACCAACATGCATATTACTAATATCGTTTTCGGCATTAAGCCTCCTTTTTGATCAATCATATACGAGGTTTTTCGTTTTGTCAAGACCGGAATGGAAGAGAACCCGAATAATTTTAACCACAAAGTGCACAAAGAACACAAAGGAAAAGATTTGAAAAATTGATGAATTATAAGATTTCCTTGTTTATGGTGATGTCGCTTCGCTCCATCTATGCTGCGCATTTCTTTGTGGTAAAATTTAGTTTTTCAAAATTCTCAATGTAGTTACCTGACCATGAAAAGGCAAGTTTCCTAACGGACGATGATAAACTTCTCTTGTGCTGTTTTCCTGCCGCCGGCAAGGGTCGCGAAATAGATACCGGCGGGAAGCCTCTGCCCCTGTTCATTACAGCAGTTCCAGAAAATATACTGCGGTCCTCGGTTCATCGGTAAGGAAAAACTTTTCACTATTGTTCCGACCACATCAAAAATGTTTAACCGTAATCGCCGGGCAGCAACCGCTTCCTCGGGCAGCGTAATCTGGATGCGAACCTGCCCGCGGGCAGGATTGGGATAGACCTGGAGCAATCGCGGCGCGGGGCAGACCACGACCGTCTTTTCTTCAACCGCGGTTGACGTATTTGAGAACAGGTGATTCCCTGCATTATTAACCCAGTTGGTTACGCCCAGGTCAGGGTGCTGGGAATAGCTATAGCGTATCTCGACATTGTCATCTCCCTTTGCCGGAACATGTTTGAGTGAAACCCAGCCGGTGAGCGGGTCGTAGCTAAAATCCGATAACGGCACCGCCGAGCCATCGACTTTAACCCCCTCGAAGGACTGGATCGGCTGGTGTTCACAATAAAAGAGTTTCCGAGCTCCGTCGCCGCTTTTGTATTCGCTGACGGTCGATAAAAATTTATTTCGGACGTCATTCCACATTATCATTTCGCTGACGAGATTGAAACCTCCATCCCAGGACCAGGCCGGAGTGGTATCGATCACTCCCGACTTATTTTCAAAGACCGAAAGCGGTTCCCACCAGCCGCCGGCAGCCAGGTCGAGCCAGCCGTCGCCATTCGGGTCGCCCCACTCGACGCACGAACAATAGTCGGTTCCGCCTAACAGCGTAAATGCGGGATGAGTTTCGAGACTGCCGCCGAAATTTCTAAAGACCTCAACCTGACTTGCATCTCCGCTCAACTGTCCATTGCTCGCAACCGCAATATCTTTGAACCCGTCACGGTTGTAATCGCCGACTGCAATCCTCAAAATCCAACCCGGTCGGTTTGTCGTCCAGGATGCGGTGCGCTCAAGAATGCCGTTGCTGTTTTTAAAAACCGCCAACTTTCTACGATAACCGACAACCAGGTCAAGAAAACCGTCGTTATCCAGATCAACCCAGCGGCAGGCATCACTGGGAGCAGAATCGAGCGATGTCCAAAAAGGGGTCGTCTCAAAAATACCGCCATTGTTTCGATACACCCTGACCGGTGAACCGAGATTCGAATACGCATCGCCGGCAGCAACTGCCAGGTCGAGGTCTCCATCCAGGTCAACATCGCCCAAAGCACAGTCAAAGGAGTTATACTCGTCAGTCGAAGTCCAGGTCGCAGTCGAACCCAAGCCTGTGCCGGTGTTAAAATATATCCGCGCCGCTCCCTGATTGTCCGAACCATATCCCAGATACGATACTGCCATATCCAATTTCCCGTCATTATTGCAGTCGCCAATATAAATATGTGAAAAATACCCGGTTTCTTGAGAGCGCCAGGAGGCAACGGTTTCCAGTGTTCCTCCGTTATTCAGGTAGAGTGCATTGGTGTTCGAGCCCATATCATTGCCGTTACCGGTGCAGAAATCGACCCAGCCGTCGCCGGTCATATCGAAGAGCGCTCCACCGGTCGAATAGTCGTTGTCGGTTGAAGTCCAGACGGGCTCTGCGGACAAAGGAATACCCGCCCGAACCGAACCGGCGAAAAGGAAAACCAAAAAAACCATCGACGGATTTTACTGCCGAGTCCGAAGCACGTCAACGGTCGGTTGATGAGGTTACTGGGGTTTCCCGATTTTTCCAAAAATGTAGTGCGATCCTTCAGGATCGCCTGTTTTTAGCGGGGCTAAAGCCCCGCACTACAAATAATTGTGTTCTTGCTCTCGACTCTCATTTTGGGCAACCAGAAGAGTTTACGGTTGACGAAAATTAAAAGAAAGAATATACTTGGCTCCTATGGCGGATTCAAAAGCATTTCCTAAAACCAGCGCAAAAAAATTCGGCGTGTCACTGAAAGAGTACCGGCTGCCCTGCCCGATGTTCGAAAAAATGGTCGTTCGATGAACAAACCGACTAGGACTTATTCTGCCTGCGTGACGTCGATTTTAATCGGACTAAACCTCTGCATAACCACGCAGGCGGTCCAGGCTGAATACCCTCAACTGCCTCATCGATTCAATCCACCTTCTATGAAAAACCGACAAACCCGAATCCTGCCGAGCGATTGGGATTACAGCACATCCTTAACCGGTGAATTCCTGATTGATACCAACCTTGTCTATGTCCCGGCATTATCAGTTCAAGCTTCACCTGCCGTTGCGTTCGATGGCACCAACTATCTGGTCGTCTGGATGGATAACCGCAGCGGCTCGTCCGACATTTACGGCACCCGGGTCTCGCCCGCGGGAACCGTACTCGACCCCCAGTCCATTGCCATCGCCACCGATTCTCATGACCAATGGCTTCCATCGGTTGCCTTCGATGGCACCAACTATCTCATCGTCTGGACCGATAATCGCAACGGCTCTTGGGATATCTACGGTGCCCGGGTTTCGCCTGCCGGAACCGTGCTCGACCCGCAGGGGCTCGCCATCACCACTGCTGAACATGACCAGTCCTACCCAGCCATCGCCTTCGACCAAACGAACTGCCTTGTCGTCTGGATGGATAATCGGAGCGGTTCCGATGCGGATATCTATTGCACCCGGGTTTCGCCTGCCGGAACCGTGCTCGACTCCGCCCCCATCGCCATCGTCAGTACGACTGCCGGCCAGTCCTACCCTGCCGTTGCCTTCGATGGCGCAAACTATCTGGTCACCTGGATGGATACACGCAACAGTTCATACGATATCTATGCTTCCCGGGTCTCTCCTGCCGGCACCGTCCTCAACCAGAATGGCTTCGCCGTAACCACCGCCCCCCTAGGCCAATCCTATCCTCGGCTGGCATACGATGGAACAAACTATCTCACGGTCTGGATGGATGAGCGCAGCGGTTCTCCAGATATTTATGGGACACGGATCACCCCTTCCGGCACCGTGCTCGACCCGGAGGGGATCGCCATCACTACCTCTTCATACGACCAGATGTATCCATCCATAGAATTCTCGGGCGCAAGCTACCTGGTCGTCTGGATGGATAATCGCCGGGGCGGGTCGGATATCTATGCTGTCCGGGTTTCGCCTTCAGGAATCGTTCTTGACCAGCCCATACTCGCCGTCACCACCGCCGAAAATGACCAGGGTTACCCTTTCGTTGCTTTTGGTCAGACCACCTATCTCATCGTCTGGACAGATGAGCGCAGCGGTTCTCAAGATATTTACGGGGCACGGATCACACCTTTGGGAACCATGCTCGACCCGGGAGCAATCGCCATCGCAACTTCTGCCTATGGACAGAATTTTCCCGCGGTTGCCTTTGATGGCAACAATTACCTCGTCGTCTGGGCAGATAATCGCAACGGCGCTTTGGATATCTACGGTGCCAGGGTTTCGCCGTTGGGAACCGTGCTCGCCCCGACCGCCAATGCCATCGCCACTGCCGCCTCCGACCAAACTAATCCTGCGGTTGCCTTTGGTGGCACCAACTACCTCGTCGTCTGGGCAGATGGACGGAGCAAAGTCCGTTCAGATATTTACGGCGCCCGGGTCTCTTCGTCCGGTGCCGTCCTCGACCCCGAAGGAATCGCCATCGCAACCACCGCCAATACCCAGGGACTTCCCGTTGTCGCTTTTGACGGCACCAATTTTTTCGTCGTCTGGGCAGATTGGCGCAACGGTGCCTTTTTAGATATTTACGGCACCCGGGTCTCGCCTGCCGGAACCG
>CAYHGV010000085.1:0-12983 GCA_964356135.1 uncultured bacterium
CTTTCGGATCGAAGCCAAAGACTTTTCGTTGCGCGCATCGCTCCCGCTCTTAAAACTGCTCGTGAAATCTATGGCTGAAGATGAAGAAGACGCCCGGTTTTTAAGTGAGCTGGCAAAGACCATCACCCAGCCCGGCCGCTATTCGATTATGCGCGTAAAAAGCGAAGGAGAGACACTCGAGGTCTTTTTGGAATAATCGGTCCTCGTTGGGACGGATAACTATCGACGTTCTCCTACGTATTCAATAAAACCGTGGTAGTGGGGTTCGCTGTGCTCGAGGTCTAATTTGGTTCCTTCCGCACAGTAGATAACTTTCAGGCCATCAAACGCTGTAAGGATTTCTTCTTTCGTGAAATAGTGCACGGCGGAATCGAACTTTGGAGTATAAAAGGTATGCTCCTCGACCGCGGCTAAGGTTTCCCGGGCGCGCTGATAGCCCGGGTCGTCGAGCGAAAACACGACGCTGTAGACCAGCCCAGCCTTTTTTAAACCCCACTTCATCTTTCCGATAATCGCTTCGGCTTCGCTCTTTTTAAAGAAATTCAACACCCAGGCGGCGATGATAAGTGAATACCGTTCTCGGAGAATGACGACCGTGCGCACATCCCCCACCTCTGCCCGGACGTTGAGCTTGGCAGTCTTTGCCCTTTCATGGCAGCGCCGAACCGCGGTTGGAGAAATATCGAACCCCTCAACTTCGTAACCTGACTGAGCAAAGAATAATCCGTTTCTTCCGTCGCCGATACCTAAATCGAGAATCCTGCCCGGTGGAACCAGGCGGGCGTACTCGGCAAGGGTCCGATCCGGTTGTAAACCCCACGGCGGCTCGACATTTTTATAAACTTCATCCCACTTTGATACCGTTTCCGCCATCTGCCCTACTCAATACCTTTTGTCAGAGCGTTTTCTACCGTTTTGAGTAATGCTTTGCTCGTGGTTGTCGCGCCGCTGACCGCATCAACGTTGAGCGATTGAGATTTCAAGATCTCTTCGACCACGCCTTCGGCTCGCTGCGCATGTTCGGTGGTTCGGTTTTTGAGGATTTTAACATCTTCAATTCTATGGTTTTTCACCGTTACGGTAACCTGATAGGTGAAATCGCCATAGCTAAAATCTCCTGGGAAACTTCCATCCCGAATTTTCGCAAGATCGATATCCTGAATCGGCATCGCTCTCACGGTCTTTTGTTCCTTGAAGCGAGCAGCCATAAGAATCATAATTACTCCATAGCCAATTGCCAAGATTCCTGCCGCAACTCCGGTTCCAACCAACAGTTCCTTCACCGACGCTCTCATATTCAACCTCAGAACTCAGCGATGATTCCGATCGACGGTATTGTCGGCATATAGGTTTGCGCAGTTCGTTCGGTATAATCAGCGTTCCATTCGTAGTCGGCGACATTTTTTCGGGCGTAGGTGTTAAGCACTTCGAGAAAGATCACGAGTGACCACGATGAAAACCGCCATTTTTTGAGCAGCCGAACGTCGAGGGTATGGTAGGCAGGCAATCGTGCCGAGTTTGGTTCTCCGAAAATCGGCATATAGTAACCGGACGAAGTATCAAATTTCACATCTTTGATCGGAGTGTACGGCCGGCCGGATGCAAACTGCCACTTCATCCCCATCTGCCATTCCGAAACAAAGTCATAGGTCGCAACGACCGTGACCCGGTGCGGGATATCGAAATCCGGTGGTATCATCCGAGAATAGTTATATTCGCTGCGCCGTGCAATGGTATAACTATAACTGACCCAGCCGTTCAATTTCTCCGCCTGCCGGCGCTGGACCAGTAACCCGACTCCGTATGCGTAACCCTTCCCGTCATTGGTAAACCCCGTTAGAACCTCAGCGGGGGTATTAAACCCCGCTCGTTTTGAAGAAGCTTCCTTTTCCCCCATTACCCCCTTAAGAGTAGGATTTTCTAACCGGCTAAATCCGAACACCGAATCGTTCAGAGGCAGTCGGTCGAACTTTTTGTAAAACCCTTCCAATCGGAGGGTGAGATGGAGAGGAAGCTCGGACTCAACACCGGTAACAAAATGCTGGGCACGGCGCGAGAGCAACCCGGGATCGCCATACGCGTCGGCCGTTTCGTAGAGCGGTGGAGTCTGATGGTATATCCCCCAGGCCGGTGCGCACTATCAGCTTCCCCCCAATCAGCAGCGCTGCTGCCAGACGCGGGCTCACTGTCTGCTCGTTGGTCTCAAAAGAATAGTCGGCGCGGATTCCGGCTTCGATCGTCAAGGGCTGAAGAACCTGCCAGTCATCGGCAAGGTAGACACCGATAAAAGGTGCGCTGAGTGATGCCTGGAGTACGGTAACCGGCATATCGGCTCGGTAATGCTCCTGGAAGTTTGTAACGACCGGCATCCGCATATCAATGGTATCGAAACGCCGGTCAAGCACAAAACCGGTTTTTATCTTCTGGGCGGGCGAAATATTCCAGGTTACATCCTCGCGCGCGGCAAATACGGTTTTTGACTGCTCGTCGAACCAGAGCTCCCCGAGGTGGAACCGATACCCCCCTTTGCTTGCGGATACAACGAACTGCGACACACACTTCCTGCCAAGGGAAGAATTCAATCCTAATGAAAGCAGTGCCTTATCCGAGTACCACTCTTCATCGCCTCCGACATTCAGGTCGAATTCGGATAATTTGATAATCGCGTTGTCGGTCGCCCACAATCCGGTGAGCGATAACTTATGATTTGCTGAAAGACGATAACTCAGTTTGCCGGCAAGGTCATAGTAATTGGGAAAGACTTTGAACGATTCGCTGTATTCGGTGAGTTTGATGAAGAGGTCAAAAAAGGAACGCCGGACGGAAAAAAGGAAAGACGCCCTGCCGCCGGTCGCGGGCACCGGTCCCTCGACCACGCCTTCGGCATAGGCATTCGAAAGCGCGGTTGAACCGTGCAGCTGGCGGTAGTCGCCGTCCCGCGTTTCGACATCGAGCACCGCCGAGATTCGGTCGCCATACTCGACGCCGAACCCACCGGTATAGAGGTTGACCTCGCGCAAAAGGGCAGGATTGAAAATGGAATACATCCCGCCGCCGGCAAGCTCCATATGAAACGCATTCGCGATCCAGCCATTATCTAACAAAACGAGGTTCTCTTCCGACCGCCCACCCTGAACATAGATCGGCGCCGTCGGTCCCTGCGAAGCGACCGCGGGCATGGTTGATATCGCCATAAAAACATCGCCTTGCGTGCCCGGCGTGGTTTTGATTTCTTCGACATTCAAAACCTGGTCCGCCTTATCAACATTCCGGCTCATGCCGTAGTGCCCGGGAGTAACCACAATCTCCGACAGGGTGATCGCTTCCGCTTTGAGTGCTACCGTGACGGTCGCCGTTTTATCGGCTTCGATAACGATGACGCGTTTTTCCGGTTTGTATCCGATGATCGCAAACTCAACCGTATGGACGCCGGCCGGAATCTCGGTAAGGACGAATCGTCCGTTTTCATCGGTCGCGGTGCCGGTGTTGAGTTCCCCAAGAACCACATCGACTCCGACGAGCCGCTCACCCCACCCGAACCACGGTCTTTCACGCTGCCCGCGAGCGAACCGGTAGAAGCAAACAAAAATTGCGAAAAGAAAATTAAAATCGTTCCCAGCCCGAAGCCACCGTGCTTTGTCATAGCGCTCCTTTTTTTAGATCCTAACCGAAAGATCGAAACCGGTCAAGCGGTCTTGCGGTTCGAAAGGAGTTTTCGTAACTCCCGAAATATTCGACGGTCCAGACCGCAGCCAATGCTCCGCCTGCTTCTCCTCTCGCTCTCACCGAACTCCGACCCTCCTTTCCTGCCGTCCGCTGGAAATAGCGATCGGTTGGAATAGGACCAGGCCGATGACCACCACTTTTGATTTATCCTCCCAGTGATCATATTGATATTCCTTTTTCCTCACCCAATAAAAAAATGGGCGGGGGTTCGCCCCGCCCATTTTCGCTTCGGCGCTATTCTTATCTGATTAACACGAGTTTACGGGTTGCAACGTAGTCTTTAGCCTTAAGCCGCACAAAGTAAATCCCGTTGGCGACCGGTTTTCCCTTGTTATCCGTACCGTTCCAAGAAACCAGTTTGTAACCCGGCGCTTCCTTCGCCTCCACTAAGGTCCTGACGATGTTTCCATTCAGATCGTAGACCGCCAGGGTAATCCGGTTGGTTACCGGTAGACTGTAGTGAATCTCGGAGACCGTAGAAAAGGGGTTGGGATGACCGGATGTTAAACTGTAGGTTCCCGGCAGCGGCTCTTTCACCTCCGCAATACCGGTTACCGCCAGCTCTAAAGTTGCAGTATCGTTCTCCGGATGCTGGTCACCGGCTAACGCCGTGAATACCTTGAGCACCGAGGAACCCGCTTCTGCAGTCCAGTCTTTGAAAGTCAGTTGTTGTGAACGATCGGATGCGAGGTTTGAAACCCGGACGCTATCAAGGTAGGGAGCTTTAGCAAAACCCGTGCTGATCGTGCAGTAGGTCCAGAAGGTGGCAGGATTGATTCCCGGGTTCTCGACGGTCGCTCTGGGAGTATAGAGATCGCCCGCCTTGATAGTCCGGGGTGAATCAATCGATTTGGGTCGGACGTCATGGTCGGGCTTGGGGATGGTCACTACCTCCCACTCGGCAAGATCATTAGCCGGGTTACCATCACCAGGCAAGGAAGTGAACGCCCAAATGGTAAAATGTCTACCTACCTCAGTGGGTGTGTGCCAGTTGGCCGACACGAAGAACTCCCGTTCTTCATTCGGAGTCAAACCCGGAGCGGTAGTTACATCCTCATACACAATCTTGCCTTCCTCATCCTCAACCCGGATGATAACATCGAAGTCGTCACTGTTACCCGGGGAATAGTGTTTCAGCTCGACCACCGGGGTAATATCGGTAATCGCATAGACCGAACCGGTCGGATAAGAGGGATAAAGAATTCCAACGTCGTCATAGGTGACCGCGGTCGGTGCCTGGGTGTTGTTGGCGGAGTTGATATCACCGTTGGTCTGGCAGGTTACGGAAACGGTATAAGCTGTCTGAGAAGTAAAGCCGGTCGTCCAGGGATCGAATGAAACCTGGGTCGAATCTCCTGCCGCAAGATTGGTGACAGATTTTGTGCTCGAATACCCGCCGGGAGTGATGGTGCAGGTTACGGTAAAATCAGCCGCGCCCTGAGGACTATTATTCTTGACCGTTGCCTTCGGATTGCAGGTGTAGCCGGTCCAGACCGTCTCGGCAGGAACATCGATACTCACGACTCGACCGTCATAGACGGTAGCATAGGTTATCGCTATCCGGTTGTTACTGAGATCCGCGTCGGCCGGTGCAATTGCATAAACCGTATCCACCCGGTCATAAACGGTAGCAGGCACTCGGCTGGAAGTCCAGGGACTACCCAGACTCACTTCCGCTTGAGCGCCTGATGCTAAAGATGTTAAGGATGGGGCAGGAGTATTCCAGCTACCGATTCGGGTGACGGCGGTAACACCATATGCCTTTACCGGACCATTGTTCCCGACCGTAACCCTGGGCGTATAGGTTGCACCCGCCCAGACCTGGCTGGCAGCGGGTGAAGCAACAGTAAAAAGCGGTTCTTCTCCTTTTAGATAAAGATCGGTCGGTGGACTATACGCGATGGTTGCATAATCATAGTTAGAGCCGGAACCCATACTATAACCGGTAACATAGACCAATCCTGAGCCGGTTACTGCAACCGCGGTAGCATTATCGAGTGCATTTTCAGGACCATTATAGCGGATAACCCAATCTTCGACGCCGGCTGAGTTATATTTGACGGTCGCGTAGTCGTTGTCCGACCCTGAGCCGGCACTGAAGCCGGTCACATACACATTCCCCGGGCCATCCAGGGCGATCCCAAAACCAAAATCATCGCCCTGTACCGGACCGTCATAACGGCAAAGCCACTCTTGGGCACCGGCTGGGTTATACTTGATGGTTAGATAATCGTAACCGGTCCCTGACCCCTGACTATACCCTGTGACATAGACATTTCCTGAACCATCGACGGCTATCGATTGCGCCACATCCAAACCGTTTACCGGACCGTTGTAGGTTGCCACCCATTGCTCGGCACCGGCGGTGTTATACTTAACCGTCGTATAGTTATATGATAGATTGCCTCCGCAGTAGGTATAGCCTGCCACATAGACGTTGCCCGAACCGTCAATCGCCATAGATGTCAGGTAATCATCACTGTTATATATCGGACAATTGAAGACCGCAGTCCACTGGACTTCGCCGGCTGGGTTATACTTGATAATCACAAAATCACGGCTGCTGGTAACATTCGTAGCGTAGCCGGCTACATAGACATTGCCGGAACCGTCAACCGCCACTTTTTGTGCGTAATCATTCCAGTCTTCAGAGCCATTATAGGAAGCAGCCCACTGGAAGGCACCGGCTGAATTATATTTGACGGTCGCATAATCACGACCCGTGCCAACACCGGTGCTGTAGCCGGTCACATAGACATTCCCTTCACCGTCTATGGCGACCGACCGAGCACAATCATCGCCATTGCCCGAACCGTTATAACTACTGACCCACTGCTCGACGCCGGCTGAGTTATACTTGATGATCAGATAGTCCATATCGGCTCCAGAATTCTGACTATAGCCAGCCATATAGACGTTACTTGCTCCATCGACGGCGAGTGCCAAACCATTGTCATCACCGTTTGCCGTGCCGTTGTAGCGACGAACCCACACCGTATCTCCATTAGAGTTATATTTAATAGTCGCGCAGTCGAAGTTTGTCCCTGAGCCCAGACTATAGCCGGTGACGTAGACATAGCCATCACCATCCACGGCGGTACTCTTGGCAGGACAATCATAACCATTGCCTGGACCGTTATAGCGACTCTCCCATAATTGAGTTGGAGAACTGGCAACGACAAGGGCAGGAACCACTAACAGAATCACCTTAGTTACTATACTACTCATAAGTTCCTTCCTTATAAATCTCTGATTATAAGTTCACCTCTGGAAGTTATAATAACTCCCTAAGCGTATACTCAATCACCCCCTCCGCGGATTGCCTTCCTCAAGACAATCCTGATGTGACTTATCTCACCATCTCCCAGATTATAATAAAATCTGAATTTTGTCAAGTGAAAATCGTAATGGCTATGATATTTCAATAACTTTTGACTATAAATCTATACCACAAGGTATAGTATAGCGGGTCGGTAAATTACACTGTTAGTTGTGGATTTCTAACCTAAATCTTTCTTCCTTGAAGAAACATTATGAAGGAAATTAAGGGGTCAGCATTTTCATATACTGTTCGTAAAGTGCGTGGTCGTCGGATTTTGTTTGGGGTTTCTTTATCAGCCCTTTTGTCTTTTCGATTTGCTGTTTATTTTCTATTCGCAACTGAGAAATCTTACTCCGCTGGTCTGGCGGTAATGCTGAATAAATCAATTCCAGCTCATCATCGCCGGTTCCTTTCACATTAACGCCGGAAGCCATGAGTTTATACCGGATTCGCTTTCGTTCGGATTGCGGCAAGCCGAGCAAATAAGTTTGGATTGTCTGGGTCAGACGAGCTTTCGCTTTCGTTTTATCGGTTTCAGATCTTAGACCGAGAAGGCGTTTCATCTCCATTTCTGTGTCGGTCAAAAACATTCTCTCTTGTTTCTGATAGTGGGTTAAAAATAAGGTGGGTGAGGCGGGAACGATACCAAAAAATGCTTCGCCGGTTTGCTCTATGCTTCCGTGTTCGCCCATGATCCGCCGTGCCTGCTGAAAAGAAAACGGCTGGACCGTCTCGGCAAGATACCGTAGAACCTGCTTGGCTTGTGGGAAGAACGGGGTCGTTAGGATTACGAATCATATCTCCCCAAAAATTTTGATACCTTAATAAATCAAGAGCGATAGATACTTCTGGTGATAGTTTATGATAGACCATAAGTTTTTTTTCAAGCATTTTTTTCGCTGGTTGCCCGAGCACGAATCGATGCTACCCACCTTTACTGTTCCAGGCTTGAGAGTTTCCGTTTGGCTTCAATCCGCAACCGCTCATCGACCGCCAAAATTTCCACCCTCAAAAAAAGGTCTTTTGCCTCGCCCTGCTTGCCCGTTTGCAGTGCGCACAAACCGGCTTCAAATAATGCCTGGGCAGAACGGTCCCGGTTTGCCCCGTAATTCTCAGAAGCTTTGATAAACAACTCCTGGGCAGCCTGATATTTTGCCTGCGCCCGCTCAATCTCTGCCCATTCCCTATAACCATCTCCGGTCGGCCCATATTTATCCAAAAACTCATTGACCGCCCGCTCGGCTGAGCGCCAGTTGGACTCGCCTTTATATACCCGCACCAGCTCCAACTTGGCTTCTTTCAGAAGGTCTGATTTTGGATACTGATTGACGAGCCGCACGAGTACCGTTTTTGCCTCGCGCCACTTCCCCAATTTCTCGTAGAGCCTGCCCATCTCTAACAGCACCGGACCGACCAGGTCTTTATTCGGGTACTCTCGAACCAATTGGGAATAAGCCTGGAGCGCATCCGCAAATCGATCCAAACCGGCATACAATCTCCCTAATTCTTCCAGCACCCTCGGAACGATCGTTGAACTCTTATACGTTTCAATCACCCGCCCATAGGCAGCGACCGCCGCATCGACCTGATTCAGTTTCGAATACGACTTACCGATCAGCTCCAATCCTTCCGCCGCCAGCTCGTGGCGGGAATAATTATTCACTAACCGCTCAAACTCCGCAATCGCCTGCTGATAGTTCTGCTGCTGGTAGAACTGCACTCCGACCTCATACTGAAGCTCGGGTGACTTTGCTGAAGACGGATACTTGCGCACATAACTCCTGAACATTTCCAATTCCGAACCATAGGCACCCAGCTTCAAATAAGCACGTTCGATCTGGAAGCGGATATCATCTGCCAGCTTTTCCTTCGGATTTGTATCGAGGGCTTCGCGATAGGCGTTTATCGCCTTCGGATACTGGGCTTCTGCGAAAAATGCATCGCCGATACCCTTCAATGCCGATGATTTCAAAACGGTGTCCCCGACCTTTTCAAACCTCGCCCGCGCCTCCTCGTACCGTTTCAGAGTAAGAAGAATCGAGCCGGCTAAATAACGGGCATCGTCGAGATAGTTCGATTGGGAATGGTTCTCCACCCGATTCAGGTATTCCAACGCCTCTTCGTACCGTTGTAACCGGTCGAGACTCAGAGCAAGCCGGTACTCGGCTTCGGTTTGCTGACCGCTTTCCGGAAAAAGGGTAAGGAAGGTGCGGAATTCCATCTGTGCCTTCTGATAATCGCCGGCTTGTAGATACGCCTTCGCCAGCTTGAACTGCCCGGCTTCCCGGTATCCGGTCTCGGGAAAACGGTTGACCAGCGCCTGATACCGCTCTGCCGCTTCGACCGGCCGTTTGAGCCGGTCATATGCCTCTCCACTCAGGAACAGTGCCCGCGTAGCCAGCTCCGGTTCAGCCTGCAGTATCCGGCTAAAGTATTCTACCGCCTTTTTGTACACACCCTGCTTATAATACGCATAGCCGGTGCGAAATATCGCGTGGTCTCTCGAATTCTCCCAATTCGCCGAATCGCCTCGATTCGCTAAATCGGCAGAATCCTCAACCACCGGTTTTAAGACCGCAATCGCCTTATCAAATTTTTGCTCCTCCAGAAAGACGGTTCCTAACAGGAGCATCGACCGGTTGCGTAAAGAACGGTCTTGAATCTGACCCATCGCTTCGATCAAATCAATCGCCTTATTCTTTTCACCTAAATAATAATCACACAATGCCAAAAGGTAGCCGGCATCATCACCAAACCAGTTCTCTTCATTTGTTGGGAGAATCTCCTCCAGATAGAATTGAGCCGATTTATAATTGCGGGTCTTTGCCAGGCTCAATCCCAGCAAATAACCGAGTTCATCCCGGTTATATTCCTGGCCTGCCTGTTCATACAGATTCTGAAATAGATTATATGCATCGCTCACCCTTCCTTCTTGATAGAGCGTTAACCCGAAGAAGTAGAGAAATTCCAACGGTAACCGCGGCTCGTACTTAATCACCTGGCTGAAATAACGGTCCGCCCCCTGGTAATCTCCCTCGGCAAACAGACTTCGACCTACCCAGATAAGCGCCTCGGCTTTCATTTCATTGTTATATGAACTGTAAAACGCATTCTCAAAATTCATCGCCGCGCTTTTATACTCCCCGGAATAAAAATGAACCATACCCAACCGCTGAAAGAGTTCTGCCGAGGAGGCAAGAACCGGCTCCTCAAATCGGGCAGCAGTATACGCCTGTTCTGCCTGTTCGTAATACCCTCGATTGAAATAGTAATCCCCGATTTCAACCAGACCGCCGAGAGTGGCGGTCAAAACAACTATCAAATTAGCACACCCCATAATTGATAGAATCTACGCTTGGTTAAAGTTCAATGTTTTTTGCCCACTCTTTTTATAATTGTAGCCATTTTTTATTTTATCCCTCGATGTCTTCCGTGGTTCTCTTTTTCTTTTATCTGTGTGCATCTGTGGTTAATATCCTTCGTACCTGTGGTAAAATTTTTCCGTGTTTTCCGTGGTTCAATCTGTATTTTAATCTGTGCTGCCGTCACTTCGTTCCAGCTATACTGCGTATTTTATCCGTGTCTTCGGTGGTTAAATTTCTCTTTTATCTGCGTCTATCTGCGGTTAATATTCTTTGCGATTCAATGTCGTCTTACCGGTTATTCTTTCTCCTCCGTGTGATACCGGTAATAATGATAATAATACCCATAGCGTCGGGAAGTAGGTTGAATGCAATTGAGCACCAACCCGATGAATTTAACCCCGGCATTGGTTAGGATTTTCATCGCCTCCTGCAGTGCGTGCTTCGAAGTTTTTCCCGCCCGCACCACCATAATCGCCCCATCCACCTTTGAAGCTAAAATCGCGGTATCCGATACCGCCAGAATCGGCGCACCGTCCAGTAGCACGTACCGGTACGATTGGTTCAATCGAACCAGGGTGTTATTCACCGCCTTCGAATCGTAGAAATCGGCTGGACTGGGCGGAATCGTCCCGCAGGGCAAAAAACCGAGATTGTCGACATCGGTTTTTAAAATCCCGCCGTTGCCATCCTTGCCCAGGATGACCAGATCGGTAAATCCCGGTGTCTTGTTGTAATTAAAAACCCGATGCAGTCCTGGTCGGCGTAAATCGGCATCGATCAGTAACGTCTTGGCACCGGATTGCGCCACCACCACCCCTAAATTTACCGACACCGTCGATTTTCCCTCCTGCGGTCCGGGCGAAGTAACGAGCAGCGTCCGAAGCGGTTTGTCCGCCGAAGCATACTGAAGACTCGTGCGCAGCATC
Organism: uncultured bacterium; assembly: GCA_964356135.1. Taxonomy (GTDB): domain Bacteria; phylum Hydrothermota; class Tepidihabitantia; order CAYHGV01; family CAYHGV01; genus CAYHGV01. The sequence continues at coordinate 11,340 of CAYHGV010000085.1, forward strand.
CGAAACGCTTCTGCCCCGCTCGTTTTCGGGTCGGTATGGGTCAAAAGATAGGTGATGATATCTGCCCGCCGTTTCAAAATCTTAAACCGCCGCGGAGGATTTAAATCCGGAATCATTACCAGCACCGGCGCCTTGACCAATCGTTCCAGGTCGCGCTTATCTTTGATCGATGTGTCGACAAACTCCAAAAGGAAAGCGAGCCCGACTGCCAGGAAGATCCCCAGAAACAAACCTAAAACGATATTGCTCCTGGTCTTGGGCTGAATCTTGTATGCGTCCAGGGCAAGGTCAATAATCCGAATGTTCGCCAGCCTCCCCGCCTCGGTGATTCGTGCTTCCTCCGCTTTTTCGGAAAGCAGCGCATAAATCTTCTGGTCGACATCAACATCGCGCAGCAGCTGGACGACCATTCGCTGCTGCTCGGGCAATTTCATAAGGTTGCGGTTAGATTCTTTGACCCGGCTGTCCAAAAACTGCTCTTTCGCCTGCAGCCCCTCTAATTCGAGTTTTAATGTGAACACCGATTCGAAAATAGTCTGCAGCCGACCCATTACATCCACTGCCCCTTCCCGGGATATCAGCGTTGCCGACTCGGATGTTATCTTTGCTTTGATTTCTATAATCTGGGCATCGAGTTGTTTAATCTTCGGGGTAGTCTCGGTAAACCCCTGCAGGAGAAGATTGGTCCGGTCAATCTCGAGCCGGTTCAAGGTATTTTTCAGATTGATAATAACCGGCGATGAAATATCGAAAAGTTTTTGCGACAGCCCGGATTGTTCCTTTTCCAAAAGGTCGTTAAGATAATTAAGCCGCTTTTCGGCCGCTTCCCGTTCACCTTGAATCTCCTGGCGCATCGTCTGCAGCTCGGACTGCTGCTGCACCATGCCCTGGGCTTCCTGGTCGACCGAAACGATCTTATGGGTTTCTTTAAATTTCTGTAACCGCTCTTCCGCCTGCTTCAGCCGTTCACCCACGACCTGCTGCTGACCTTCGACAAATTGTTTGATCGATGTAATCTCCTGCCGCCGCTGGAGAAGATTGAAATTCCCATAGGTCGTCGCCAATGCGTTGACCAATCCGACCGCGAACTCGGGATTCGATCCGACACCGATGAGCTGAAGAACATCGGTTTCTTTGAGCGGTCTAACCGAGGTCGCACCCTGCACTAACCCGGCTAAATCCGCACCCGGATTCGCGGCGTAGAGCTTCTGCTTCAGTTCGCCCGGCATCTCCGACGCCACCATCTCGGCGACCGCCCGGCTCCCCAACAATTCAGAATGGTTCTGAATCTGGGACGGCTGCCAGAAATAGAACTGGCTCGTGCCGAACAAATCGGTCTCTCGGTTCGTTTCGACGATCATCGTTGCCGTCGCCTGGTAGAGCGGCGGGGTTCGCCAGGTGAAATAAACCGTCGAACCGACGACGACCAGAAAAACCAGCAGCACGATCCATTTTCGGCGCCAGACGATATCCCAATAGCTTAACAGGTCGGTGCCTTTAGGTTCTTTCTCGTCTTCGATCATGTTAGTTCCCGGTAAAGGTTCGTATCGAAATATAGAGATTGACGAACACCGCCAGGGTCGTTATCAACTGGACTACGCTGCCCGCTTTCGCCCAGAACGATGCCGGCACGACCACGACATC
>CAYHGV010000086.1:0-12567 GCA_964356135.1 uncultured bacterium
TGACCGATTAGCTCCGGGTTTCCAGGGCTTGCCGATTATATCAAAATTTTAAAAGCGATACGAGAGTGATATTTTATAGTCCTGGGCCCTAAAATCGTAAATCCACTGGTCAAATCCAATATCGAATTGAAAGCCTTTAAACTTAATCCCACCGCCTATGGTTAGACCCAGGCCCTCGAACTTACCATTTCGTTTTTCTTTTCCGCCAGAAAGGAAGTCGGCGATGCTAATGTGCGAAGTATGCCCGCCATCATTAATGACCAAACCTCCCCGCCCGCCGGTTACATCCTCGAAGTATCCGAGACGGAGAGAAAAAATATTATAAATGGACAACTCGAAACCGAGACTCTTCCACGCTTCTTTCAGTTCATAGCCCAGTTCCTGAAGAAAAGATAGCGTATCCTCAGGGTCGTAAAACATCCCGATTAAATCTTTGGTAATTTCGGGTGCAATTATCAGGCTAAAAATTTTAGTGTTAACCGGCTGGTATTTTATTCCTAAACGGAACGTTAGTGGTAAGAGGTCGGATGAAAAATAAGGATCAGAAATGTGAATCTTTGGACCGAGATTCTGTACAGTAAAGCCGAAACTGAATCGGGAGGTAGGTTTATAGAAAACTCCAAAATCGGCTGCATAGGTTAAACCCGGCCCAACTGGGATTCCAACTCCCTGCGCGTCATCCCATGGCGGCCACCACCACCAATAATCATAATAGCCATGGTAATAGATGAATTTAACGGCAGCTCCTAAACCCATGGCTTTTTTGACTTGATAGCCATAGGCAGCAGCAACTGTAAGACAATAACTTCGATCTTCCCAAAGGGGCTCTCCGGCTGGGCCAATGACCCTATAGACGCCATTCGTAAAATAGGGAATGAAGACACCAAAACCGTGTTTATCCTTTAACGGAGAACTATAACTGAGACATTCATAAAAGATTCCGGGGTAGAGGCCGGACAAGACATTGGAATGAGTGAGGGCTATGTGTTTTTCTTTGAGAAACGGCAACCCTGCCGGATTGTAATAGGCGGTATAAGCGTCGTCCGCGATGCCGGTGAAACTTCCAGCTAAGCCGGTTGCGCGAGCACTGGGCCAGAAACGGAGGAATTGTAAGGTTGGTTCTTGATGGGCAAAGGCGAGGTTTGTGAAAATTATAAATCCGAAGCACGAAATCCTAAACAAATTCCAAATCACAAGCACAAAACTCGGTTTTTGAGATTTTGAACATTAGAGCTTGTCTGAGTTTTAGAATTTATAATTTCGGATTTCCTTAGCATATTCTCGGCAGTTGCACCCCTTCGAGCATAATTAACGGTCGTAAACTACCGAGCGCGGTCCTTAACCAGACCCCTTTCGGTTCCTTGACCACCGATCCGATCCGGGCAGCAGCTTTACCCAAAGGATGGTTTTTGAGATTTCTTAAAATTTGTTTTTCATTTTTTTTGCTGCCGATGATGACGACCTTGCCTTCGTTGGCTAAATATAAAGGGTCTAACCCCAAAAGGTCGCAGACGCCCCGGACTTCCTTTTTGATGGTCAGTTTCTCTTCTTCTATAATAAGACCAAAACCGCAGGCTTCGCTCATTTCGTTAAGGGTGGTTGCCAGTCCGCCCCGGGTCGGGTCTCGCATCATATGGATTGTCCGGGTGGATTTAAGGAGCCGGTCGATTAAGTGAAAAAGGGGCGCACAATCGGATTGAATCGTGGTTTTGAAATCAAATTGCCCCCGGGCGGTGAGGACCGCAATCTCATGCTCGCCCAGTCCGCCGTTGATGAAAATGCTGTCGCCAGGACGAATCCGCTCGGCGCCAAGTTTTTGGTTATGCTGGTAGATACCGACTCCGGCAGTTGTAATGAAGAGTTCTTCTTTGTTGTTTTTTTCGATGACCTTGGTATCGCCGGCAACGATTTTTACTCCGCTCAGTTTCGCCGCCGCTGCCATCGATGCGGCGATTGTTTCTAATTTTTCAAGAGGGAAACCTTCCCGGATGATGAAGGTTGCAGAAAGATATACTGGCCGTGCACCTTTAACCGCAAGGTCGTTGACCGTGCCATAGACTGCCAGCTTGCCGATATCGCCGCCCGGGAAAAATAAAGGGTCGACGACATAGGAATCGGTGGTGAAGGCGAGCCGTCTGGTTTTTAAAGGAAACTCGGCCGAATCTTCGAGCCGGTTTAAGATCGGGTTCGAGAAGTGTTTTACAAAGACCTGTTTGATCAATCGGTGGGTCTTTCGTCCGCCCGACCCATAGGCCAAGGTAATTTTATCATTCATTATTATATTTTACCACTGAAGATACAGAAAGCATTATAAAATAATCCGTCTTATTTCAATTTTGGTCTTGGCGAAATTGAGAATCAAGCCAAGGCGAATTTGGGAAGCCTTTAATTGGGATAAGACTTGGGCTTTATGGATATCGTCAACAGTCTTTACTGTTTTAAGCTCAACCACAACTAAATCTTCAACCAGTAAATCTAAACGGTGTTCCCCCACATCTCTGCCCTGATATTGAACAACAATCGGCTTTTGCTGTTCTACTTTAAGACCTGTATTCTTTAATTCCAGCACCAGTGCATTTTCATAGATCGATTCTAAGAAGCCGGGACCAAGTGTCTTATGGACTTTGACCGCACATTTGAGAATTTTATCGGTAATTTCTTCATAGAGGAGGGGTGGATTCATTTTCAGTGTATTCCGTGTCTTCCGTGGTTAATATAGTCATATTTATAATACGCGGCGCAGGCGCCTTCGGAGGAGACCATGCACGGTCCAATCGGCTCTTCGGGATTACAGCCTTTGCCAAAGAGCGGGCATTGGGGAGGAACAATCAGTCCTAAGAGGACATCGCCGCACCGGCAGCCGGGGTTGATTTTTATCGCCGGAATCGTAATTTCGAATCGATGGTTGGCATCATAATCTCGATATTCGGGCGAAAAAGCCAAGCCGCTGTCTTTGATCGGGCCGATACCGCGCCAGTTGGAATCGACTGGCATAAAAACAGTTTTTACTATCGACTGGGCAACGGGATTGCCGTTCTCTTTAACGCTCCGTTTGTACTGGATTTCAACTCGCGCTGTGCCTTGCAACTGCAGGAGCAGCATTTCAATTCCCTGGAGAATATCAAGGAGTTCGAATCCGACAATCGCACAGGGTTTGTTAAACTCCAGCGGTAGAAATTCATAGGGCTTTGAGCCGATTATCGTCGATACATGGCCGGGCAGGATAAAACCGTCAACTCTAATTTCCGGGGCGGATGCGATCATCCGTAACGCGGGCGGCACGAGTTTGAACAGAGGGAGAACGGAAAAGTTTTTGATTCGAGCCTTATGGGCGGTAACGATCGATGCGGCAACCGTCGGTGCGGTTGTTTCGAATCCTACCCCTAAGAAGATTACATTCTTACTCGAATTCTCCCGGGCGATTTTTAGACTGTCGAGGGCGGAATAGACAATTTTGATGCCGACTCCGCTCGACCGTTCCTTTTCTAACGACGAGAACGAGCCTGGCACCCGCATCATATCGCCGAAGGTTACCAGGATCACATCGCTTCGCTTACTGAGTTCGATCGCCCGGTCAATATCCTCCTGGGGGGTGACACAGACCGGACAGCCTGGTCCGGACAGTAATTTCAGTCGTGGGTCGACCGCCCGCCGGATACCAAAAGCAGAGATCGCCTGGGTGTGGGTGCCGCAGACTTCCATCAGGTTTATCGGTCGATCGATTATTTCGTTTACTCGTTTAAGGAGGGCTTGGGCAAGGTGTTTATCGGTCCGAAAACGGTTAAATATATCCATTTAATTTCCAGTTCTTAACCAGTCTGAAGATTTGTTAGAACGAAAGGAAGCGCTCGTGACAAAATTCTGTAGAAACAGACCTTTAGGTCTGTTATTCGTGTTTCTACGGTAAACTTTCAATCTCATTAACATCAAAAATCATCGAACCGGAATGTGGGTATTCTCGAAAATAATTTACCAGACCTTTTCTAACCGGGTTATTTAATAAATAACGAACGACACCTTTTATCGACTCTTCCTTTCGGATAACATGGTCATAGTAACTAAGATGCCATAGCCGGGTATTAAATTGTTTTCTATAATAGAATTCGCTCTTCTGTTTGAAAAAATGCATAAAATCTTTTAAAGATGAACCTTCATCTCCCTGGATAAGAAGATGGAGATGATTAGGCATAAAGCAATAACTGAATATTTTGAAATTATACTTTTGAGCAGATTCTTGTAAATAACCTAACACAGAGGTAACTGCGCTAGGATCTACAAATATTTCCTTATTTTGATAAGTAGAGAGCGTAATGGAGTAAGCGTATGGTCCGATATAATCGAAGTCTTTCAATCGGGGAGAAGATTTTCGTTTCATAAAGATAACAGGTCTGAAGACCTGTTTCTACAAAACCCGTTGCTATGATAGTTCACTTATCTCTTCGATCAGCTTCAATGTTTCTTCGGCATCTTTCGGGTCGAGAATCTGGATGGCAAATCCGGCATGGAGAATGACATAGTCGCCGAGTTTTGCTTCCGGGGTGAGGATCAGCGATGCCTCGCGTTCAACCCCGGCGATACTGACCCAGGCGCGTTCGGTTTCGATCCTTACGACTTTAGCGGGAATGGCAAGACACATAGGGGGAAATACGAATCTCTAAATTCAAAATACTAATTGCCCAAACCGGTTTTAAATTTGGGTCATTGGAATTTAGAAATTGTTTAGTCCGCCACAAGGTATGGCGGATTAGTTTTTCGAATTTGGGATTTAATAATTTGTCTCTATCTGCGTTCATCTGCGGTTTACTTATTACAGTAGTGGTAAAATACCGAGTCGCCGATCGTCACACCCAGTTTGTTCGCGACGACCGGGCACTTGGCTTTTAATAAAAAGAAGGCAGGACGGTCTCGATCGACTAACGATTCGAAGTTGGCATGACCTTTGGCGATGATCAGGTCCGAGTTGCGGTAGGCGGTTTTGAACGGTTCCGACAGAGTCGCAAAATCGATTCCCAAAAAACCGGAGCCGGTATCAATGACGTTTGCCGTCCGGTCAAGACCGAGCTCAGCGACTTCGGCACGAGTCAGATCGTTGAGAATGGGTGAGCGCTTGGCGGCGACGGTCAGAGTGTGGTCTTTAAGCAATTCTAAAAAGAGCAGGTCAAAATAGATCTCGCCGGCATTGTCGACGATATAGAGTATCGTCCGTGCGGTTTTTAGCTGTTTTTTGAAAACCGGGTAGTGATCGATGGCAAATCGTTCGGCTTGTGCTTTTTTTAGAGCCACGTTTAAATCAAAACTGTCCTGGGTACCGACATCGATAATATTGCCGGCCGCGGCATAGTGGAGTGCGGTCCGGAGCGGGTCTTTCGATTTTTTTATCGCTTCTTTTGCCCGCCGCGAAAACGACCGACCCAACCGATTCTGGCGCAGTTTTTCGCTGCGGAACGGGTCGGCATTCCCGAGGAATTGATAGACCGCGACTAACACCCGGGAGGTGAAACTACTGGGTGGCTCATCCAACGATAGATTCTCGAGGACGGCTAATGCCTGCTTGCCGGCTGCCAGGGCTTGAGTGCTCGCGTGGGCGGCTTGCACCACCCGCTGACACTGCCGGAGAACACACGGGATGCAGCTTACATCAGAATGCATTGAGATTGGGAATTAACCACCGGGCACACAGAGAAAAATTTTATTTTTCTGGACCACGAAGAATTATGAGTTCCATGATTTCTGTGTTTTCCGTGCCCTCAGTGGTTTAAGTCTCTTTTGGTTGTGTTCATTCAAGTCTTCAACGGTTTCTTTTGGGCGGCTGGGAAGAGCACATTGTTAAGTATTAACCGATAGCCGGGTGAGCTTTTATGAAGCGATAAATCGCTCGGTGGGTCGCCAATGCGATGCTGGTAGTCTTCCGGGTCGTGACCGCCGAAGAAGGTAAAGGTTCCTTTGCCGAGGTTGCCGTGAACATATTTGACTTCGTCGGTATTGGCAACTTCGCCTAAGATCAATACTGACTTTTTTATCTTGTCTTTGCGAAACCCGACATTTTGTCCCAGGAATTCTTTCACCAGTGCGACATGGTTCTGAACGAGCATCGAGGGGACCGGGTCGTATTTGGCGGAGAAATCAAAAAGGTTGAAATAAACCTCTGGTCCCCGCGCCTCGGCTTCTAAATAGACGTCGATATCGGAATGCTCGTAGATATAGGGACTGGTTATCGGCGAAAAATCTTTAAAGGCTAAGCTATTACTGAACTCGAGTTTTGTTTGATAGTTTGGGTCGATTCCATCCCCATCAAAAACCTTGTCGACGATATCGGTGCCATCAGCCGCCAGGGCGATATCGTAGGTATCGGATGCCGAGCACATCGCAAAGACAAAACCGCCATTTTTAATATAGTCTTTAATCGCACCCGCGACGGCTAACTTCAATTGAGAAACTTTCTTGAAACCCAGTGCTTTCGCCATCGCTTCATTCATTGTCACGTCTTCCTGATACCACGGCGCGTTCCAGTAGGAAGCCATAAACTTGCCGTATTGACCGGTGAAGTCTTCATGGTGAAGGTGGAGCCAATCGTATTCTTCCAACCGACCGGACAAAACTTCTTTATCCCAGATCTGGTCGTAGGGAATGTTGGCATATTCCAGTGCCAGCCGGACCGCATCATCCCAGGGTTCTTTGTTGGGTGGAACATAGACCGCGATCCGCGGTGCCTTTTCTAATACAACCGATTCCATATTGTTTCCTGCAATCGTTTTTTGAATTTCGATCAGCTGGTCGTTCGAGGCGGTTTCGTAACATACCCCTTTGAGGCGGCACTCCCGTTCTAATGCTGCGTTCGGGTCGAACATGAATGCGCCTCCCCGGTAATTAAGAAGCCATTCAACCGACATGCCTTTTTCTAAGGCATGATATGCGATACCGTAGGCGTAGAGGTGGTCGGTCTGCACCAAATCCATCGGAATGATAATCTTATCGGCAAAAAGAGGGGAGAAGAGTATGGTGAGTAAGTATACAGCCCTATAAAGGGCCCACTCATTTTTTAGGTTTCTCTTCTCCCCGACAAGGAAACACTGAAAAAATCTTTTAACCACAGAAAGAGCAGAGGAAATATTAATGATGGAGATATTAAGAATTGTATCACTTTTACAATTCTCGGTGGGCTCAAGTTTTTCTCTGTGTCCTCTGTGGTTAGGTTTTTCAGAGTTTTTGAATTCAACCATTGACGATTCTCGTGCCGGCTTCGCCTTGTACCGCCCGCTCAAGATTTGCCGGATTGGTAATGATGACGATCTCACCGCCCTTTTCCAGGAAGTCGATTGCCGCTTCAATCTTCGGACCCATACTGCCGGCTGGAAACTGACCGGCGTTTAAAAGTTCTTTCGCCTCTGGTATGGTCAGTTTATCCAACGGTCGGGGTTGGGGTTGGTCAAAATTGAGATAGACCCTATCGACCTGAGTCGAGATAAGCAGCAGCTCGGCGCCAATCTGCGAAGCTAACAGGCTCGATGCCCGGTCCTTATCGATGACCGCGGCGATTCCCCGGATTGTTCCGTTTTCTCGTATGACCGGGATTCCTCCGCCACCCACGCTGATTACGATACTGCCCGAGCTGATCAGGTTTTTGATTTGCTGGTATTCTAAAATTTCCAACGGTTGGGGTGAGGGAACGACACGCCGGAAGCCCCGACCGGCGTCTTCACGAACCGTCCATCCCTGCTCACGGTGCAAAGCGAACGCCTCGGCTTTGGTATAAAACGGACCAACCGGTTTGGTCGGGTCCTTGAATGCCGGATCGTTTTTGTCGACCACAACCTGGGTGATAACGCTCACCACTTCTTTTTTGATTTTTCGCCCGGCTAAGACATTTTTCAGGTTCTGCTGGAGGAGATAGCCGAGTTCACCCTGGGTTATGGCATTGCAGGCATCTAACGGGATTTCGGGCAACTCTTTTCTCGAAAGATGCGAGCGTAAGAGCATAAATCCAACCTGGGGGCCGTTGCCATGGGTGACGACGAGTTCATATCCAAGGTCAATAAGCCCGGCAAGATGCCGGCAGCTGTCGGCGGCGGTTGTAAACTGGTCGGTAAACGAAACCTTTTCAGAATCTTTTATGAGCGAATTCCCGCCAATCGCTACTACTGCGGTCTTCATAGTAAAAATCTTAAATAAGTTATGATTGGTGTCAATAAGGATGTTGAAGAAACCACTGAAAAAGGCACTTTTACCACGAAATCAGAAGGGTGGTGCGACTTAAAGGAGCTCAAAATTAAGAAAAAACGAAATTTTAACCTATTGAAAATACTACACTTTATTTTTCGTGATTTCTTCCTTTCGTGTTTTGGTGTCGTTTTACTCCACCTATGTTCCATTTCGTGGTATAATTTTGTTGTTTTTTAGAGCTCTCTGTTGGGCAAGGCATTGACAGGGGTTGCTACCTCGATTAGTATTTCAATCTAAAACAAGGAGGTTGCATGAAGCGAGCAATGGTTATAGCGCTCCTGGTGGCAGGAGCGGTGGTTGTGCTGACTAACTGTCAGAAAAACAAGGACGAGCAGGCGGTTATCAATGCGATTGCCGCCGACACGGTCTGGTTCAATTCTCAGGCAAAAGAAGATTCGGCGGGTGCGGGCGGGAGCTTTCTCTTTGCCGATACCGCAACCACCGTCATCTGGTGGCGCGGTCCCCAGACCCATTCCGACCCGATAATTTTGGTCGATGTTGTCGGCGACTCGGCATATGTCGAGTGGAGCCGCTCCAATCTGGGCAAGGTAAACGTCTGGGCGGATACCGGCGGCGCATGGACTTTCTGGCAGAAATCGCTGGTTGAAACGGCAATGATCAATGCGGTCTTCCGGCAGACCGGCGACACGACCGATCCCTACCTGGGCTGGAAACTGGAAAAAATCTCCTGGGCGTGGGGCCAATCCGATTCGGTGCATACCGTTAAAATCGACAGTATCAAAATTCAATCTCCGACAACCTATCCGAATGGTTTCGTCGTCGCGGATCCCCTCCATACGATCTACGACCTGGACAGTCTCGTCACATTTAATACCTCAGAAGCGGTCACCGTCACTCTTTATACCAACGTTCCGGATGGCAATGCTTTCGTCCACAGCTTCATTCTCATCTGGCCATTCTATACCCGGGCACCGTTTACGAATGTTGGCGGCGGTGTCTACCAGGGAACCTGGCTTACCCAGGCGATACCATTTCCCCGCTATGCTATTTTCGATTTGATGAGTCATTCGACCCTCTACAGTAAAGACGCAGCCTATGATTTCCAGGGGTGGTTGATACCGTATATGTTGAAGTAACTGACCGACACATTGGTGGAGGGCGCAACGCCCTCCCCGTATGATTTTATGATAAATTTTTTTATCGTTTTGCTCGCGCTCGGGGTGTCGCTTTCGGATAACAGCTATCGAACCACAGTCGAGTTAACACGGGGGGCCGGGGAGAACCAGGTTGGCTTGGTCGAAGAAGGTGAAGCCTTCGGGCCAAACCGACTTGCAGCCCGGAGCGGTAGACTCTATCTTTTAGACCGAATAAACTATCGGGTTTTAGTCTATAATTATACCGGCGTTAACCAGGGCAAACTGCAGATAGATTTTTATCCGGCGGATCTGGCGGTAGATTTTAACGGACGCTGTTACCTTTTGGAAAACCGGACTGATACAAATTTTATAAAAGTGTATGAAAACGACAGGCTGGTCGGAGAGCACCGGTTTGCGGGCGATGTCAGGAATCCGGTGACCGGCATCGTTGTCGATGAGCAGGAGCGGCTGGTAATGACAAAAGGGACCGGGCGATGGTTCGTTGATTCTACCGGCATGGTATCGGAAGATAGTGGAAATATGAATCCGGCATGGGAAATTATTGGAGAAGATAGAAAAGGGGCTCTGTACTCAATCGAGACGATCGGGAGTAAAGAAGGAAATAGCTATCGTTATCGACGCCGGCTCTTGGTTAATGATGCCGGTCGGTCGAGACTAATCATTAACGAATTGCCCTTCGGGTATTTCAATTATGATTTCGGCAATCGGGACATTGCCATCGACGAGCAAGGGAATATTTTCCAGTTTTTGAGTTTTGACGACGGAACGGCAGCAATCGTCCAATGGTATTGCCGCTGATTCTTTGTTTGCTGAATATTACGCGCGATGAGATTATCGCCAATGCCTGGGAGTATGTTAACAATCACTGGCAGTGTGCGGATTACAATTCTACCCGCTGGCAGAGCTACTACCAGGTCAACGGTTGCCCCCAACACCGGCAGTGCGATTTTACGCCTGGTGAAACCTATGTCGGCGAGGCTTACGGCTACGGTCAAAATGATGCCTATCAGGAATTCAATCAAAAACTCGATGACAGTCTCGGCGCGGGCAACCACGATTGCCACTATTTCAATTATTTTGATTCGACCGGTATCGCACCACCGGACTGGGCGTGTGGGATTGACTGCTCCGCTTTTGTCTGTCGCTGCTGGGAGGTGGTACGAACAAATACCTCCGGTCTTTATGACCGATACTGTCCGGTCGATAAGAGTGCGGTCGAGCCCGGCGATATTTTAGTCAAACCCGGTTCCCATACGGTGCTTATCGGTGATCCGGGTGAAAACCCACCCTATGGAAATTTCAATCTATTTGAGGCTTCAGGCTCGAAAGCAATCGTCTGGTTCAACCCCACTGGACGGTGGTCAGACTATGAGGATTACGCGGCTCGTTCTCTGTTTTCAAGTGAAGTTTCTGAAAAAACGTCCATCGAACCGGCGAAAATCGAATGTTCGCCCAATCCCTTCAGCCGCCAGACGACCATCAGGGTTTCCGTGCCGGTGGCAATCGGTTCTATTCGGATAAATATTTATGATGTCCATGGTCTAAAAGTGGGCAGTGAATTGGTTTTGGTCAAGAATGGATTTTTTGAGTATTGCTGGGAGGGGAGAGACTTCAATTCACAGCCAGTGCCGAGCGGAATCTATTTCTGCGTGCTCCAGGCGATTGACTTTAAACTTTTCCGGAAACTGGTCCTGACCCGGTAGCCGCTCTTATAGGTTTTGACCTTTTCTATAGAGTTTGATTGGTTTTGATTTAGAGTTGGCACAAATCTGGCACAAGGGTTTTTACGGTCAACAGTAACTTACTGGCGACAGTAGCATACCCCCCCCTATGCCAAGCCACTATACCCCCCTAATCGTTTCTCAGGGCTGTAAATCGCGCGACAAGGCGAAAAATCGGATTTACTTCGTTGAGAATTTTCCTTGACAATTTCTTTTATGGCAATAGTATGGTTGAAAATGAAAAAACCGGACGATGTTCACCAAAACCGCAGCGGGCTGGACTGGTGGAGTATGCCTTCAGCCACCACAGCCAAGCTTTCAATCTCTGAATATCCTCTTCATTGGCCGAGCATAAAACGGATAAAATAAGCTTTTTGAGAAAGGGATAAGATGGTTATTCCGAAAACGAGAAGGAATATATGAGACAGGACCAAAACACCTTTAAGCTAAACGAAAGGAATTGAAATGGTACGGATAAGATATTTGTTTTTTCTCGCAACCATCTTGGCGGTTGCATTATGTATCGGATGTCAACATAAAAAAGTCAGTTATGAAAAAGCCGTCCTCACCTATCTCAAGACCAATGACCTCGGGTATCGGGAGTTTCGGAACGAGAAAGATTGGTCAGAATTTATTGAAATTCCAGGAGGCAGCTTTACCGTGGGGTCAAATGACGGGACGGGTGACGAAAAGCCCGGGCATGCAGTCTATTTGGATACATACTATATCGGGAAGTATGAGGTGACGAATAGACAGTATAAGAATTTCTGCAATGCGACGGGAAGAAGCTATCCCGATGATGCCGATTTTGAAGGGATGTCCAATTACTTCACTAATTATCCGGATTATCCAGTGGTGTGTGTCTCCTGGGACGATGCCAATGCCTATTGCGGCTGGGCAGGGGTGAGATTGCCGACCGAAGCCGAGTGGGAAAAGGCAGCACGGGGAACCGACGGACGAAAATTCCCCTGGGGGAATGACGAACCGGGAGATGGGGGGTTTGTTAGATCCAATTATGCCGACAAGAATAGTGATGTTTCCTGGAGTGATAAGAACATCGACGATGGTTATGAAGGCGCTGCCCCGGTTGGTAACTACAGAGAAGGCAGATCACCCTATGGTTGTTATGACATGGCGGGTAATGTCTGGGAATGGTGCTCTGACTGGTATGATGAGAACTATTATCGTAGAAGCCCGGAGCGTAATCCACGAAATCTCTCCGCCGGCGTCAATCGGGTCTTCCGTGGTGGTTCTTGGTTCAACGATGTCGGGGACTTGCGGTGCGCGCATCGGGATGGAACTACGCCTTCGTCTCGATACAACAACCTTGGTTTCCGGGTTGCTTCCTCCCTATGATCAATAAAGATCCTTCACTACGTTCAGGACGGCGTCTGGTAATCTGGTAGCGCGAAATCATAAAAATTATGAGATACAGGAATTAGGGGTAAATTCGGGGGACAGAGAGCTTGTCTAAAAACCTTTGCTAAGCGGGTAATCCTGACATCGAA
>CAYHGV010000087.1:0-12376 GCA_964356135.1 uncultured bacterium
TAAGAAAGGATACGCCACTTTTTTCAAATTTCCACACCTTTTTATATTATCTCAGGGAATTGGGCGCTTGATACGATGGACTTTCTGGCTGACCCCGATACCACAGGACCCGGCGATGCCGGTCCTCAACATATAGCCGCTGGCAAGGTCAGGGGAGACGATACGATTCGTCTTTATATACCCGGTCCCTACAATACACTGCATGAATATACTTATTCAAACGGTTTATGGAGAGACACAATAATCGAACAAGGACTGTGCGGAATACACCTCGTTATAGGGAATGGCCGAAACGATGGTAAAGAACGACTTTATTCTGCTGCACACAACAAGGTTTTTGAACATAATTATTCTCTTGGAATTGAAGAAAGTAATCCGTTACCTTTTGACAAAGGCGAACTTCTGCAAGTTTTTCCTAACCCATCTGTTAAAGGTTTTTATATTCAATATGCTGTCCCATCTAAGAGCTCAATAGTTTTAGAGGTCTTCGATTCCTCTGGCCGTAAAGTTCGAACTCTGCTCAATGACTGCAAAGATGAAGGAATTTACAAAATATACTGGAACGCTAAAACCAATTCAAAAGAATCATTAGGAGCTGGAGTCTATTTCTGCAGAATGAGGGTTAAAGAACAAACTCTAATAAAAAAGATTCTTTTATTAAGGTAAGGAGGGGACAATGAAAATATTAAAAATAAGTGCGACTCTGATTTCTATACTCTTATTTACCCGTGTTTCCGCTCAAAACGAATATTCGCCAATCGGCGTCTTCGGAGTATTTAGCGGCGAACCAATGCTGAGTTCTTTCCCGAATAGTGAATGGAATAACTGGCAATCACAGTTTTGGGTTAATGAGGAATCCTGTTTGATTCATTTAGGTGGTAATTTTATGATAGGATGCACTCGGGGGAAAAATGGTATAAAGGGAGCCGAATCTAAACTAATTGAGATTGGTGACCGAAGAGGGTTGAAGTTGTGTGCCGAAGGCGACCCCAACTATTCATCTAGGGCGGGCACCTATGATTACGACATGACTACGCTTACTTGGTTGCTCTACTATTTTCACGTTGTGGAAGACCCTTATCACAGAAAAGGCTACCATCACCACTTTGATGATTCGATAATTAACGGATATACCTGGAAACAACGGATAGATAGCTGTCTCACGCATATGCGGGATACTTTTGCACTTCATAATGGATTTTACGGTTATTTTGTAGCTCATGAAACTCAGGGAATGTATTGCGACACCTGTTATCCAGCAATCGAATATATCTGTAACTGGATAAAAAACAACGACCCCACCCACAAATCCTGGGTCTGTGGGAGTATGTATCCGGCAAATATTAAACCGTCGTTTTTTGATAGCGTAAAGTCCTTGGATGTAATAAGATTTGGTGATTATCCATTTGTAGACTCAATTTCCCCTTCGCCAGATTCAGGTGTTCAAAAGGTTCTCACAAATCAAGTTTCCTATTACGATATAGCCGCCAATAGAATTAAGAATGCGAACAAGAATCGTACTAAACCCTTAGAATGGCATATCTATTTCCAAGACTGCAAACAATACTGGACCGATAAACTTATTCGTCGAAGACCAACCGCTAATGAAATACGAGCCGAGGCGTTCATCGCTTTATCTCGAGGAGCAAAAGGTCTTATATTTTATACATATCTTTCTGATATTCTACCAGCCCAGCCAAATCCTAATGATAGTGATTATCAGCATGAAGGGCTTGTAGATTACTGGCGCGATCCTTACGCCAAGCCTAAATATACCAATGATACGACCTACTCTTCAGTAAAATGGATTAATCAAGACCTTCAGGTTCTCTGTCCGGTGTTTCGGACACTCGCATGGGATTCGGCGACTACAGTTCACCCTGCAAGCAGTTTTGATAGTTTACGCTACATCACCGTCTTTGAGGATGGCGGAACCGGCGGCAGCACGCCTTTCGATTCGTTATATTTTGAACTGGCAACCTATGTTGATGTAGCAGACACGGATTATTTTTTAATCGTCAATCGCCAGACTCTACCGACCGATACGGTTTGGGTTTCGATTACGATTGGTGGTAAATACCAGGGAAAGAAAATCTGGGTGGTTGACCAGTTGACGAAAGAGATAATTTATGAAGCTGTTGCTTGACAGAAGCAATAAGAATCCTATATTTAAAGTTGAGGGTAAATCAATGAAAAGGTGTTTGGCTGAAAGTCAAAGCGCACCAATCAAAACCTGCCACACGGCAGAAGGAGGGGAGATGTTTAAAACAACCCGACAACTAAAAAGAAGGTCTAAGATTTGGCTTGCCCCGTGGAATATCTATTCCACAGGGCTGGGACTAATCCTTTGGGCTTTCTTGGCAACCAACCTCTGGGCGGGGTGGCGGAGCGAGGTGATTTACACCGGTTCTAATCAAATCTTCAATTTCGCAATCGGCGATGCGCGGAATGACGGCCATCCCAGGATATACGCACAAATGGCTAATTTAGGGTTGGTAGAATTAGGTTATTTAGGAGAAGGTCAGTGGTCGTTTGATGTTATATATATCTTGCCCTCGCAATCGGCGGTAGGGTTTTCCCAAGCCAATAACGGTAATGAACAATCCAACTTGGTTGTTGGACCGGGCCGAAATGATGGAGTGAATAGAATCTACCTCTGCCCTTATGACAGTGATTCCCTTTACGAATTTACCTATTCTAATGGGAATTGGGTTAAGAGGAGCGAAAAAATACTTGAAGACCCTTCTACAGTGTTGTTACTCAAAATAGAGCAAGCACGAAACGATGATACATTCAGGGTAAACGCCTATAATTTTGACCAGCGCTACGCTCCTGATACCCTTTACGAACTCACCTGGCGAAACGGAAACTGGGATGTTTATAGAATACCCCTTCCTAATGATGCTTCCGGTGGGTATTTTACCGAAGGTAAAGGAAGAAACGATGATACGATACGATTATACTTACGTTCATGGCCTTCCCCTTTAGAATTGACATATCGAGGAGAATGGTTTGTTGATACGCTACACTCCGTGCCCTATATTGAGCGGTATCTCCTGATGGCTAACGGACATAGCGATGGTCTAAATAGACTATATGGACAAACTTTGGCTGTGGTCGATCTGGGTATGGATACCTTGACTTTTTATGAAATCGCTTATCAGAACGGGAAATGGGAAACAGAGATAGTAGACCAAATAATTTCAGAAATCCCACCATATTACTCTCCAATGTCACTAGGCTCAGGCAAAAATGATGATACAATTCGACTTTATGTCCGTAGAGAAGGGAATATCTGGGAATATACTTATAGAAATTTATGGACTAAGGAAAAAGTCAGTTCGGATTCGCTTTCGGGGTACTTACTCTTGCATATAGGAAAAGGGAGAGGAGATGATACGAACCGACTATATGTATATGAGAATGCCATCATCGAATTTTCCTATAGCCCTACTGGGATTGGAGAGAATAAAAAAGTTTCACAAAAAATAACACAACCGCTTCTTATTACCCCTAACACATCTTCTGGAGGGTTTAAAATTGAGTACGAAGTCTCAGAGGCTCCCGTCTCCTTAAGAATCTACGATGTGCAGGGAAGGGTAGTTCGGAAACTCGTAGAGGGCAGCAAAAACCAAGGGAGATACCAAATCTATTGGGATGGAAAGGACGATAAGGGAAACGATGTAGGAGAGGGTATCTTTTTCTGCCAGCTTAAAAGCGGAGGAAATACCCTCTCTAAAAAATTGATTCGCCTAAAATGAAAGGAGGTCATGATGAAAAAGTATAAAGCAATCGGTCTCTTGATATTTCTTGGAGCCGTCTGGCTCTCAGCCAAAGGCGAAGAGAGTTATTTCCCCATTGGTGTATTTGGAATAGGCCATAGGGGGAATGCGTCTTTGGTTCACGAAGAGTCCTGTTTTGTAAATCTGGGATTGAACTTTATGTTAGGGTGCACTCGAGGCGTGGGAACCAAGCAGGGGTGGTATGAGGATACGCTAATGACCATCTGCGACGAAAATGATATGATGCTATGCGCTGGTAGTAATCCCGATGAAATTGATGATTTTTGGGAACAGCTTTGGCAGATATATTGGTCATTCGATATAACGGATCTATATCACCACTCCTGGACTAAGACGATCGGCGGTAAAACTTGGCAACAACGGGTTGACAGTTGCCTGACTTCGATGCGGAATCATTACACTAGTCACCCGAGTTTCTTCGGGTATCTGGCTTTACATGAGAATAATATGAAGTGTGATACCTGTAATCAAGCCGCAGAATATATTTGCCAATGGATTAAGCAAAATGATCCCAATCATAAATCTATGGCTGCCTTTTGTATTCCCTATATGGTTGATTCTACCTTTCCGTTTGGAGACCCAACCTGTTATAATCCTACATTCTTTACCGATGTGCCCTCTCTCGATATCTTTTATAGTGCCTGCCATGGTATAGTAATTCCTGGTCCCGGAGGTACAAACGAGACCCAGGAGGTCTTTGATTATCATATCAAATACCATGAAAAATGCGACAGCGTTCTGAGAGGAAAACACACAAAATGGTTTGCTCATCTTTTCTGTTCTAAAGATTCGGTTATAGGTGGTGGACTGCGTAGTAGAAGGCCTACTACCAATGAACTTCGTTGCATGACCTGGTTAGCATTGAGCCGTGGAGCCAAAGGAGTGGCCTATCGCGGTTATCTAACTTACCCCGAAGCGGGAAGACTCTTAGAAGGATTGGTGGATACTCTCCGACTGCCTTATGATATAACCAATCATCCTGACGACACCACCTATTCATCCTGGAAATGGGCGCATAAAGATTTCCGAACACTTGAACCGGTGCTTGCCAAAATTAATTTTGATACGGCTACTTCAATTTCACCCACCAAACCATTCGATAGTCTACGGTATATTACCGCCATTGAGGATGGCGGAACCGGCGGCAGCACGCCTTTCGATTCGTTATATTTTGAACTGGCAACCTATGTTGATGTAGCAGACACAGATTACTTTTTAATCGTTAACCGGCAGATCCTATCGACCGATACGGTTTTGCTTTCGGTCCAGATTAGTGATACTGCGCATCAAGGAGAAAAGCGTTGGGCGATTGACCAACTCACTAAAGAAGTTCTCGAGTTTCGTATTGGTGTTTCCAATCTTCTAATAAGAATTGCGCCGGGCGATGGTCGGTTGTTTAAAATTGCCGAAATACCTCCCTGGAATTCAAGCTTCGATAAGATGACCGCATTCAATAATGGACGACGATTGCTCTCGGTGCCAAGAAGGAGAGGTTGGACCGATTTATACTGGAACCTCTATGTCCACGAGCTCTATTCAGATGGTGACAGCGTCTATTATACGACCAAACATCCCGGGCTCTATTACTGGACCGACCCGAAAGCAATAGGTGCTGGGATTTACCCTGCCCTTGCCGTCGGTCGGGGTATTGACTGTGGCGATACTTTGGGCTGGCAGATGGCGGCGTGCTGGATTCAAAAAGCAGAAAACATCTCAACACTCTACTATGCCTATTGTGACCAAAACGGTTGGCATAGCCCTACGTATCTGGGAGGTAGCAGCCTCAATATTTCTCCTCCTGCGATGGTCGTAGGGAGAAATTATAATGGAACTTCGGATTCGGTCCATATTACCTACAGCATTTATAATCAGAATGTGGATACGGTCTATTATAGAATCTTTCCTCTCTCTAACCCTTCATCAGGACGGGGAACTTCTATTACTACCCTGAGTGATACTATCCCGCCGGTCATCGTAATCGGATTTACCCATGACCCAATGGGACAAATCATCTATAGCATTCCAGGTATTATGTGGGTAAGCGGCGGCGATATCTATGGTACGATTAGACTTGGTGGAAACTGGGTAGCTCCAGTGCGGGTATACGATTCACCTGACAACTCGGTTAAAAGCATTTCTGCCGATGTCCAGGGCGGGAACTGCTATGGGACCGGGGAAGAAGAGGATACGCTCACCAACAAAGCAAAAATCCGCTGGGGATTCGGTTATGTGGACACTCTGCCAGGGAGATTTTTCGGCTGGGTGAGTCCGATCCAGACTGTCGATTCGCTCATAGGACTTCCCTCGTATCCCCATATCAGTCGGGGTGTGGCCGTCACCTATCAGAACCCGGATTCAGAAGATGTCTTCCTACGCTTCGGGATGCTTTGGGACACTGTCTGGACCGAACGTCAGAACCTGAGTAACTCAGATACCTTTTCCTCCCGCTATCCCCACACGATGATCTATAGCTATGACGACACCCTTTCCGATAACAGCTATCTCAACGTCCTCACCATCTGGACCGAGGGCGATACTGCCAACAACCGTTACTGGATTGACAGTAAATTCGAGACCTTTTACCGACCACATTCAATTTTATCAGCCCAAAAAGATCCCTTCGTCCTACCCTACTACTATCTTGAGCTCGGCAAAGAGTCATCAACACCATTCACCGCCTATCGCGATACCTTTGTAACCGCCGAATCGTATGCCGCTGCTGATATCGGCTTAGACTCTCTCGTCTACTATCTCCCGTTTTTTGAGCAGAATTATAATTATGGTATGATGATAGAACTTCCCTATCTTGCCGATAATACCATTATCTTAAAAACCGCTCAACTTGAAGACACCATCGAGCTTCATGGCAAAGGAATCTTAAAATACCATATCCCGCCCCATCGTCTTGCAATGCGCCGTGATGAACTCCGCATCAAATTGGAAAAGCTGTCCGGGCAACCGGTTGCCTGTTCTCGTATTCTTGTCTATCAGGCAGGGCTGAAGCCGGTCCAAAAGACTGCTGCCGGCGCCGAAGAACAACCCCTTAGTTTACCCGGTCGCTTCGCTCTTTATCAAAACTTCCCGAATCCGTTCAGGCAAACGACAACCATCAAATACCAGTTGCCGATAGAAACTCAGGTTAGTCTTAAGATTTATGATGTCACCGGCAGAGTAATCAGAAGACTGGTTGATGTCGAACAGAAACCAGGTTATTATGCGGTTCACTGGGATGGAAGGGATGACCAAAACCGCAGACTCGCAACCGGAGTCTATTTCTACCGATTAGAAACAAAGGAATATAAATCTACTAAGAAGGTAGTGCGATTGAGATAATTTAAGAATTAAATAGGTCAGCAACAAGTTTTTGCACTTTAGGCACGATAGAATACGAGATCCGAAGACCTCTGCCACCAATTACTTTTTTATGATTTTACTGTGGTGATCGTGCCGGTGAAATCTTTCAGGAGTTTTTCCAATTGGTTTTTATCTTCAAGATTACATTCGACGACGGTGAGTTCCTTGACGACTTCGGTTTTGAATTCTTTCGCCGTTCTGCGGAGTTTTAACAACATTCCCGGTAACGGGCTCTGTTCTTGTAAAAATCGGCTGGCAAACAGAGCGGTTTCTTCGTCGCCCGACCCGGTTTCAAGTACGATGAAACCCTGGGCTCGCTGGGTAAACGAAAGCCAGAAGGGTGCGAAGTGTTTCATGCTCGAAACACCCAAGAGTTTGACGGTCAGGGTTTCCGAGAGCTGGACTTCACCCATATCACCCAACTGGGTAGTTTCGGTCAGGCTGTTGCTGCCGGTACTTAAAACATTTTGAATGAAGCGGTTTCGAAGTTCCCGGTCAAAACCGATGACTAGGAGATTGATTGTTGTCGGTTGCGGTTTCACAACCGGGGTCATGCCTTTAAAGCCCACAACTCCCTGTTCGAACCATTGGGCTAAGGATGAGAACACGACCAAATCGGCGGATGGGCTTTGGGCGACGATCGCGCGAATCGATTTCACCCCATCAATTAATTGTAATAGCTCCGGGTTGAATTCCTGCATCGGTTTTTCACTTAACAAATCAGGCACTGAAGAAAGGTCAGGTAGTTTTCGTTTTATCCGCTCGAGTTCATCAATCTGCCGCACTCCTTCCAGGAGCAGTTCCTCCAGTTCCTGGGTGATCGAATTTTCCTCTGCCTTAACGCCGGGCCGGATGACGAAGTGGCCGTCGCCCCAGGTCAGAAGATGGTTGAGGGCATTGACGCCGATTTTTTTAGCCGCTACCGCATGGGTCAATTTCCCTTCCAGGAAATAGAGGGTCGCCTGTTCTTCTTCACGTTCGAGTTCGACTTGACAGGTCTTGCGGCCAAAGGCAAGCATCTGAAGGATATCGGTGAGTCCCAAATCGCTGAGCCGACCGGTGGTTTCGGTCTGGATCGTCGGCGCCATCTGCTGGTAACGGTCAAAGCGGGCTAACAGTACTTCCAGTCGTGCCTGGAGTTCCCGGAAATCGAACGGTTTGACGATGTAATCATCGGCGCCTAAGCGTAACCCCAATACCCGGGCTTCGATGCCGGTGAGGGCGGTGAGGAAGATAAAAGGAATATTCTCAAACCCCCGGGTTGAGCGTAACTGACGGCAGAATTCAAATCCATCCATCCCCGGCATCATGATGTCGGAAATAATCAGGTCGGGTTTAATCTCCGCTGCCTGGTCGATGGCGGTTGCGCCGTCGGGTGCAAGGAACGGCTGGTAGCCGAGATGGCGCAACCTGACCTCAAGCAGCGTCCGGAGGTGGGTGTCGTCATCCACCACTAAGATTTTTTTCCCGGTGGTCAGCGCGCGCTCCCGGCTGCTCTCATGAAAGGGGCAGCGTGAAGTTGAAGATGCTGCCCGTTCCGGGTTTACTTTCCGCCCAGATTCTGCCGCCGTGGGCTTCGACAATCAGCTTTGAGATCGAGAGGCCTAATCCAAATCCAGAACCCTGGCCTTTTAATTTTCGATAACGATCAAAGATTAGCGGCAGCTCGTGGTGGGGAATACCGCAGCCGGTATCGACGACCTTAACCCGGACGAATTTTTTATTTTCCAGGGTCTCGATCGACACGGCGATGCGGACTTTACCACCGCTTGCCGTATATTTAATTGCGTTTTCAATCAGGTTGATTATGACTCGAATAATACGGTTGCGGTCGACGGTGGCGATGATCGGTTCGGCTGGACGCACAAACTGAACGGTGATTTTCTTTTCGCGGGCATAGCTTTGTAAACTGTGGAGCGATGCTTCGATTAAATCGGCGAGCGCGGTGGGTTCGAAACGGAGGTCAAAGCGGCCGGCTTCCAGGCGGGAGGCCTCTAAGAGTTCATTAATCATGCCTAACATCCGGTAGGAATCCTCCCGGGCGTTGCTCAGGAGCTTGGCCGAGGTTTCGCTGAGCAGATTATCCTGAGCGTCAATCGTGAAGTCGAGGGAACCGATGATGGTGGAAAGGGGTGCCCGTAGATCATGAATGAGCATGGCGGTGAAATCGGCGCGTGCCTGGTCGAGTTCTTTTCTTTTGGTAATGTCGACAAATAAGGCCACGACTCCTTTGTCATCGCTGAGGGCGGAGAAGTGAAGGTCAAAGGTCCTCCCCGCCTTCGAGATCTCGGTCCGGAGGGTCTTGTCCGGCCGGGTGGTAGTGGCTTTGACGAATTGCCCAAGGTTCTCTTTGGGAAACAGACTTTCGAGCGTTTTCCCGATTACGGTGGAGGACACAAGCCCGAGTTCTTTTTCAGCGGCAACATTGAGCGTGAGAAGCGTTAAATCTGGTCCTAAAACCACGACCGGGTCGGGTATCGCCGCAAGAATTGAAGCCAATTTGTTCTGCTCGGATACAACCGTATTAAAAAGCTGGGCATTACGAATAGCGATCGCTGCCTGATTAGCCAGACTCTCCAGGAATCGGACATCATCTTCGGCGTAGGCGGCAAGCCGGTTACTCTCAAAGTTTATCACCCCCAGCACTCGATTCTTATCCCGCAACGGAATTGCCACTTCGGATTTTACGCTCTCCCGACCCGGTCCGGTCATATAGGATTTATTTTTACTGACATCGTTAATGACGACCGATCTTCCCTGGAGGGTTGCCTGGCCGGTGATGCCGTTACCGACTTTGACCGATAGCTGGGAATAAACCTTGGAAAGTTCCACCACCCCGCCGGCGACGTCGAGCACCGGGTTGATGGTCTTGGTTTTCATATCAATTATTCCGATATCGACGAAATTACCCAAGCCCAATTCTCGGACCTTACGGTTGATCAAAGCGAGAATCGTGTGCAAATCGAAGGTGGTGGCGAGCTCGTTGTTGATGGCGAGGAGGGCGGAGAGTTGGTCGAGCTGCTTCGTATAGTATTCGCCCGATTTCAGATGGTAGAGCGAATGGGTAATAGTATCCCGAAGAAGATTGAGGCTGGAAAGGGATTGGTTATTCAATTTAGCGACCAGAGCAATAAAACCCAAAATCTGTGATTCCTGTGCGATCAATGGCACGACCAGCGCCGAGCGGGTTCGGTCAAGAGGAAAGCGGTAGTGATCCCCCAGTCGCTTAGCCCGTTTCATGAACCGCTGGAACTCAAGGATAGTGTTTGGTAACTTATCGAACTGTGCCGGAACCCCGCCGACGCTGAATCGGTGGCTGAAGTTTCCCAGATCGTCAGCCGCGGTGATCAGCGTCCCTTCGACCAACAAGTCTTTCAGCAGGATTCGGCCGGTATACTCAAGGACGGTCGCCACGGTCTCGGCGCGGTTGAAAAAACCCTTCCACTGGCTGGTGATGCTCAGAATGTCAGGCATCGGGTGAGGTCCGGGCTAAAATTTTATTCAACCGTTCGGGCAGCTCCCGGGTGTTAATCGGTTTTGTAATATAATCGACACAGCCGCAGGCTAATGCCTTCTCGCGGTCACCGGCTAGAGCGTATGCGGTTACGGCAACAACCGGGATCGAGGCTAACTCCGGGTCGGCTTTCAAATGCCGGGTTGCGGTATAGCCGTCCATGATCGGCATTTGCATATCCATTATTATCAAGGCTGGCTTTTCTTTCCGAACAGCCGCGAGTGCTTCTTCGCCGGTCGTGGCGCTGACAATTTCGAATCCGTGGGTTTCGAGAACAACCCGTAAGAGTTCCAAATTGTGTTTGTCGTCCTCGACGATGAGAATTTTAGGTTTTGACATTTTCCTCCGGTCGGACATTCGCCAGTACCTGGGTAATCATTTGGATGAACGATTCTTTGTCCATCTTCGCTTTTTCCACCATTCCCTGAATATGGATATTGAGGACTTCACGTTCGCTTTGGTTGAGTTCCTTAGCGGTAAATATGATAATCGGGAGTTTGTGGGTTTTATCATCGGCCCGTAAAAGTCTCATAACATCGAAGCCATCTAAATCAGGCATGAGCATATCGAGCATGATGAGGTCGGGATTCTCGGCACGGGCTTTTTTTATGCCCTCAACGCCTCCGTAGGCTTTGATGACCTCGAAGCCTTGAGTGCGGAGAATCTCTTCCGCCAGCTCGACATCTTTGGGATTATCGTCAATCACCAGAACCTTTTTAGCGGTTTTTTTGAATCGGGTAGCGGATTTGAGCGAATCCAGCAGGTCCTGGCGCGATACCGGTTTTACCATATAGTCCACTGCCCCTAACGAGAGACCGAATTCCTTATTATCAATAATCGAACAGATGATGATTGGAATATCGCGGGTTGCCTCCCACTGTTTCAGTCGGTGCAGAACCTGCCAGCCATCCATTTCCGGCAGAAGAATGTCGAGGGTGATCGCCGATGGCTTCATTTCCTGGGCGATCCGCAGTGCATCTTCACCGCTGGAAGCAACCAGAGCCGAATACCCCGCTTCTTTCAGCCAGGTTGCCACGAGGTCTGCGGCGAGAGGGTTGTCATCGACCACCAGCACCCGCTGGCCGGTTGGAGTTGGTGGCGGCGGCTCGGGCTGAGCTACGACCTCGGGGCGATTATACGGTAGCAGAATGGTGAACCGGGAACCTTTACCTAACTGGCTTTCGACTTTAATCTCACCGTTTAAAATCGTTAAGATCTTCTTCGTCAATGCCAGGCCCAAACCGGTTCCCTGGTGTTTTCGGGTGAGCGAACTGTCCGATTGCCAGAATTCAGTAAAGATATTGGCTAAATTCTCGTTGGCAATCCCACAGCCGGTATCCGAGACGGTAATCTCTAACTGGTTTTCAATCCGTTTTACTCCGATCGTAACTTTGCCGTGGTCGGTAAATTTGACGGCATTACTGAACAGGTTGCTTAAGACCTGGTCGAATCGCCGCCGGTCGCACAGAAACCAATCTATCCCCGGTTCAATGTCGACCGAGAGCTCCAATTTTTTTTCTTTAAAATGTGGAGAATAGTCCTTTACTATCCGATCGATTTCTTCACGAATGATCAACTTCTCACCGAAGACTTCGATCAGACCGGCTTCTAACTTGGAGAGGTCTAAGATATCGGAGATTAATTGGAGAAGCTGCTGGCCGGCGGTATGGATGATTTCGGCATACCGTTTCTGGTCTTCGGTCAG
>CAYHGV010000088.1:0-12246 GCA_964356135.1 uncultured bacterium
CCGATCCCAATAGCCTGAAGCCACAATACGAAATCAGTTCGGTCGACGACCATATGAACCGGCAGGGGAATACGGACTGTGCTGCCGCGGTTCGGGGGCTGGTAAACGAAATGGTCGGAATTGAAGAAGGGAAAAAGATCGACGATGGTTGTTTTCTGGAAATTTCACCCAACCCCGGGAAAGGAACAATCGGCATGCGCTATCAGCTACCGGTCAACGGGCGAGCAAGTCTTCGCATCTATGATGTCAACGGCAAGATAGTGCGTAGCCTGGTGGATGGGCAAAGGGCAAAGGGCATAGAGCAGAGTGCGGTATGGCAGGGCACAAACTCTCAGGGCGTGAAAGTTCCGGCCGGAATCTACTTCTGTGTCCTTAGGTCGAGCAACGTTAGGTTGACGGAAAAACTCGTATTGATGAAATGAACTTTAATCGATGTACAGGTTTTTTGTCGCTGCTTTGGTGGACAAACTACCAGCAGTAATTCTTAACCAAGGAGGTATCGTATGAAAATAATTGCCGGTTTTGTATTGTTCGTTTCGGCCGCAATTGCGGCACGGCCGTTTCCCAGTACCCAGAACGGTATTTATGTCTTCAACGACCAGTTGGCGGGCTGGATGAGCGACGATCAGTTCCGGTTTGCGGCAACCCATTATGTCGGATGTCAAAAGATGACCCGGTTGGATGCGGACCGGCTCCGTTCGTCTAATCCCAATTTTATTATTCTCCATTATCGACTCGGATTAGGACTCGGCTACCGTGCGATTGTCGGTGGTGAACCAACCGGCGACTGGTTGCTGATTATCGAAGGTAATGACTGGGTGCAGGAGTGGCCCGGCGATGCCGTTGTCCAGAA
Source organism: uncultured bacterium (assembly GCA_964356135.1). GTDB lineage: Bacteria > Hydrothermota > Tepidihabitantia > CAYHGV01 > CAYHGV01 > CAYHGV01. The sequence goes on from CAYHGV010000088.1 coordinate 854, forward strand.
CCAATGGTTTTTCCAGTGGAGCGGCGACCGGGTGCTCAACCTGGACTGGGGCTGGTATGTGATGGAGCTCAATAATACCGGATGGCGCACCTGGTGGATGAACGAGATAAAACGGCAGCTCGCGGCGAACGATAACGACGGTCTGTTTGCCGATAGCTATAATATTCCCAATTATATGGGTGGGGACCGCTTTGACCCTCCTTTGCCTGATGTCGATGCCGGGTTCGAAGGGGATTGGGCTTTGCGGATTCATAATTTCACCGATTTTGTCCGCTCCCAATTCGGTTCGAATTATAAATTCATTCCCAATGTCGGAAACTGGGTGACCGGACGCGACCCGACCGATTATTCAAATGTCGATGGTGTCATGATCGAAGGTTTTTCCGAATGGGAGCCCCAGTCGCCGTATGAGTTAGGCGACTGGCAGCTTCAGATGAACCGGATTCTCGGTCTTTCACAGGCAAATAAAATCATCATCTGTCAGTCCTACATTTATGACCCGGATGATATTGCCACCCGCATCTACTACCTTGCGAATTATCTATTGATAAAAGGAACCTATACCTACATTAATATGGATTATGGCGAAGACCCGGAGTATTTCCCGGAATATACGCTCAACTTAGGTTCTGCTACCGACGCTCTGCCTTCGAGTATCGATGGATTGTATAATTCCACCTGGGGAGTCTATGCCCGGCATTACCAGAACGGTCTGGTGCTCGTCAATCCTGATGGCGATTCGAGAACTGTCAACCTGGGTCAGACCTACTATCAAGCCACACCCGAGGGCGGGGGAATCGTGCCTGAGAATGGAAATATTTCTGCCTGGAAGGTGAACTACCAGTCAGTGACTCAGCTCAACCTCCAACCCTATAGCGCGGCGGTGCTCGTCACCTCTTTAGGAAGCGAAGAGGAAAAGAGTAACCCGAGGAATTTTTACTATAATTTCCCCACGCTTACCTCTTCAGCTCAGCTGCTCGAATATCTGCACACCAGTCTCAAAGGATGCTCGTTCAAAATCTATGATGCACGTGGCAGATTGGTCGGAACAAACGGCACTTTCCCCCAATTGAGAGCCGGTATCTATTTTATAGAACTTGAGGATAGCTGCAGACGAACAATAAGAAAAGTCGTCAATCTTAACTGAGGACTAATCGATCATGAAAATGACGATTTTGCTTTTATTCGTAGTGAGTCTTGTCGGTTTGGTTGGGTGTAAGTCAACCGAACCAGCGCCCACCGACCAGGAATTGAACGATGAGACCTGGGCGCACTGCCTGGCGACGCTCACGCGGGCGGACTCGGTTTACGCAGCACATCGAGGAGAGGGCGATTCGGCAGCGGTTACACCGACCCTCGACTGGTTCAACAACCAATCGAATGTCGATACTGCCCGGCAGTGCATCGACTGGTGGACGATCGACGTCCTTTTTAACAACAGTGTCCGGGCTCGCTACCACACCCAGAATCCGGATAGTGCCGGAATTCAAACATCGTTCAATCCCCCTGGCTTAGTTTCGTTGGCAGCACCTTTCGACACCATCGTGCTCTATGACCGGGCATACGTTCTCGCTCCGTTCGATGGACAGGGTCAATACCGCAATGCTGCCCAGCTCGTCAACGATACCCTCGAGCACTATGGCTGGACGGTGACATTGAGATTTGACAGCGCGGTGACGGTCGATTCGCTCCAGCAGTGGATGATTTACGACCCCGGGTTATTCGCCGTTTTTTCCCACGGTTCGGCTTCACCCGATTCAGGCGACACGGTCGTCTTCTGGACGAGCGAACCGGCTGACCCGGAAACACTCGAATACTACGGGCTCATCTCGAGCGGAGAAATCCTCATAGCTCAAGGGCGGGGCGGCAATGCCTACTATGCGATTACCCCGCGTTTTATCGCCAACCATGCCCGGTTCAGTTATCCGGGTATTGTCTATGTCTGTGCCTGCTATAACGGCCAGAATCGAACGATGGCGGATGCGTTTTTGAATGCGGGAGCCAAAGCCTACCTCTCGTTCAGCGGTCGGGTCCGTTTCGACCATGGTTTTGCAGTGACACGCGACCTGTTCAACGCACTTGCTGATACTTCAACCGTCCAGCAGGCATACGATAATTTACCCAATGCTCGCAGCTGCACGCTCTATACCAACAGCCATGCCGAGTATATGATCGGTCCTAATTTTACCTGTAACCGCCATAACACTCGCGATCACCTTACCCCGTCGGCCGTCTATTCCACTCTCCACTACGAAGGGCAGCCGATCGACGCCGTCACCGTCAACGGAACGGTTTCGCCCGACGGAGCGGATACGGTCGCAGTACTCAATGTCCTCTGCGACCGGAGTCCGGGCAGCCATTCGCTCTCATCCGGTCATTGCCTGTTCGCGTATATAACCGCTCCCCCAACCAAGGATTTTGTCGCGGGTTACGCTTTTGTCGGTGTCTCCGGTCAGGTCACGATGAGCGGCTGCGGTCCGGTCGACAGCTGCGTCGCCGCCGGCTACAGCGCGACCTTAGGCTGGTGGAGTGCTTCCAAAGACCCGACCGAAGATCCGCCCGACGAAACGATGCAGGTCAGCGGTCATTTCAAGGTCATCGTCCGAGCAGGGCTAACGAACCCTTTCCATCAGGGTTTGAGAATTTTTACCGGGTGGGCGAAAGCGGAACCGACATTCAATTTCGAAGATCTACTGACCCCGGCTGACCCCTTCAGCAGCAATCCCGAGTTTACGAATAGTCCGTTTACGGAGAAATCTTTTAGTAATTAAACAGGAGGTGAAATGATGCGCACTATTCTCAGAATAGTGTGACACTCTCCATACCGAAAGGGGAGAGAAACAGGAAATACAAAGCATACCGAAAGGAGGTAATTGAAAATGCCTGCTCGACAGATGGTGTACAAATCATTCTTACTCTTCATGCCGTATATATTCGTTATTTTCAACGTTCCGGAAACCATGGCACAGACAGTTACGCCGGTATTATTTTTTTCTGACATCACGAGTGGTCCTAAAACAGGCAATTCAGATAATTCTTTAGGGCAAACACCAGGACAGGACGGCGCCATTGTGACACTATGGGGAAGGAATCTGGTTAACGCCCAGGTTTATTGCAATGGCGCTGAAGCCGCCTGCTATTACTTTCGTGGCGATGCTGTTTCACCGGCCGATTTGACGACGTATCACCAGATGCAGATGATCTCGTTTCAAATTAGTCACCTCGCACATGATGGTTCTGGTGGAATTTACGTCGTGGTGAATGACAAACGATCAGATTCTTTACCATTTACTGTACGCTCAGGAAATATTTATTTCGTCAAAACGGATGGCAGCGATGATACTGGCATTGGTAGTTGGAATCAACCATGGCGATCAATACCCAAAGCAGTGGATTCAATTAAGCCTGGCGATATTGCTTATATTGGCGATGGTGTTAACCAGACGACGGAGACCGACGCCAGCGCGGCTGTTAATTTGAGCACAGACGGAATGGCCGGGAGTCCCAAGGCGTTGGTCGTATATCCCGGCGCTACATCCAGAGTGGGTAATACTTCAATCGAACGTGCCTTTTATTTATACAACTGGAACGAAGACCGATTTTCGGCTCACTGGGTGATTGCCCGGTTTCATATTACAACCGGACAGGTAGGCGCTCCTGCTTATACGGGTTTTCGTGTCATCGGCAATTATATTACAGCTCCCAATGGGGATGGAATGGATGGTGCGATCAACGCCGAGGGCAATGATGTTTATGTGCTGGGTAACGAACTGGAGCAAGTGGGGTCGATTAATTGCAGTAAGCTGTATCATGCTATCTATGCGAAGGGTTTCAGAAAGGATGATCCGCCACGTGCCGCAAAGGAATCGAACCGACAGATTGGCTGGAACTATGTCCATGATGGCAACACCAACCGTGCGATCAATATCTACAGCGAACAAATTAACTCGGCTTTCATTGAAGGACACTCGGTGCATGATAATGTCATCCTGAACCAGCGTGGCGATGGTATTATGCTCGGTTATTACGTGGTCGGGGACAATTGGATTTATAATAATCTCATCATTCGAGCAGGCTTGGGTCCGGAATGGCCTGATGGAGAGAGCTATCATACTGGAATCCGGGTAAACACTGGTCACGAAGAAGTGTCACCGACGGCGGTGCATTGCTATAATAACACCTTGTATGGCTGTGGCTGGTCCGCCGCCGTCTTGACGGGTGAGAACGGACATATTCTGATCAGTCCAGAGTCTCAAGCACTCCACACCACGGTGCATTTCAGTAACAATATCATTTATTCTACCGGACAGCCGTATATTGCAGAAGAATCGGCAGTGCTGCCATCGGCGGACTATCGCAATTGCTGGTTTGGAGTTGACAATCCCCCGAATTGGGACACAGGGGCGATCAATTTAGATCCTCAATTGATTGATGCCGGCGCCAATAATTTCCAATTACAACAAAGCAGCCTTTGTATCGATGCAGGTCGAGATGTTTCTCCGATAGTTCAGAACGATCTATTGGGTTTACCAAGACCGCAAGGTGCAGCGTTTGATCTCGGTGCTTTTGAGTCAGAAGCGATAGGGGGTGTAGAAGAAGAGGGTCCGGTAAATCTGGTTGATGATTTTACACTTTATCAGAATTACCCCAATCCATTTAATCCAAGGACAACTATTCGTTACGCGCTACCTGAACGTAGTGAGGTAAAGCTACAGGTATTCACTCTGCTTGGACAGCCGGTAAAAGAGTTGGTGTGCGCCCGACAAGCCACCGGCTTTTACAGCGTGAGCTTCGACGTCAGCGATCTGGCGAGTGGCCTATATTTTTACCGTCTCGAAGCGCACGGGAAAACCAATTGGACACAAACCAGGAAACTCGTTTTCGTCAAATAACTCAGGTAAATGGGAGTGAGGTTATGTCTGTAACGGAGGGGAATTGGTTAAACGGTTAACTGGTGAATGGTTAAAAGAAAAAAATGCTCCGTGTTACTCCGTGTCGTGCGCCTCGCAACGAGGCGAATCAGTGTCACTCCGTGTTGTATGCGGAGCAAATAAAAGGAGGGATAACATGTTTAAATATCTCGTGGTAATAATCGCCAGTGTATCTATACTCGCTGGAACCGCTTTCGCCTGGATTGAAGGGACCCAACCGGTAGGAATCACGCTGCCATACTCGGGCACCGTCGCAACTGATGCCGCTGCCTTTCGGATTATCAACACCGGTAACGGTACTGGTGGTTACTTTCAGGTCAATAACGCCGCGAGCAATAACCCGGCGCTTCTCGGTATCACAAATGGCGCTGGTCCTGCGATAAGAGGAACCGCGACCGGCACAGGCATGGCGGGAGATTTCATTGGCGATGTTCATGTCGACGGTGAAATTACGAAAGAATACACTTCCGGCACTTCCAATAGCGCGGTACCAATTGCCTACGGTTACATCAAATCGGACGGGGTGGTTGTGAAGGCAACTCCGAATGTCACCTGTTCGTGGAACGTTGCTGATGAGCGCTACGAAATTACGATCGCCGGGGAAAGTTACCTCTTTGACCGATATGTCACGGTCGTGACCGCTAACTGGGGAATGGCTACTTCGGTTATGCCCGCGATTTACAGCTCCGGCGGAAAACTACTCGTTTATCTCTATACCACCACCCACGCCCGGATCCAGGGTCCTTTCTACTTCATTACTTTCAAACCGTGAATTTTGTTATTACCAAAAAAGTCTGATGGTTTAGAACCGGCACGAGATACTCGCACGGACGGAGCACCCTACTTAAAAATCCGGCTCGACCATAGCTCCTTGACAATGCCGGGTAAAAGCTTATATTTAATCTACGTCGCGGGGTAGAGCAGTCTGGTAGCTCGTGAGGCTCATAACCTCAAGGTCGCTGGTTCGAATCCAGCCCCCGCTATATACTTTATCATACGAAGTTTTTTATACCATACCGCTAAAATGCTTTGTGGGTCAATCGTAATATTAGCCTGAAGCATATCCCTACCCTTCCTGTCAACCTTCGGTTCTAACTCTATATCACCGAGATGTTTTCTTAGTTCACTGCGGGCAAGGGTCGTATTTTTGCTTAGCGTCTGGTCAAAGTTTGTTATATATTCCTGGATTTCATTCTTTGATACCCTGACTGGTGGTTCGTCTTTCAATGCTCGGATTTGACTAAGCTCAGCCTCAAAGTTCTTTTTCTTGGCTTCCGTATCCTTCAGCATAACAGCCGTAGTTTCCGTTATGGCTCCCATTATGATAGCCTTCTTGATGTTTTCCCATTCACCATTGACTTTTCGTAGGCTCTCGATAGCTTCACGCTCTCTATAATCGCTTTTATCTACTATCTTACTAACTAACTTATTAACTTTGGCGACAAGAGTATCAGTATATCGGTTCATGATTTCATCCTTGAAGAAAGGCAGTATTGACTTCATCAGGACGCTCTCACGGACATAAAGTTGATTATCGCAAACCGTATTCCCTTTATTCCTATGGGCACTACAGCCGTAATATGGGTTGCCAGCCCCGCTGCTTATCACCACATAGTTGCCACCGCATTTGCATCTAAGCAGTCCAGTAAAAAGATACTTTGCGTATTCCTCTTTCGTATTTTGGTAATTTTTCCTTGTTGTTATTTCGCCGATTCGTTTTTGCCGGTCCTTGACCCGTTGCCAAACCTCATCCGAGACTATTCTTAATTGGGGCATATCAATTGTATTCCATTCTTCCCTGGGTCTTTGAAAGGGGGTTCTCCTACCAGTCTCCGGATTCTTCACCCATCGGGTTCGGTTCCAAATATAGCGTCCTCTGTATAGTTCATTATTTAAGATTCCGGTTTGCCGTCTGCTATCACCGCAAATCGTAAGATAACACCAGGTCTTGGTTCCCTTAACGCCAGTCCGCTGAGGAGGGATGCCGTCATCATTTAACCCTTTCGTAATCACCCTGGGGCTTCTGCCGTTGGCATACTCCTTGAATATCCTCCTCACCACTTTTGCTTCGTCAGGGTCAATAGTTCGCCTATAACCTATCGGCACGGGTTTACCGAATCTATCCAGCTTGTCGCCAAAGACCGGTTCGCTCCTATACCCATAGGCTCTACCACCAGCATTGAAACCTTTTAAGAATTGACTTTCAAGCCCTCGATGAGTGGTCTGGGCGATATACTGTAAATCATTCTCACCGATACCACCGTAGATCGTAAGCAAGAAGTCCGCTGCCTTCTGTGTTGTGTCAATACCCTCCGAGACGAAGTAGATATTAACCCCGTTGAATTGAAGAATTTTGAACGAACTTTTTAAGGTAACGACATCCCTGGCGAATCGCTTTGTGTCATCTGCCAGGATATAATCAAATGGCTTGGGTTTATGCTTGGCTGATTCAATCATCCTTTGAAAATTCTGCCTACCATTGATACTTGCACCGGAGACGGCTTCATCACTATATATATGTTCATCTAAGACTTCCCATCCTTTCAGTTGCGCAAATGCACGACATTTTCTAATTTGGGCATCGATAGACTCAGCCCTCTGCATATCGGTAGAATATCGGGCATAGATGGCACATTTCATACCGCCTCCTTTGACTCTATTATAACAGATTTGACACGCTCGTCAAGTTTCAACGGTGTCCTCTCCATTGAACCCCCTTTTCTTTTCGCAAGAATGTCCTCGGCTATGATTTGGGCCAACATATCAAGAAGGGTCTCGTTATTGGCAGCATAATTCTGCAAACCCTGCTTAGTTTTTTTAAGTCTCCAGACTATTCTTAATCCTGTTAATTTATTCATTCACCTTGAAAGACCGGTTCTGCAAGAATCGGCGATTTCATAATCAAGTATCCATTTGGGCACGGGATCAACCCTGATTCAGTTCAGTCATAAACCATTGAGCGACTCAGCCGTAATTTTTCGGCAAGCTCCTTGACGCTTAGAAAATCTAACTCTTTAGTATCCATTTTTTCAATACCCTTTAGAATCGCCATTAACATCTTCCGAAGGATTACCTAACTTCATCTACTCACCCTGTATTTTGGGTAGAGGTATTCTTTAAACACGCCGACAGCTATCAACGGCTATCCGGACAGCCTTTGTCAGGGGTGCTGAGATTGACTGATAGCCTTTAGGGATTCAGCAACCCTTTCCGGTATTAAAATTTTTTTGAGGCTCCGGCTCATCAAAAAATCCACATCGGGGTCTATAGCGTGTTTCGCCAAGTAGAACCGTCCCCCCAAATTTTTATCATACTCCTCTATTTCTGCAGAACCATACCATCTTTTCCACCAAACTTGGTATTTATTTCCACTAATCCCTCTGAGACCACCAAAAAAACCATGATAGTGGGCAACACCTCTCTTTTGCCATCCCGGAATACAAAAAAACTCTATCCTATGCCCAATATCCTTACGAATATACCTAATTAACTGTATTAACCTGTTCTTAGCACCCCGGAGACCTACCGACCTTCTGTAGGTCAAGGTCACAAACCAATCCCAATCAAATTGAGAGAGAAACTCTCCCCAGCCCTCTATGAGGGCAGTTTTATTTTTTGAGTTATGACTCATAGCCTCACCGTTAGGAATCGCTATTGACAAAGTTCCTACTTTTGGTAGTCTCAATAGACTCATTTTATTTTGTTCATCTCAAGCCCATCGGTGCTTCACCACCGGTGGGCTATTATTTTATATGGACTCAATTCCACCTCGTTGCACTTTTCCTTCAAAACGCCTGAGAAGTTCCCTATTATGTCGGTGGAGTTTCTTGAATGTTCCCCGTTCCCATCGGACAATAGTAAATAGGCTTACGCCTAACTCCCGAGCCAGGTCTTCTTGACTCCAATGGAGCCTTTTCCGTATTTTTTTCAGTTTCGTTAGTTCCATTCTTACCTCCCTGAGTTTAGTTTTTTGTTCAAACAAAAAGGGTGTAAAAAGCGTGGATTTCACACGTCCTTTACACCCTACGTTGCTATGAGACTGTTGGATGTGTTGGTCTCAATCTATTGCTCAAGTTTGATTTCTATTGAGATCAACCCAGAGAGGGTTCCTCTGATTTTTCCCCTCCCGTTCTTATTTATACTGATAGCGAACGGGGATTAATAAAATCCAAATTGTCAAAAGAACATGCTCTAAAATAACATATCCTAAAATACTAACTTGTATTTAGTATAGTAAAATTTTCGGGAATGTCAAGGGTCGCCATGCAAGGAATCGACACTATCTCCAAAATCGCTATATTTGACAAGCGTTTACAGAGGTAAATAATTAGCGTGTAAAAACATTCACTCCTATGGACTGTTCATTTTATTGACAATTAACATAATGAACAAATCGAATCCGATAGAACCTCCCCCTAAAACTATATAACTTATTGATTGTCAGTCCGCTATAATTTGTCCAAAATCGGCTGAATCATAATACTATCGTATTTTATTTTCATAAAACAAAACATTGGCGTCTCTATATTTAATATTGATAATTTATTATCCTTAATCCAGAATTCCCATCCGCTACATATGCATAATAGTTATAGCCAAATAAACACCAAACACCACGAGCCGTGCCTGGTGTATCATAATAGCCTACTTCTGTTCGATTTGAAATATCAATTATCCGTAGTCCTGAATTTCCATCCGCTACATACATATAAAAAGGATGGTCCGGTTCGTAATAAACACCATAGGCAGTTCCCGGTGTATCAATATAGTAACTTTCGTACGGGGTTTTGTAGCCATAAAATACTCGTAGTCCGGAATTGCCATCTGCTACATACGCATAATTACCCATGATACAAACATCATAAGCCGTCCCTGGTGTATCACAATGACCGACCTCGGTAATCGGGACTTGTTGAACATCGATTACCCTTAACCCAGAATTGCCATCCGCAACAAACGCATAATAACCATCGGACCAAACACCATAAGCCGTGCCCGGTGTGTCAAAATGACCTACTTCAGTTGGGTTTGAGGGATTTGAAATATCGATTATCAGCAGTCCGGAATTCCCGTCTGCTACATACGCATAAGCACCATAGAGACAAACACCATAGGCCGTGCCTGGTGTGTCATAATGACCTACCTCAGTTGGATTTGAGGGATTTGAAATATCAATTATCCGTAGTCCTGAATTTCCATCCGCAATAAACGCAAAAGCTTCTTGGTGGGGTACACCTCGGATACAAACACCATAGGCCGTGCCCGGTGTATCACAATGACCGAGCTCGGTTGGTGTTGAGGGGGTTGAAACATCAATTATCCGTAGTCCTGAATTTCCATCCGCTACATACGCATAAATTGGTCCCCCCCAATTCATAACACAGATATCCATAGCTTCACCCGGTGTATCATAATAGCCGACTTCGGTGGTGAGCCTCACGTTTACTGTTGTTGTCTCGTCCTCAACTACTGTCACGGTCTGTTGCCAGTCAGCCCAACCAGAGATTTCCGTTAGTTTTATCGTATGGTTACCGACAGGCACATTATCTAAAAGAAAAGGACAATCGGTTAAATAGCCAGTGTCCATACCGTCGAGGTAGATTTTGGCTCCGACCGGCCCTGAAGCGAATAGAATATAGCCTCCGGTAGGGTCCAATGTGGCATTCACGGTTGTCGTCTGACCCGGGTTAACCGTCACGGTCTGTTGCCAGTCAGCATAGCCAGATTTCGTTAGTTTTATAGAATGGTTGCCGGCTGCAAGATTAGTTAAAAGGCAATCGGTTAAATTACCAGTGTCAGTTCCGTCGAGGTAGATTTTTGCTTCGGTCGGAGTGGAGTTGACCTGGATATTACCTGTGGTAGTAGTCAATGTTGCATCCACAGTTGAGGTCTGCCCCTGATTAACTGTCACGGTCTGTTGCCAGTCGAGATAACCGGATTTGGTGAGCTTTATCGTCCGCCCACCAATCTTTACATTCTCAAGGTTGCAGTTGGTCTTCTTACCCGTAGACTGCCCATCTAAATAGACATCGGCTCCTGTAGGATTGGATTCAACATAAATAGCACCAGTAGGTTCTTCTAACGGTTGGCAGGAGAGAAAAAGTAAGAGACAAGAAGTAAAAAGTAAAACGGACTTAAAATACTTCATTTGAACCTCCTTACCCATAGTTGTGAAACTATAGCTCGTAAACTATGAGTATTCCATCATAGACCTGGATAAAATTCTGTCAATGATTTTCGACTTAGTAATAATTTGACAGTAACCTCGGTAGATGGGTATAGGGTTTATCACTACTGTCAACAGTAGTCAAAGTTACCAGTCAATAACCTGTCACCTAAAAAGGCTGTATCTTACCCCAAACCTCAAAAATCACCGTTCAACCTCGACCCCACCCCAAAATGGATGTCCTGAACATCGCATAAACCCCACGAAAGTGACCAGAAAAGCAAGTATTACACATC
>CAYHGV010000089.1:0-12150 GCA_964356135.1 uncultured bacterium
CTTTAATCCGGATAGCGTCTATTTTGTGACCGATTCACAGTTTGCCTATGCGGCGGCAGTAGATGGGATCATGATTCGAGAAAAGCCCGCCACCAACTTCCTGGTCGGTATGTTCTGGGCTGAGTCGCTGATTATGGCTGAGACCGGTGCTGCAACCGGTGCGATTCAGATTGCGGGCACGGATGCGGTGACCCAGTTGCCGTTTTTTATTACCGCCTGCGACTATACCTTGATCGGCGAAGAGCTCTATGCGGCGTCCGCCTATTTATCGCGTAATCCAACTCTGTTAGCGGCATTAAAGAGTCAGGATTATGGGAAGCTGGTTATCGTATCGGTTTTGTTGGTGGCGACGATTGTTGCTTTAGCCAAGATCGGAGTTCCCATTTTCAACTTCTTTAATGTTTTTTAGGAGGTGCTATGAAACGAAGAATTCCACTACTGATAGTTCTCGTCTTGGGGATTATAATGATAATTCAGTTCTTTATTCCCCATGCGATCTCAAAAGACCTTTTTATGAATTTCCTCGATTGGGAAATGGTGATCGGGATCTTTGCCTTTGTCCTGGGATTGGGGAGTATCGTTCTCCACCATGTTGAAAAGATCAGGCGCAAGCAGGAGCACTGGCCGTATAGCTGGGTGACGCTGATTTCGATCGTAGTCGTCGCCATTATCGGGCTGTTCGGAGGCATGGAAGGTAAAGGACCTTTGCCGGTCGAGCCCAAGGCAATGCTCTTTGGCAAAACCGTCGTCATCAAGTATTCGATCCAGACTATTTTCGATAATGTTATGACTCCCTTAGGAGCGACGATGTTTGCCCTGCTGGCATTTTTTATGGCTTCGGCAGCGTATCGGGCATTTCGGGCGCGGACGGTCGAGGCGACCGTGCTGCTCATTTCTGCGGCGATCGTGATGATCGGGGTCGTTCCATTAGGCCATCTCATCTCACCCAAGCTGCCGTATTTAGCGCAGTGGATTTTAGATGTACCGACGACTGCGACCCAGCGCGGAATCCTGTTCGGGGTCGGGTTGGGTATGGCTGCTACGTCATTAAAAATAATGTTAGGTATTGAGCGGAGCTGGTTAGGGGGTGGAAAATGAAATTCTGGGAAAAACTCTTGAAGATCGACCGGCGGATCGTATTTCTCGCGGTTGGTCTGGCAGTGCTCATTCCTCTGCTCGTGCCGTTTCATATTCCAACCAATGTTATGCCGCCTACCCAGAAGCTTTACAATGCGGTCGATGAGATCGTGCCGGAAAACCAGGGACTCTTCATTTCGGTTGATTATGACCCGCAGACCCAGCCTGAATTACAGCCGATGTATCTGGCTTTGCTCCGCCATGCGTTCGTGCGCAGGATTCCGGTATTCGTTATGTCCGGGTCGATTCCAGGACTGGGATTGGCGAAACGGGGGATGGATGAAATGGCGCTCGAGTTTAACCAGAAGGCTCAGGCGAATAAAGACTCGATCATCTATGGCCGGGACTTTGTCTTTCTGGGCTGGCCGCCGCTCTGGCTGGCAGCGGTGCTGCGGATGGGTTCGGATATCGGCCAAGCTTTTCCTGCCGATTATTATAAGAACCGAACCAGTGCCCTCGAGATGCCGCAGCACATAAAAAACTATAACGATATCGGCATTATTGTTTCGATCGCCGGTAGTTCGATGCCGCTTTCCTGGATTACTTATGTCAATACCCGGTTCGGGGTGCGGGTGGGTGCAGGGATCACTGCAGTTTCGGCTGCGGATTTCTATCCCTTCCTGAATAGTGGACAGCTTACCGGCATGCTTGCCGGTTTAAAAGGTGCATCGGAGTATGAATACCTGGTCAACAGCAACTATCATCTGACCGGCAAAACACCGGCAACTGAAGGGATGAGTTCGCAATCGGTTGCCCAGGTAGCGATTCTGCTTTTAGTCATCATCGGCAATATCGGTTATTTTGCCACCCGAAGGAGGAAAAAATGAGTCATGACCCCTGGATTTGGATTGCAGCTATTCTGACCTTAGCCATTTTTTCGTTCCTGTATAAAGAGAACCCGTTTTACCGGTTCGCCGAACATCTGTATGTCGGCGTCGCCAACGGTTATGCGATTGCAGCTTTGTGGCATTTAGCCCTCCAGGCCCGGGTTATAACACCGATCCGGGGTGGCAACTACATTCTTATTATTCCCACGATAATCGGTCTTTTATTCTTTTTCCGGTTCGTACCCAAGCTCTCCTGGCTGGTGCGCTTTCCAATCGCGGTCGGTTTGGGTTTCTCTGCCGGGGTGAGTCTTCCGGCGGTGATGCAAGCCGATTTCATTAAGCAGATTCAGGGGACGATAGTCTATCCCCACCTGTTTCGTAACTGGCAGCAGGGGCTGTGGGCGGTTTTAATTTTCATCGGTGTCATCTGCGTCCTCTTTTATTTCTATTTCTCGCGGGAGCATACAGGGATCCTGAAGCCGGTCTCCTATGTCGGAATTGTCTTCATTATGGTTGGCTTCGGTGCGTCGTTTGGCTATACGGTGATGGCCCGGCTCTCCCTCTTAATCGGCCGATTCCAGTTTCTATTAAAGGACTGGTTAGGACTAATCCATTAGTGGTGGAGGAGTACGTTCCCTCTTGACAAACAATTAAAATCCCCCTACTTTTGCGAAAGATTTTATGGCACTTTATTTTGCCACGGCTGACTATAAAGAAGCAAAGGTCTGTATCTTAGGTATAGGTCTGGACCGGACCGGTTCTTTTCAGCCCGGTTTACGCTTCGCACCCAATCAGATACGGTTGGCGATGGAGAATATCGAATCCTACAGTCCCTACCAGAATCGTGACCTGGCTGAATTGAAGGTCTCGGACCTCGGCGATCTTGAGATGACCTACGAAAACATGGAAACGACTCTGACCCAGATCGAACGCAAAGTCCACGAAATCAACGATCAGGGGAAGAAGTTAGTGGTCTTGGGCGGTGAGCATACGGTAACGATTCCGATTGTTAAGGTGCTCAAAGGTTTCTATCCTGATCTCAGGGTGGTTCAGTTTGATGCCCACGCAGATTTACGCGACCGCTATTTAGGCGAGCGGTTCTGCCATGCGACCGTGATGCGGCGGGTTGTGGAGCTGGTGGGTAATGAGCGGGTATTTCAGCTTGGTATTCGTTCTCAGGCCCGGGAGGAACTGGGTATCAACCGGAACCTCTTTCCGTTAGAAATAAAGAAACATATTGCAACCGTGAAGAAAAAAATTGGTCGTGCTCCGGTCTATCTCACGATTGATGTTGATGTTTTGGAATGTGGGTTGATGCCGGCGGTCGGGACGCCGGAGCCAGGCGGTGTTCTGTATACCGAACTGCGGCAGGCGCTGGTCGCACTGCGTGACCTTAACTGGGTTGGTGCCGATATTGTCGAATACAATCCCGCCGCGGCACCCCAGTTGGCGTATGGGTGCATGGTCGCATCCCTCTTACGCGAAACGATTTTAGTAATAACCAGCAAAGCAAGACGACGATAGCGAATGAAACCGAATTACACGAAGAGGTTACCGCGTTTTGCATTTCGCTCCGTTCGGGTAATTTGCTAAAAACCAAAAAAGGAGGTTTGACCGATGTGTTGTCGAGCCTGCACCGGCTACGGGGAATGTGAGTTGAAACTGAAGCTCACCGATGACTGCTGTGTCCGGTGCAAGTATTATGAAGAATGTATGGAATCCTTAGAGGAAATGCCGAGTAAGACGAAGTCTAAGGGTGGTGCCGTTGTTAAAAAGAAGTATGTGAAACGGTGAGAGGAGGCACTATGTGCTGTGATATCTGTCCCTTTTTTGAGGAGTGCGAAGAGTTAGGGAAGGTTAAGGATAGTTGCTGCTCAGAGTGTCCAGATTACGACGAGTGCATTGGCGAAGGGTTCGGTAAGGAAGAGGAGGAGGAAGAGCTGTAACTTCGATTCCGAAGTTTAATCCACGGATTGAACGATCGTTTCTTCTTGGAAAAAATAAATCAGATAGTCAAAACCCGGCATACACCCCATCCCGACGGCGCATTTCATGAAAAAATAGTATAAAATTTCCAAAGTCGAATTCCCGGCCGACATTTTTTCCTGGAAGCGGGTGCGGTATTTTTTCAGTCCGGTTTTTATTTGACGATGGCAATTTTCTTGATTCTCTGTTCGGTCGGGATGGTGATGACGGCGAGGTAGATGCCGCTCGCAATCCGGGGTGATGGTTGCCAGGTTTGAGCGAGGCGATTCGGGTCAACCGAAAGGGTGGTGACCAATTCTCCGTTGAGCGTGTAAATTCTAATCCGGGCATCTGCCGGTAGCCGTTCAAATACAATCCGTTGGTGACCGGAGGATGGAATGAAAGGGTTCGGGTGGATGCTGACACTGTCAAGTCCAGGCGGGACATTTCGTCGGAATGTAAACTGACTTAAGCCTCCATTCTTGGAACCGACCAGGACGGTACCGCGGGCTTCATCGATCCAGAGACCAGTATAGTCGTTCAGGTACTCGGCTTGGGGCAGATAGGAATCCCAGCGGTTTTCAAAGGGGTGATAGACCGAAAGACCCCCAGTGGTTAGACACCAGACATCACCCCAGCTATCGGTTTTTACCCGAATCACATAGTCGGCAGCCAAGCCGTCATTGGTACTCGCTTTGGAATAGAGCCGAAAGATACTCTGGTCAAAAAATCCGAGCCCTTTTTCGGTTCCAAACCAAACCCGATCCTTGGGGTCGACGCTCACCGAGGTGACCTCAAGCGATGGGAGCCCTGATGCAAGGGTATATACGGTGAGTAGGTCATCGGCAGGATCTTCGAGGGTATTGTGATGGTCGAGCATTACTAATCCACCGCCGCGGGAGGCAATCCAGACACGGCCGTGTGAGTCAAAATCGATTCCCCGGCCGTAGACGAAGGCAGCTGCGCTTGAGACGGCGATATTGGCTCCGGTTGTGTCGATAACAGTGATCACCTCTTCTCCAAAATGAGTCGTCCAGACCCGGTCCTGGGCATCTATACCCAGTGCGCCGATGACGTTGAGCGTCGAGTAGTTGCCCCAGTTGTAGTAACTCCAGGTACTCGAGTCCGGTTCAAACCGAGCAATGCCCGCGATACTGTCCGCCGACCATGACTTGTTGCCATACCACCAACAGCCGAACCACAATCGATTCTTGCTATCCCGGCCACAAATACGGGCGCCGGCGAAAGGCCACTTGGTAAAGTAATGCCAGTGACCCTCGGGGTCTCGGTAACTAATGCCCTGCTGGTGAGGCGGCCAGCCATGACAGGCCCAGATGCCGCCGGCAGTGTCGGTCATCACATCTTCGATCGAATTGGAGCGGATACAGTCGGCGAGGAACGCTACCATGGTATCCCGGAGCGGATTGTACCGGTAATAGTAGTATAAACCATAGCCGTAATATTCATTCCCGCCGAAGCCAAACCAGATCCCGGCCTGGTCTAACAAAGAGCGCACGTCCTTCGATGGCGATGCTACCGGTTCCAAACCGGCAGCCGGTCGATAGCGGAATCCGCCCGCACTGGTCGCAAGATAGAAGGTATCCTGCCGTTGAACCAGATCCCGGACCGACATCTGCGAATCGAACTCGACGACGGTATCGAATTTCTCATCGTTGAATCGAGCGATTCCGGATTCGGTAGCGATCGTGACCGTTTCGGTCACGCCCGAATCCGAAACGACAATCGCCATCGCCGAGTCGCCACCGAGACCGGCAGCGCGGGTATAGGAAACAACTGAATCGAGGGTACGGTTCATTCTGGAAATTCCTTTATCGGTTCCTATCCAGAAGTAGCGACCTACTCCCAAACTCAAAATAGTGTTCGAGGCAAGACCCTGCAGCTGAGTAAATCGAAGGGTCTCGAGGTCGGGTACGATCAGATAGAGGCCATTTGCCGAGCCGACCAGGATGGTGTCACCGGCTGCGGCGAGGCACTGAATATTCTTTTCTGGAACTCCGGCATAGGGGAAGGTAGTAAATTTCTCGGTCGAAGGCGAAAAGATTGAAAGACCACCGCCCTGCGTGCCAATCCAGAGATTTTTATCTTTATCGAACGCAAGGCACTTACACTGGTTAACCGGTAATCCTTCGGCATTGGTAAAGGTCTTGCTAAAGGTCTGCTCGACTAACGAAAAGACGGTAAGCCCGCCCTGAGTGGCGCAATAGATACGAGACCCGTCGGTGACCAGATCATCGATGAAGTTGGTATTGGTATAGTTCTGCCAGTCCTGGGTACCGATAACGAAGAAAAGGGTGAGAATCATCGGCGGAAAAGGATCAGGGTGACGATTAATCCGATGACGAAAAGGGCAAGGGAGATGAACCGGTTCTGATAGAAAAGGGAGAGTCCGATGGCGCCCAACAGTCCGGAGATGATGTAGAGATAGATGACTGCCCGTCGGTGGGTGATACCGAGGGTCAATATCTTATGGTGAATATGTTCCTGGTCAGCAGCGAAAATGTTTTTCCGTTTGACCGAACGGCGCACGACCGCGGTTAAGGTATCAACAATCGGGATTCCAAATGCGATCATCGGCAGCAGGAGACTGACAAAGGCGACACTTTTGCCCGCACCTAACAGGGCGATCGCACCTAAAATAAAACCGAGCAGGGTGGCACCGGTATCACCCATAAAGATTTTCGCGGGATAGAAATTGTAGGGGAGAAACCCGATACTCGTGCCCATCACGGCGAGGGCTAAGACTGCGGGGCCGGTATTTTTGCCCATCAGTGCCGAAGCAAAGAGGGTGGCGGCGGATATGGCGCAAATGCCGGCGGCTAAACCGTCGAGGCCATCGATGAAATTGATGGCATTAGCCATGAGCAGGAGCCAGAGGATCATGGCCGGATAGGAGAAGATCCCAAGAGAGATACTGCCGAGCCACGGCACCGCGATGCTCTCCAACGGGTGGGCCAAAAAGACAAAAATCAAGCCGCCCAAACTCTGGAACAGGAACCGTATCCAAACCGATGCACCTTTCAGGTCGTCGTAAAGCGATACCGCCACCAGCGGGATGGAACCCAAGAATATTTTTACTGTCTGGTTGGTCAAACCCGGCCAGCGCAAGAGAAACGAAACGGCAAAGGTGGTTGCAAAGAATCCGACAAACAGAGCGAGTCCACCTAACGTCGGCACTCGGCGATTGTGGAGCTTGCGCGGATTAGGAGTATCGTAGAGCGAGAAGCGCCGGCAGAGCAGTATCACGAGCGGGGTGAGCAGTACAACCATGAGCAGGCTCAAACCAAATGAAATCCCATAAACCATTTCGAACATACTAAACGAATATTCTTTTTAGTCAATAATACTTTTTTGAAAAGAACTCAGAAAAACTATCAAAACTGGCACGAAATCCGCCACGCTTCTTGGCGGATTTCGTGTTAAAAATGGCTTATTCCGAGGTCTCTTTGAAAATTCCTTGACAAGGGTTTGGAGCGATGTAGTATATCGACAGGAGGCACGTATGAAAAAAATAGCTTCGCTTTTTTTGGTTGTGAGCAGTTTTGTCCTGGCGGCGGAAGTGAAAATTGGCTACATCGATTCGGAACGTATCTTCCGCGAATATCAGGCAGCGACCGAAGCCAAACAGACTTTTGAATCGGATCTGGCGAAATTCAAAAGCGATGCCGAAGCGTTAGAGCGGAAGTACGATGCGGCAAAGACGGAATATGAAACCCAGAAGCTGATGCTTTCTGAAGAGGCGCGAGCCGCCAAAGAGAGTGAACTCACCAATCTGCAGCAGCAATACCAGAGCTATGTGCAGGAGGTGTACGGTAAGGGTGGCAAGATTGAATTAAAGAACGAAGAGCTGATGGCGCCAATCGTCAAACAGGTCAATACTATCGTCCAGTCGATTGCCCAGGCAGAAGATTTTACCATCATTCTCGATATGGCTCAAGGACAGATTATCTATGCCCAGCCCGGGCTTGACCTGACCGACCGCGTTATTGCCGAACTCAACAAAGAATACCAGCCGATTACGATCGCGCCCGCGTTCAAGCAGAAGGTGGCGGTTTTTTATCTTACCGAGCAGAATGCCGATGCTAAGAATTTTCATCTTGGTAAAACCACCCAGGATTATGTGTATACTATCATAAAAGATAAATACAAGTCGAAAGTCGAGATGATTGATGACACAAAGATTAATCAGGTACTCCAGACCCGGGGACTCTCCGAAGAAAATGTCGATGAGAATACGGCTAAGGATATTGGTCGGGAGGTGGGTGCCGATTTCGTCGTCACCGGCGGGGTGCGACAGGATGGGAATGAGATTACGGTCGAGCTTAAGCTCAGCGAGGTAAAAGTGAATCGGACCTATCCACCGGAACGGGAGAAAGCGGCGAAGATTGACTTTCTGGCCGAGACGGTGGGCCAGGTGGTCCAGATTCTCTTCACGAAGCATGTCAAATAATCACCAGCAGAGTTACATCGCCGCTTCAAGCCGCATCGCCGCGGACGCAACAATCTATCCTCTGGTCTATATTGGCGACGGGGTCAGCATCGGCGCCCGAACGGTCGTCTACCCGTTTACGGCGATTTTCGATCGCACCGATATCGGTAGTGATGTTGTGATCGGTCCCGGGTGTGCAATTGGCGGGTGCGGGTTCGGCTATGATAAGACTCAAGCGGGTTACAAAAGGATCACTCACGCCGGCCGGGTCGTTATTGAAGACGAAGTCGAGATTGGAGCGAATGTGACGATTGACCGGGCAAAGCGGGGGATGACCAGAATCGGGAGAGGTACGAAAATAGATAGTTTGGTCCACATCGGCCACAATGTGAATATCGGTCAGGGCTGTATCATCATTGCCCAGGTGGGTGTCGGCGGTAGTGCTCAGATTGGAGATGGAGTGACCATCGCCGGACAGGTGGGCATTAAAGACCATACGAACGTGGGGTCAGGTTCGGTCGTCTATGCAAAATCAGCCCTGTTTAAATCAATACCCGAGAATTCTCATTATTCGGGCAATCCCGCTCGCCCCCACCACCAAACCCTCCGGGCTTGGGCACGATTATTTAAAGATTGAACCAGCAAACCATCGGCCGCGCGGTTTCGTTTTCGGGCGTTGGACTCTGGACTGGCCAAAAGACGACGCTTCGGCTTGTGCCGGCTCCGGCCGAAAGCGGTATCACGGTAATAAAAGATGCCACGGTCATCCGGGTAAATCCGGGAAACTGTTTTTTTTTCAAGCGAGGCTTGGGAGTGAGAACGGGGTCAACCACGGTGGCATCGGTTGAGCATCTCTTAGCCGCGCTGTATGGATTGGCGATTGATAACATTCGGATCGAGGTGGAGGGTGGTGAGATTCCCTTCGGCGATGGTAGTGCGCTTCCGTTTGTGCGCCTTGTCCAGGAAGCGGGCATAACTACCCAGGGCAGGGCACGGGATTATTACTATCTTAAGAAACCGCTGTTATGTGTTCATGGTCCGACTGCAATCGCAGCCTTCCCTGCTTCTTCACTGCAGATTGGTTTTTTTTTCTCCTCCGATCGTCGAAACAGTAGGAAGGGGCAAAAGCGATGGATGAATCTG
This sequence comes from uncultured bacterium, assembly GCA_964356135.1. Classification (GTDB taxonomy): domain Bacteria; phylum Hydrothermota; class Tepidihabitantia; order CAYHGV01; family CAYHGV01; genus CAYHGV01. Next base: position 9,520 of record CAYHGV010000089.1, read on the forward strand.
ACCATCGATATGGCGTCTTTTCTTGAACGAATTGCGTTAGCCCGTACCTTTGGTCAGTTTCATGATGTTGAGCGCCTCAAAAAGATCTTGCCCTTTAAGGTCGTATCGGAATCAGGATTTCTCTACCCCGAAGAATTTCGGTCGCAGGACGAGCTTGTCGGGCATAAGGTTGTGGATTTTTTAGGTGCGCTTGCTCTGTTAGGTCGGCGGTTAAAGGCAAGGATTGTCGCCTGGGGTTCCGGCCACACCGAGCATCTCAGGCTGGTAAAACTGTTAAAGAACAGAATTGATGGAGACTGAAAATGTTTTTTTTCAATTACACTCTGCCTCAGTTTACCTCAATGCTTAATAAAAGGCAACTAGCATTGATGAAGACTGAGGACACTGAAATATTGATTGAAACTGAAAAACTTCTGTTTACCCCGGTATCCATCAGTCTACCTCAATGCTTAATTAACTGGAATAGTGGATTGATGCGGACTGAGAAAGAATTCCGTTTACATCAGTTTAAATCAATGCTCATTATTTTAAAATCATCTCAGTGTTTAAAAAGGAGGTTCGATGGATATCGATGAAATCAAAAAAATCCTTCCCCACCGTTATCCCTTCCTCTTCGTCGATCGGATTACGGCAATAACCGAGAACAGCATCGAAGGGATAAAGAATGTGACCGGGAACGAGCCCTTCTTCGCCGGTCATTTTCCAGACTATCCGTTGATGCCGGGCGTGCTGATTATCGAAGCGATTGCCCAGGTAGCCGCCGTGCTGATCCTCAAGAAACTTACGGCCGAGGGGAGATTGGCAGTGTTCATGGGTATTGATCGGGCACGCTTCCGCCGTCTGGTTCGGCCGGGCGATACTCTGAAGCTCGTTGCCGAAATTATTCATCTTAAAGCGACCGTGGTAAAACTCAAAGGTGCGGCTTATGTCAATGGCGAGCTCGCGTGCGATACCGAATTCATGGCCGGCTTAGTTCCTTCCCCAAGGGTGTAAACCCGGTCCCGAGTGTAACGGTGCAGGGAAGTGGCTAAAATCCACCGGACTGCGATTATCGACCCCGAGGTCCGGTTTGGCCCGGAGGTTGAGGTTGGTCCCTATGCAATCATTAACGCGGCGGTGGAAATCGGCGACCGGACGACGATCGGTCCCTTCGCATTGATTGACCGGAATACGGTTATCGGTAAAGATTGCAGAATCGACCAGGGTGTTGTTATCGGCGCGCCACCGCTGGATAAGAGCTATAAGGGCGAATCGACCGGAGTACGAATCGGCGACCGGAATACGATTCGGGAATACACCACCATCCATCGGGCGACCGGAAAAGATAATCTCACCGTGCTCGGAGACGACAACTACATCATGGCGTATATCCACATTGCCCATAACGGTCGGGTTGGTAATGGCTGTGTCATTGCAAACAGCTGTCAGCTTGCCGGTTATGTTGAGGTTGGTGATTGTGCCAATCTGGGCGGGATGACCGGTGTCCACCAGTTTACCCGAATTGGACGGTTGGCGATGGTTGGGGCGTGTTCATATCTAACTCAGGACATACCTCCATTTTTTATCGGACAGGGTAATCCGTTTCGGGTCTTGGGTGTAAACCTGGTCGGATTGCGCCGTCAAAAGTTTCATGCTCAAAAGATAAAACCGATTGAAATCGCCTACGAGCTTCTCTATGAATCAAATCTCGGCATTTCCGAGGCAATCCAGCGAATGAGCGAAACCATTCCGTTAACCGATGAGATTAGAGAGCTTATCGAATTTTTAAGGAGTAGCCGCCGGGGTGTAAATATTTGGAAATCAGAGAGTTAGAATAGGAGCAGCAGTCGGTTGAGAGGGTAAAAAAATCTCTGCATTCCAACAAAAATCGACTGAACAGAGAGAACTGAAAAATTTATTTTTACCACGAAATCCGCCACCCGCCAAGAAGTATGGTGGAGCTTGGCGGATAAAGCGACTGCAAGGAGTTCAAAGTGCCGAGGCTAGTCTTCGGCTGGGTCGGGGATAAACTGTGGGAGCGACTTCCAGTCGCTTGAAATAATTTATTTTTTATCAGAAATTGATTGTCTTGGTAGCGGTGCGATTTATCGCACATTATTCGAAGAAACCATCGAAAAAAAGCCTTGACAAAGTTTCAGTTATTCCTATAATTTAGACAATCTTAGGAAAATTGGCTCTTTGACAATTTGGAATGATGAAGTTAGCGTGCCCATGCTTGGAATAGGTTTTGCTTGGAGGGTTTGATCCTGGCTCAGGGCTAACGCTGGCGGCGTGTCTTAGACATGCAAGTCGAACGGGTAATGCCTTGTAGCAATACAAGGTAGTACTAGTGGCGAACGGGTGATTAATACTGGAGTAATCTACCCCGAGGTGGGGGATAACTCCGTGAAAACGGAGCTAATACCCCGTACGATCCTTATTTTGCATGAAATAAGGAGGATAGGCGGCTTCGGCTGTCGCCTTGGGTTGAGCTCCTGGCTTATCAGCTTGTTGGTGAGGTAACGGCCCACCAAGGCTATGACGAGTAGCCGGTGTGAGAGCATGACCGGCCACACGGGAACTGCGACACGGTCCCGACTCCTACGGGAGGCAGCAGTCTAGAAATTTGGGCAATGGGCGAAAGCCTGACCC
>CAYHGV010000090.1:0-12137 GCA_964356135.1 uncultured bacterium
ACAGATACAGTTGTGCAGTCGGAAGAAAAGGCTTGACATTTATCACAAAATTCCTATATTTAATTATACCTGCAAGGAGGTGGGTATGCGGTGTGTAGTAATTCTCTGCACTCTGTTTGCCATAACAGGCTTGGCTCAAGCCAAACCGCGATGGGTCTATTTTGACTCTAATAAATCTGCCGGCACCTCCCCCTCAATAGAAGTCTTCACCTCTGACTTATCCCAAACCACAATCAAAATAACCATCCCCGGTATGTGGGTTAAAGATACTGTGGTTAATGCGACTACCTACCAGATCTTGACCCTACCGGGAACTCCCAGTCATACCGGCTTAATCGGCAAACCACTCCTGCCGACCATCAATAAGCTCGTGGGCATACCGCCCCGGTCCGCAGTCTCGGTCGATACTCTTAAAACCATCAGTGTAAACCTCTCCGACTATCTCGTTTTTCCTTATCAAGGTCCTTTAGTTGGTTCAGAAAAGCCCGGGCCGTTTGTTATTGATACTCTTGCCTATTCATCGGATAGCTTCTATCCGGAAACGGCAACCTGGGTCGATAGCCCTGCCATCTTGCGCGACCTCCGGATCGTCAAGCAGATAAGCTATCCGATACTATTCAAACCCAGCAAACATCAGCTTCTGGTTTTCAAAGAGATGGTGGTGCAACTCAGCTACGATGGTTTCGACAACACCAATGCCTTAACAGACCACCCCAAACAATCATCGCCTCAATTTGAAAGGATGTATCGAGACCTTATTATTAACTACGACTACATCACCAAATCAGCCAGATCCGGTCCGCCCCTTTCTTGTTGGGACAGAGGATATCTAATAATCTGTGCCGATGCCTATTATAATTCGGATTGGCTGGATTCGCTAAAATTCTGGAAGACGAAGGAAGGCTACATCTGCGGAATAAAGAAGCTGAGTGAAATTGTCGGAGGTTATGGTGCCAATGATGTCTACCAGATTCGGGACTACATTGCCTCGGTCTATCAGCAGCCCTACAAAGTCCCGGATATCAAGGACGATTCCAGTCAACTCTCCTATGTGCTGCTCGTAGGTGATGCGCCTCAAGCACATTCTAATAACTGGCAAACCTGGCATATTGGCAGCGATACGGCCGTTCCGACTTACGGCGAGTGGATCTGGCATGGTGAGAATTACAATGATTCTCTTCATATCCCCTCCGATTTCTACTATTCTCTAATCGCGGGTACTGATAGTTTCCCTGACATTGCCATCGGCAGGTTCTGTGTTACCGACGAAACAAACCTGGAGACTGTTATAAACAAAACCTTCAAATACGAGAGGGATGTGGCTGATAGCTGGGACCCCACCAAAGTCCTTCTTGTAGCACATCGAGGAGGGTCATCTATGACCGATAATTTCCCCTTGGTTAAAAACACAATAAAAGCCGAATTCCTCGACCCCTTAGGGATTCCGGTTGATACCGCATACGGGACTAATGAGAGTGGAACTAACCAAACCGTTATAAATGCTCTCAACTCATCCTCTGGATTAGGAGTCATTAACTATCTCGGACATGGTCAGAAAACTTGTTGGAATCATTGGTCGTGGAGTATGGAGAGCTTTGAAAATAGTGATGTCTACGAATTAACTAATGAACCAAATTTTCCACTCGTGTTTAATGTCGCCTGCTATACCGGTACAATCACTGGGTCGGATCCAATCCTTGAAGTAGACGCTATGGTCAAGGCATGGACCTGGGCGGAAAGCAGCGGCAGCGTTGGTGCATTCGGAGCCGCCTTTCCTTCTGTTACTACAGCTAACTGCGAACTGGATAAAAAGATTTTTCAGGGCTTGTTCTACTTAAACGCTCCGGTAGGCTGGGCAATAAACTTTGCGAAATCAATGATAATCTTGTATTCACCGTCTCAGAGTAGACCGGATGCCTGGTTAACCACTGCCTGGCAATACTTCTGGATTGGCGACCCGAACCTCCGGCGCTGGGAAGATAAACCTACCCAGAATGTTGTTATCCATCCTGCCACAATTCACACCGGACCAACCGCCTTCACGGTTCAAGTTTTTGCCTCCTATCCTGGTTACCCTGGCTATATGGTTCCGGTGCAAGGGGCGCTGGTCGGTCTGTACAAACCCTTTGATGCACACGGCTGAGGGTATACCGATGGAAACGGTCTCGTTTCCTTCCTGGTGAACTGTCGGAGCGCAGGACAGCTTTTTGTTACCGCCACCGGTCAATGTGATGCAAGTTCCATCATCAAGCCTTACGAGGGGTCATGCACAGTAATATATCCATCCGAAGTTAATGTCTCTGAAACCACCAGGACCTTCATTCCCTGGTCGCTCTTTATCAACCGACCCAATCCGTTTGTTCGGTCTACAGCTATCACATTCCAGGTCGGAGGTTTAGAAGATGGAACTCCGGAGCACATCTCGATTAAGGTCTATAACCCGATGGGTCAAGTAGTTAAAACACTTGTAGACGACTTTAGAAAACCCGGTCGGTATGCGGTTCCTTTCGACGGGAATGACGACCGGGGTCGCACTCTGTCCAACGGTATCTATTTCTACCGGCTGCAATCCAGGGGCTTCAAAGCCGTAAAACGAATGGTGCTCTTGAGGTGAGATGAAAGAGTTATTCGTAAAAAAGATTCTCGAGGAGGTCTCAATGCCAAAAATAAAAATTTTGATTTTGATGACCCCGTTTGTCGGTTCGCTATTATATTCTCAAATGTGGTCTCCGCCCGTGCGGGTTTCACCTTCGGGTTCGGATGTGTTCAATTCTCCTGCGACTCTGGTTTGTGATACGACCGGAAAGGTCTGGTTTGCCTGGTCAGAATCTGCCAAGGGAGTTTTTGTGAAATACTATTCTTATAACGATAACACCTGGTCTGAGCCGATTGAAGCCTATCCTCCTGGACTTACCGCTGATCGGGTAAAATTAGAACTGGATAAAGAAGGGAATATCTGGGTAATTGAAAGCCAAGCCGGGTACGGCAAGAACTATGCCCGATACTATAACGGCGAAGAATGGTCGGAGATAATGGAAATCCCTTTCATGTTAAGTAGTTTCGATTGTTTTGGTACAACCTGCGACAGCTCAGGGAATATTTTCGTTATCGGTGCGAAGGCTTATATGCTTTTCACAACTCGCTGGAATGGTTCGAGCTGGAGCGAAGCCGAATGGCTCGGCCCGGGAACCACCTGCTACTCGTTTGATATTGTTACCGGCAAAGACGGAACCGTATGGCTGATGTGGTTTGGAGATGTTATATATCCAGATATCTGGGGAATGTTTGTCCAGCATCCGGTTGGAGATAGCTGGAGCGATACCAGCCGAGTCTTTTCCAAAAACGCCGATGCAGTTCTTTCTCCCGACACCCTGGGTGGAATATGGGCAATCCTTCAGCCCTCTCTTTCCAAGGACTCGCTCTATTTTTATATTAGTCATTACAATGGAACTAACTGGTCTGAGCTGGATTCGGTTCCCAATTTAGCATGTGCAAGAAGTATCGTAGACCATCGTAACCGGTTGTGGGTCGTCTGGACAAAAGGTGATAGTACTTCCGACCTCTGGTATGCTTATTACGATGGAAATAATTGGTCTTCCCCGGCGCCGATAGATGTCTCTCCTGGTGTTTACGATGAGGACCCGGCATTAGCCGTAGACCATCGGGGTATAGTATGGTTAGCATGGTATCGTTACGACCCTAATGACAAAAGTGAAACCGGTTTCTATGCCTGCCACACCACCAACTTGGATATTCAAGAACCAAAAGCCGCTCCGGTTCTGTCTACCACCATTCTTCAGAATTATCCTAATCTCTTCTCTTCCTCTACTACAATTCAGTTTTTTCTACCAGAACCCGGTTATGCGACTTTAAAAATTTACAATTACACCGGCGAGCTTATCAGAATTTTAGTCAACAACCAGCTTTTAGTTGGCTTTCATTCAGTGCTCTGGGATGGTTCGGATATGCGTGGTAGACCGGTTGCCGATGGCGTATACTTTTGCAGAATCGAAACCGGAGGGCTTGCGGCTACGAAACGGATGGTATTATTGAAATAAGCAAACCCAGGCAAAGAATTCGAGCGGAATTTGCTGAAGCAGTAAAAAGATGCATCGCCTGGAATCCGAGTTGACTGTGACTACTAAGCACTATGAATAAAAGAGTACTGAAAAAGTCCTTTTTACCACGAAAGTCACGAAATACGAAGTATAGAGTGACCGTAGGGAACTCAAATTTAGAAAACACGAAATTTGAAAATTGTTGAAAACACTACGTATTTTTTTCGTGCATTTCGTCCTTTCGTGATTTCGTGATAATTTTTATATTCTGACAGAGTTCTCAATAAACCTTCTTGACAATAGAATAGAAAATCGGTATTTTAAATAGATTCAAGGAGGCGTAATGCACGCAATGGTTTCGCTTTTTTTATTACTGACCGTTTCTCAACCGCAGTCCGGAGAAGAGCTTTTAGCTAAGGTAAGTGATCGTTATTCGGCGATATCAACGATTAAAGGGAATTTTTCCCAGCAGACCTGTATCAAAGCGAGCGGTCTCTGCCAGGAATTTTCGGGCAAATTTTATATTAAACGGCTTAACCTCTTTCGTTTAGAGGTGACCAGTCCCGAATCCCAGCTCATCGTCTCGGACGGCACGATCCTCTGGACCTATTTAAAAAAAGATAAAAAGGCATACAAAGCGGATGTGACCAAAAGCCAGACCGTCTTCTCGCCGTTTGAGCTGCTTCTTAATTATCAAGCGCGGTATTCAATTCAACTCCTGCCCGCAGATGACGGCCAGTTCGTGGTCAGGCTTTTACTCAAGGTCCAGAGTCCTCTGATCGGTGAAATCCGTCTGATGGTTTCAGCCGACGATTATACCATCAAAAAATTTACCGTTCTTGATACCATGGGGAACGAAATGGTTTTTACCCTTTCCCGGGTAAAGTATAATCAGAAATTGTCGAGCGGTTTTTTTTCGTTTACCCCCCCGGTGGGTGTTGAAATAATAACCACCACCCCGGGTTTTCAAGAGAACTAACACGATGTGATCGCTTCGTTAATTTCTTTTGGTTGCCCCAAAAATTTGGTCGATTCCGAGACGGTCTTAGGCTATCTTGCCCATAGCGGATTTTCCCTGACGACGATTCCGGATGAAGCCGATGTTGTCGTTATTAATACCTGTGCTTTTATTAAACCGGCAGTGGACGAAGCTTTTAACGAAATCGCCCAAGCGCTGCGCGCCAAACGGGCGGGGAAGGTTAAACGGGTAGTGGTCATTGGTTGTCTGGTTCAACGGTTCGGTGCTAGTTTAAAAGAACGGTTTCCGGCAGTAGACGTGTTTTTAGGTATTGATGAGCTTTCCGAAGTTGCGAAACTATGTCAAACCGGTAAAGGGACTCATTTTTCGGCTGCTCCGGTCAGTCTCTACAACGAACCCCGGCTCCTGTCCACGCCCTCCCACTACGCTTATCTGAAAATCAGCGACGGCTGCGATAACCGGTGTTCATATTGTCTCGTACCAAAAATTCGCGGTCGGTATCGGAGCCGCCCTTTCGAAGATATTGTTGCGGAAGCGAAGAGTCTGGCGGCGGGCGGAGTGAAAGAACTGATCCTCGTAGCTCAGGATACTACCCTCTATGGCTTTGACCGTTACCAGGGTATGAAACTCGCCGAACTTGTAAGTGAATTAGAGACGATCGCCGGGATTGAGTGGATTCGCCTGCTCTATACCCATCCTGCCCATTATACCCCTGATTTGATAGAACTGTTGAAGCAGAGTTCGAAAACCGTTAAGTATCTTGACCTGCCGCTACAGCATATCGCCGATTCACTATTGGAGCGGATGAACCGGCAGTATAACCGGGAGAGGGTAGAGGTGCTTTTGGAAAAGCTGCGTTCGATTCCCGGAATGAAAATCCGGACGACATTTATTACCGGTTTCCCCGGTGAAACCAAAAGAGATTTCGATGAACTTTTAGACTTTGTAAAAACCGAGAAATTTGACAGCCTGGGCGGATTTAAATACTGGCGTGAACAAGGAACCGCGGCGTATAGGTTAAAGCCCCAGATTACTGAACAGACCAAGTTGAGCCGGCAGCGCCGGCTGATGGTGCTTCAAAAGGCTATTTCTTTAAAGAAGCAACAGGAGTGGCTGGGAAGAGAACTTATGGTGCTTATCGACGGTCGTGCTTCCCGACCGGGGTTTGATTTTGTCGGTCGCGCCTATTTTGACAGCCCGGAAATCGACGGCTGTGTCTATGTCCGGGGTAAGGGGTTACAACCCGGTGATTTTGTTAAAGTAAAGATATTTAAAACCACCGCCTATGACCGGTTCGGTGGAATCAGTGTGTCTTGACTTGCCTCGTCTTATGAGTAGGGTTCTTTTATGACCGTTGAGACCTGGATCTGGATATTGATCGCTCTCGCAGCTATTGTAATCGGACTTTTAATAACCGCTATCTTAATTTTTTTACGTCGAAGACCATCAACCCAGGGTTTTGAAACGATGGTGCCGGCATTTTTGGATTCGATGAAAGAAATCAGCGGTATCAAATCCCAGATTGAAGCGGTAGCTTCGACCCAGGCTAACCTGCAGCAGAATCTTTCGCTCGTGCAAAACAATCTGCGCGGAGTGGAGACGAAAATTGTCGAGTCAACCGGTAATGTCACCACCTCGATTTCCAAAGACCTGCTCGACGCCCGGAGGATCATTGAAGGTTTAAAGACCGAATACGAAGCCCGGAAACGATTGGAAGAAGATGTCCAGACCGCTACCCGCCGGATCGAATCGATTTTGGTCGGCAGTCGTTCCCGGGGCGAATCGGGCGAAAATATCCTGCGCGATGCGTTTAAGAAATTCCCGCCGGGAATGATTGATTACAATTTCCGGGTGGGAGGAAAACCGGTCGAATGTGCGCTCATTTTGGCAAACAACAAACGGTTACCGATCGATTCCAAATGGCCGGCCGGCGATTTGCTTGACCGCCTCACTCAGGAGTCAGACCCGGTTAAAAAAGGAGAGATTATAGATAAAATTGAGAAAATCCTTTCGGATAAAGTCAAAGAAGTAGTTCATTACATTGACCCGGCAACGACCCTTTCATTGGCAATTGCTGCCGTTCCCGATGCGGTCTTCACGGTCTGTCGTAAAGCCCATGTCGAAGCCTTTCGGGTTAATGTAATTCTCATGCCCTACAGTATAACCATCCCGTATATTCTTGCCCTGTATAAGCTCCACTTCGAATATTCCCGTTCGATTGATATGGAGAATTTGGAAGGCTATCTCAAAAAAGTTGAACAGAGTCTGGATGGCATCGACCGGACCCTGGAAAACAGCGTTGCCCGGGGTGCGACGATGGTCAATAACGCCTATACCGAGTGCAAACGGTTTGTCGCCGATATCCGAGCCGCAATTATCTTTTTGCGGGCATTGCCGGCAGAAGGCACTTCCCCACCAAGCATACCCAAGCAATAATATACCGCGGAAATACACGGATTTTCTGTGGCTCAGTAGGCTTGCCGCAAGCCGCACGAGCCAACGAAACGAGGTCAGAATGCTCGGTCTCGTGGCTTGACCAGTGAAATTTTGAAACTATAATCCAATCATGGAAGCAATAAGGGAAAAAATGTTGGAACTGGGCGATATGTACAACAACTTGCTGCTGGTTAAGGGTGAAAAGAAGCTCTATCTGGTCGGCGGGACGATCCGGGATATCGTTCTCGGCCGTTCTCCCCAGGATTTCGATTTTGTCGTCGAAGGTTCGGGTATTGAATTCGCCCGCACATTTGCCCGGACGATTAACGGTGCATTTGTACTATTGAGCGTTGACGAAGATGAAGCGCGGGTTGTTCATTCGCCCACCGGTGTGCTGTTCGATTTTTTAGGTTTGGGTGCGAAGACGCTCTTTTTTGACCTTGCCCGCCGTGATTTTACTATCAATGCCCTGGCAGTCGATATCGATGATCTTGTATCCGGCAACGATAGACTGATTGACCCTTTTTCGGGTTTAGCCCACCTGAACGAACGGTTGATCTGTCCGGTCTCCGATGATTCCCTGAGTTTAGACCCGCTTCGAATCCTGCGTGCATTTCGATTTGAACTTGAGTTGGATTTCAAACTGGACGAGAAGATTTTAAATTTAGGCCAGGGTTTGAACCTTCAGCCGGTAGCGTCCGAACGGATAGGATACGAACTGTTGCGCATTATGGAACATCCGACCTCGTTTGGCGCGATCGAGCGTTTAGACCGGTTAGGCTTTTTACGCCAAATTTTCCCGGAAGCTGCCGAGCTGTTTGACGATATCGAACTCTTACGCCATTCGCTCGGAACGTATAAAGTGATCGAGCGGATTCTTACCCACGACAGTTTCTTTTCGCAATTTTCGAATGAGTACGAGATCTACTTTACCGGCTTACCCCGTCGGCGGGCGCTGTTAAAACTGGCAGGTTTTTTGCACGACATCTGTAAACCCGAGACCGAATTTTCCACCGACGAAGGTGAAGTCCATTTCTACGGTCATGACAGTTTGGGTGCGCGCCGGGTGGAGCGGATGTTAAAAGAACGCCTGCGCCTCTCGAAGAAAGAGACGATAATGATTAAAACTCTTGTTGCCCGGCATATGCACCTCCATCTGCTCGCCACTTCACCGGTCCTGACCGACCGGGCGATACGCCGTTTTTTCCGATTGCTCAAAGACGACTATTTCGGACTGATGATTCTGACCTTTGGAGACGGCTACGCCACTGCCGGTCGAACCGGACATTTAGAAGCGGCGATTAGCCGGATGCTGCAATTAAAACAGGAGGATGATGCCAGGATAAAAATCGAGCGGCTGGTTACCGGTGACGACCTGATCGCCCTGGGTTTGAAACCCGGCCCGGTGTTTCGGCCGATACTGCAGGAATTGGAAGAACTTCAATTAGAAGGTAAAATTACGACCAAGGTAGAAGGGATTGAGTATCTGAAAGAAAATCTGTTAACGAGCTATCTCCAGCAGTGAAAAGAACCCGTTCCGATTTTTGTCTTAATGGCTATCACTGGTGAAACCGTTGCCCGACGATTGACCACGGTCCGGAAGCTGCTGGTTTTAACCGGAGCCGGGGTTTCGAAAGAGTCGGGTATTCCCACCTTTCGTGGTGAGGAGGGGCTCTGGCGGCAGTACCGGGCGGAAGAATTGGCGACGCCCCAGGCATTTGCCCGCAATCCGAAGTTGGTCTGGGAATGGTACCGCTGGCGGCAAGGTATTATTAAAAACGCTCAACCGAATCAAGCTCATCTCGCTATCGCTCAATTAGAAATACATATTCAAAATTTTCTCTTGGTCACTCAGAACGTCGACAACATCCACTATCGAGCCGGTTCACGCAAACTGGTTGAGCTTCACGGCAATATCTTCCGAGCGAAGTGCAATCGCTGCGACAAGAAATATCTTGAGCCGCTAACCGGAGAGTTGCCGGAATGCGCGTGCGGCGGTCGGTTGCGGCCGGATGTGGTCTGGTTCGGCGAAACGCTCAACCCGGACGACCTTGACCGGGCATTCGGATTTGCCCGTGAGTGCGATATGGCGCTGGTGATCGGGACCTCCGGTGTTGTTCAGCCGGCAGCGACAATTCCATTTTTAGCAAAACAAACCGGTGCCTGGGTGGTTGAGATTAATCCTACACCAACCGCGCTTACCGGTAGTGCTGATATTGTAATTTCACAGCCCTGCGCCGAGGTACTGCCAGAAATCCTCTCTCTAATGCAAAACTTTTCAGAAGCCGCCGACGACGCTCAAGCGAACCGGGATTGATGCCTGCGAGGCCCGGCAGAATCTTTTAGCCGGAGTGGGAAGAGAGTTTTCTTTTAACCGCCATCGCCAATACTCCCACGAACCATACCGCATAGAACAGCAGGCTGTATCCGACCGTAGCAACTGCAAAAGTCAGGAAGTTAACATTTCTAACTGTACCCGATTTATCAACGCAATAAAAGCCGCGGGTAATTACCACTCCCGTTCCAGGATGGACTCGGAAGTATTCAGCACTAATATTCTCAGAAGCGACGATAAATTTTCCTCCCGGATATAGAATTGAAGTTATAAAAGGAGCGGCGATTTTACCGAGGGTTGGAAAAATTGCAATGCCGGCGGTACTAACCATCAAGCCAAGAAACAGCATACCCAGGAACCAGAGAATAAATTTCTTAACCGAAAAGTGCGTTGTCGTCCGTTTTTCCTTCAGCATGAGCCCTCCTTGGTGTGAATACTACCCCCGTGGTACTCCACACTGATCAGGACTTCGTCGCTGGAATAGTTGCCTTAACCGGTTGGGCTGATTCTGGTAGCCGTAGGACGGCTTACCGACCGGGCTTGCCAACTATGGCTGCATAACTCTTTTGAAAGGCGGTGTACGCTTCGGTTAAATCTTTTTTATTGACGATGCCCATATGACCGATACGAACAATTTTGCCCCGCATTTCGCCCTGACCATTGGCGAACAGAATTTTATAACGCTCTTTCGCATATTTCACCAGATCGACGCCGGTAATCCCTTCCGGCATTTTGATGACCGTTAAAGCATTGGAAGGGCAGGCGGGAAAGAACTGACAACCAAGCCCTATCAGTTTTTTTCTTAAAAATTCCGCCGCTTGTTTATGGCGCTGCCAGGTTTTTTCAACACCTTCTTGGCTGATTGTCCGAAGGGTAAGGTCGAGGCCGCAGATGACCGAGATCGCCGGGGTATAGGGTGTTTGCCTTTTATCTAAGAATTTTTTATAAGTCAATAGATTCCAGTAGTATCTCGGACTGGTGGCGGATTCGACATAGTGCCAGGCGCGGCGGTTAAGGGCGAGCATTGATATGCCGGGTGGACAGCCGACCGCTTTTTGCGAACCGCCGATGACAACATCGACACCCCATTTGTCCATCCAGAGCTCGTCCGCACCAAGCCCGGCGATGGCATCAACAATCAGAATTTTATCATATTTTCTAACGATCTGGCTGAACGTTTTAATGTCGTTCAGGGCACCGGTCGATGTTTCGGCTAATGTGGTAAATACAAATTTTATGGCCGGTTGTGTTTTGAGTCCTTCTTCAATCACCTCCGGCGGGACCGACTTTCCATATTCTATTTCAATGCTCGTAACGCTGGCACCAAAAACGGTGCACAGTTCTTTCCAGCGTTCACCAAACTTGCCGGAAGAAGCGACCAGAACCGGGTCGCCGGGCGAGACCAGGTTTACTACCGCCGCTTCCATCGCGCCCGTACCGGAGGAGGTATAGACGAAAACTTCGCCCTCGGTCTTGAAGAGTTCACGTAAACCCATGCATACCCGTGCGAGGATTTTACTGAATGCTTCCTCTCGGTGATAGACCAATGGTTGAGAAACGGCTTTAAGCATTTGAGGCGAGAGGTGGGTCGGGCCGGGGGTAAAGAGTTTATAAAGCATCGAAAACCTCCTTTGATTTTTTTAAAGCGCAGAACTCACCGCACATCGTGCAGACCCCTTCGGTTTTGGACGGAGTTGCCTGGTAGATTTCCTGTGCCCGCTTCGGGTCGATCGAGAGTTCAATCATCCGTTGCCAGGCTAACTGGCTTCGAGCTTGGGAGATTTCTCGATCCCAGGCTGCTGCTTGTTTCAATCCTTTTCCAATGTCGCCGGCATGGGCGGCAATTCGCGCGGCAATCACACCCAACCGGACATCCTCAACCGTCGGTAGTCCGAGATGCTCGGACGGGGTTACGTAGCACAGAAAATCTGCCCCATACAGGGCGGCGACCGCACCACCGATTGCCGAGGTGATATGGTCATAGCCACAGGCGACATCGGTCACCAGGGGACCGAGGACGTAAAACGGTGCATCTTTACAGATTGTTTTCTCTAAAATCATATTGGTTTCGATCTGGTTGATCGGGATGTGTCCCGGGCCCTCAACCATCGCAAAGACGCCGGCGGCTCGGGCACGGTCGACCAATTCACCGATGACGAGCAGTTCCTGGATCTGGGCGCTGTCGGTCGCATCGGCTAACGAGCCGGGTCGTAAGCCGTCGCCTAAGCTCAAGGTGACTTCGTAGGTTTTGGCGAGTGCCAGGAGATCGTCGTAATATTCATAGAGCGGGTTTTCTTTTTTGTTGTAGTGCATCCATTCGATGAGCAGG
>CAYHGV010000091.1:0-11951 GCA_964356135.1 uncultured bacterium
AGATCAAGTTTGACCAAACACTTTTCAACTCCGGCCTACTTATTTGCCACATTGACGAAAATGTTATCGAAGCTCGCCGACCAAACAACCAGGTAAATGCAGGTGGTGCCTCCCCTTACGGAGTAGCAGTGGAGCAGGCGGATGGCAATGACCACCTCTGGAACGGCAGCAATAGCGGCGACGCTGGCGACGTATTTCCAGGCTCCACCAATAACACGGCATTCGATAATACCGGCACCAATCCCGACTCCCGAACCAACTCAGGCAATAATACAAACTGTGGTGTGAATAAAATTCCGGCATCTGCGTCTTCGATGTCAGCGTATATGTATATTAGTTCCGGTGGAGGCGGGACTGAAACCGAACTCAAATACGATGAGAACACGGTATTTTACGTCGTCAGCGAGGAAATCGATAATGCCTATGCAGTTCAGTTCACTCCCACCAAGTATCCCTATAAAGTGAAAAAAATCGGATTATACGTCTCCTCTTATGGAAATCCCACAACCCCGTTTGATTTGTTTATTATACCCGAAGGCGGCTCCTCGACCGGCATTCCTAACGTACACGCGACCACACCCGATGCATTCAACTGGTTCGATGTTTCAAGTCTTAATGTGATTATCGAGTCTGGCGACTTTTATGCCGGAATTCTGTATAATACTGCCTCTAACCCTAAAATCGGCACCGATGTCGCACCGCCCCTCCACCATCGGAGCTGGAACTACTGGGAAGGAGATTGGTATAACTTCGATGAATGGGATTCACCGTGGTCGGATAGCATGGATTTGATGATTCGAGTTAAAGGCAGTTCCACCGGTGTTGAGGAAACCCAAAAGGAAAACCATGATGTTACATTATTAACCTGCCAACCCAACCCCTTTAGCCAAAATACTCAAATCCAATTCCAGGTCCCGGTTTCAGATTTGGTCAACCTAAAGATTTATGACCCCTCGGGCAGGCTCATCCGCACACTCGTTGATGGTTTAAAAACAACAGGAACATACAAGGTAACCTGGGATGGAAAAGACGAAACTGGAAATCGAATTCCCCAGGGCGTTTATTTTTATCATCTCACCACCCCAAAATCGACATTAATTCAGAAGGTAGTTTTGCTGAGGTAATAAGAAAATACGATGACATTGACAGAATCAATATTTATAACTATAATGCCAACAAAAAGGAGGGCGAAATGGTGTACAAAAAAATCTTAGTGCTCGCGGTCGTAACGCTGATGGGCTTAACATTGTCCTGTCCAGAAAAGACGACCGGCGTCAAGGGCCAGCTCATACTCCAGACCGGCCAGACCGGTGATGTCCGAAACTGCCGGGTCCAACTTTTCGTCAGCTCCGATTTGACCGGTAATCCGGTCAAGGAGGTAGCGTCCGAGGCGACCGGAGTAGACCAGACAAAATCCGATTTCCTCATTGAAAATGTCCTTCCCCAATACTATTATCTTTTAGCCTGGAAAGACTTAAATGGCAATGGTAAGGTTGACCATTTAGATATTGTCGGTGTCAATGGCGGCACCTACCGTCCTGGCTACGGCGGGACCCAAGTAACGGTCACCGACGGAAAAATAACCGATGTCGGCCAGATTGTAATGATTATTTATAAAGAGTTGATCCTCAGCATCTCAGCAAGCTTGGGCCCCAATAATCTGACACGATTCACTTACAGCTTCAACGACAACTGCGATGTGACGGGATTTAGGGTATCCGACTTACAGGGTAATTATGCTGATGACACCGGTCAAGCCGGACACAAGACCGCAAACACCCAATACTATTCTGATGGCTGGAATAGCAATGGAAATCCCCTTAGTGGAACCTTTATTGTCACGCTCTCCGGTTCCTACAATAACGCGGCTTTCGCTTTAGCGGACACCCTTAACATCTAATTATTTTTGTCACTTGCCAGCCGGGCGGCAGCAATGCCGCCCGGTTTTTATTTTTAACAAAAAAACCAGTTTTTATAACTCCAATTCCAACAATCTTTTCTTCAGCTTTATCCCTCCACCAAACCCGACCAGGCTGCCGTCCGAGCCAACCACCCGATGGCAGGGGACGATAATCGGAATCGGATTTTTACCCAGAGCCTGCCCAGCCGCCCGAAACGCCCGGGGCTTGCCGATTGCCTGCGCAATTTGCCGGTAGGTCCTGGTTCTGCCAAAAGGAATTTTCAAAGTTGCCTGCCAGACCCGTTTCTGAAACGGGGTGGCATCGCCAAAATCGAGCCGGGCATTAAATCTGACCGGCTTACCGCTTAAGTATTTTTTCAGGTCGCTGATTATCCGCAGAAATCTCTTCGGTTGCATTTCAGGTTTCTCCCGCAATCGCTTTTTTAACTTGGAACGAAAGGCATGTTGAAAAGCGTTAAACTCAACCTGGCAAATCCCTTTATCGGTTGCAGCGATACCGACCTTACCAATCGGTGAATTAAATATCGTATAGTATATCATGGCAGCACCTCCACCAGTTTCGCAACCTCCGCCTCGCTGTTGTAGAAATGGGGTGAAATCCGTAGGCGATTGTCCCTGACCGAAATAATGATATTGTTTGCTTTGAGCAATTTAAAAATTTCTTCGCTGTCTTTATCCGGCTTAAAACAGGAAACGATGCCCGACCATTCCTTCTCATCCCGGGAGCTGTAGATCTGATACCCTTTCTTAAGAAGTCCGGCGCAGAGCATATCGGTCAAATATCGGATCCGCTCTTCAATCGCTCCTATCCCCAGGTCTAACAGCAGCTCAACTGAGGCATCCATACCGCAGATACCGGAATAATTGAGCGTGGCGAATTCAAATTTTTTTGCATCGGGCACAAATTTCAAATCATAGTTGCGAAAATTCAACCAATCGACCACATGAATCCAACCGCAGTCGGTAACCTTGATTACATCCCAGTATTTTTTATCGAGGTAAAACAGGGCAATCCCCAGAGGACCCAGAAGCCACTTCGGAGCTCCGCACGACAATCCATTAATTTTCATCTTTTTAACATCAAGGGATAGAGCGCCAAGCCCCTGAATGGCGTCCACAAAAAAGAAGATTCCATGCTCGGCACAGAACTCGCCGATTCGTTTTAAATCATTGCGAAAGCCGGAGCTGAACTCGACAAAACTTAAAGCGATAATTCGGGTCCGCTCATCGACCCGTCCGGCCAAATCGTCGAAAAGAATTCTTCCCGCATTCGACTGGACAAATCGGGTCTCGACTTTTGGTGATAGATTGAGCCAGGGGTAGACATTAGCCGGAAACTCCTCGTTGCAGGTAATGATATTATCTCCCTCCTCGAACGGAAAGCCGTTGGCAACCATCGTCGCCCCATGCGAGGTATTGCTGACAAAAGCAATCTCAGAGCTTTCGCTACCGACGAGTTTTGCCGCTTTACCCCGCGAGCGCTCCCGCATCTCATACCACTCCTGCTCTTTAAGGTTACACTCCGACTGCAGCGAACGAACGAATCGCTCGGTCGCTTGGACCGCACGCTCCGGCATCGGCCCCATACTTGCATGATCTAAATAAATGAAACTCTTTGTAATCGGAAATTCTTCCCTGATTCTTTCGATATCGACTTCAGTCACCGCCGAACGCAAGCTCTTCAAACCGTATCGCTTTGGGTCCAAGATAGTCGCCCAGGAATACGGTTTCACGGGCGAAACGGGCATTGGCAAAACAATCGAAGACATTTCCGCTTACCGAACCGCCTTTGATCGTTCTGCTTTCTCTCTCCGAATGCTCGTAGCCCAGCCTGATTTCACCAACAAAATTACCGGTGATCGGGTCTGGTTCCAGAGACGAAAACGAGACGATTTCGTAGACCGGTCCGGATGCGAGAAGATCGGAGTATGGGGTTACGCCGGAAAGAACCTCGGTATTGGCAAATCTACCGGTCGGTTCCATTCCTAAGTAATCTGCATACTCCTTGGTCGCCCAAAAACCGTTAACGATGCCCTCTTTTATTAAAAGGGTCCGATTCGCCGCCACCCCGTCATCATCGAAAGGACTGGTCTTTGAGCCAAAGGCACAGAGACCATTTGAAGTCAGGTTCAGGGCATCTCCTTTAACCGGCCGTGCGCCGAATGCACTCTCACCTTTTTTAAACTGGCTCAAGTTGCGGTAGAGCGCCCACCCCGAACTCATAACCCGGAATGGCTCAAAAACTCTACAAACCTCTTCATGGCTCACGACGACGGGATATAATCCGGTCCTCGGGAGATTCGCGCGCAGGCTGTCCCGGGCATACCGGGCGTATCGGGGTATGATTTCGGTCCAGTCCAGATCGGCGAACCGCCGACGCCGGAACTCCATGTGGGTCTCGGATTCCTTTGCCCCATCCGAAGAAACAAGAACGAAATCGCAGAAGAGGTCCGTCTCCTTCTTCATGGTATCGATTCCCCGACTATTCCGGAGCACGGTCTCGGTCTCCGACCAGAAGAACTCGGCGCTGGCAAGCCTCACCCCCTGCTCTTTGGCGATGAGACTGACCAGTGTCGCCTTCACTTCCTCAAGCCCTTCGCCTGGATTTTTCGTATCGAACATCTCGACCGCGGGATACACCGCCGGTCCTGGAAGCTGGTGAATGGGATTACCGACGAGCTCTGCCATAAATACCCCGTCTTCGATCAGTTTTTTTAACATTTCATCACTGTAAGCAGGAAGGATAATAATCGTGCCCGAACCCCGCTTTCCGTCATGGTCATTATAGATAATGATTTCATAAACTTGGTCACGGACGGTGCGTACACTCTCAACCTCGTTTCCGATAAGATAGAGCTGATGCTGGTTGAGCGTGCGCGACCGGACCAACCAGTCATGAATCTCACAATGAGCTGAAACTGTTTCAATGATTCGGCTCAAGTTCATCCCAGCCTCGCCCTGAATTTTAAATGTGGTCCACCGGTTGAGACCGGTATATTCTCTTTCCAACCTTTACCGCAGGTTCCACCGTTGAGCTGAAAATCGTTACCCACTGCCGAGATGCTCACAAGCATATCGGGCACATAGCCGGTAATTCCAATCGGAGAAAAGACCCGACCGGTCGGCTTGCCGTTTTTTATCTCATAGCCGGAATGGGCGATAACCTGAATTCCCCAATCCTTCGGGTCCTCCATGCCGCTCTCGGCATGGCAGAGATAGATCCCATCGTTGAGTGACTCGATCATCTCGTCTTTCGAACTCTGACCTTTTTCAAAAAAGGTATTTGACATCCGGGCATAGACTTTTTTCTTGAAGCTTTCGCGTCGACCATTGGCGGTACGGCTAACCTTCAATGCCGAAGCCGCATGAAGATCGGACAATCCGCGCTCGAAGACACCATTGCGAATGATATGGGTTGGCTGAGACTCTTGCCCCTCATCGTCGAAAAAATACGAACCGTAACCGCCGGGCAACGACGGGTCGTCGACGATACTGACGAAAGGTGCCGCAATGCGGCACCCAAGATAATTTTGCGCTTTCGCCCGTCCGCTCAAAAACATGTCGAGTTCGACACCGTGCCCGAACGCCTCATGGGCAAGGATTCCCGCTACATCCGGATCCGCCACCACCTCATAGGTACCCGGCGTGATTCGCTCTGCGCTGAGCAGCTTCAGGGTTCGTTCTTTCAATCCCGCCAGCCGGTCATCTTCAATCCGGACAATTTCGAATCCGCCCGTCCCCGACCGATGCTCCCAGCCAAGTTCGGTTCGACCCTGGTCTCTGACATAGAGCACCAAGAATATCACAATCCGGCACAGCTCCTGCGAAATAAGCCGCTCGCGGTTCGCAAAGAGCTTCGTTCCCCGGGTCTCAGAATACGACACCACTCCATTGACGACTCTACTATCAAGGGCTTTGAGCCGCTGGTGAAGGTCTTTGAGATAATCGAATTTCTCCTGTAATGTCATCGTCGCGGGGTCAGTTTTAACCGGGGTGGAAAAATGTCCTTCGAATCGAGTCCCGGGTTCAATTTTAACCCGTTCTTTTTTTAGTTGAATTGACCGGGCGAAAGTCCTCGCCTGGTTGTCCAAAGCATCCGGGGTTGTATCACCCATCGCCCATTCCTCGAAGTGCTCTCCGTTAAAGGCAGAAAAAACCACGCCCTGGCTCGGATCCGCCTGGGATACCCTCTCTTCCCGGTTTTCGATTCGGATGGTAACCCCGCTCGTGGTCGTCGCCAGCACCGAAGCATACGGCACCCGCTTTTCGAGTTCACTGACCAAGCCGGGGAAAAACTGCTTGAGATTGAGAAATTCTTTATCCATCGGAGCGAATTATACCCCCCGAACCTCGGTCGTCAATAGCAACGAATTTGCTAGGCAAGTGGTGATTTTATTATAAACTAACTGGCAACACGATTTGATGAGCCAGGTAAATATATCTGGTCTGTCGTAATGTCAAAGTTTACCGGTGTCTCTTGTCTGTCTCTGTTGAATGAACCTTCTTTTTCCCATTACTAGTTTTACATAATTATATTCATCAACTTTCTTAGCAATCACTGAATTCTGAGGCAGGTTTTCTGGGATGCGATACTCTTCAATAATTTTTTGAATTCCTTTCAGAAAAATCACGTAGTATTCACCCTTTTCCCCATTCATAATTCCAAGAATCAACTTTCTTTTTTTTAATTGTCTTCTGATCTCAGTATCCCACATAACAAAGAGTTCTGGATTCAATAAACTCAAAGCCTTACTCGCCCCAGTTTGGCCAAAGAGGTTCTTAAATTTATCAAAAACATGCTCAATTTTCTCCCACGCACCTTTATCAGCAGTTCTGATAGAATACTTTTCAAGGGATTTCAAATCATCTTTAGTATTATTTATTATCTTTCTGACATTCTGAAAATCTAATTTCTTGGTTTCTTTAGCAGGGAAATTCCACGTGTAGAGCAAAAGCAAAATGCCTTTTATCGTGTTAATGTCTTCATACCAGTCCTCACCAGCACTTTTTTTGGCTTGGTTTATAAATTGTGTTGCAAGCTCGTAGCAGAAAGCACGAGGTTCTCGAAGGAAATCTTGAGATGGATCATAGAAACCATCGTATAATTTGTCTTTCATATCCTCTGCATAACGCTCTGAATTACCTCTCATCGACCCACAGGCAGTTGAAAATAGGTGGATTTAGTAATAACAAACCCCTCTCGCCCCATCGCAGAATACATGCTTATGGCTTCCTCCGCAATTACTGGCAATAAAAAGAATTGCCTTCTCAAGCTTCTATCCCGACAAGCACCAACGGAACCGCCGGGACGCCGCGTCCCTGCCTAACGACATTGTAGAACTCACCTTCGTAGTAAGCAACACCCGAGCTCATTCGGCTCTGGAGGACCTTCATTGGCAAAATCTCGATGCCGACATCGATATAGTCGCCGATATAAAACGCGAGATGCTTTACGAACAAATCGTACGCCACGAACGAGTATTTACCAAATTGAACCTCTAAAGCCACCCGGTCTTTTACGAAGTCGGTCTGATTGTAGCTGAATATCGGTTTCTCCCCTGCCGCTTCAATCTCGCGCTTCTGCTCCGCAGCGGTCATCGTCAGCGTCTTCCGAATCAGCTTCTCGCTCCGGGTGACCCAATAACTGACCCGGCTCTCCTGCCAATCTTTTTTCCGAAGAAGCACCTTAAATGCTGCGTTCATATCTATCGGACTATAGAGCAGCTTGCCCTTCATCGTTTTCTCTTTCGAGACCTTTGTGCGACATTTGTCCGCGTCCACTGAAACAATGACCTGTCGTATCTCCTTCCAGAGAGCCGGTTTATGAACGAGCAGAAACTCCAGGCCGTTGAGGTGCGAGTAGGTCTCAGCAATCTTCATCGTTTAGAAAACTTCTGTTTCTTCGAAGGCTTCTCAAGCATAACCAACTGAGACTTGTTTTCCTTCCTGTTCCATGGGGCGGTTGTTAGACTTTTACCCGCTGCCGCAGGTTCAAGTACCGGCCTCATCATCGGTCTGGTCTTCAGTGTTCCGTCCATCTCCTGTTTAATTCGCTGACGGGCCAGGGCGATGTACTTCGGCACAGTCTCAGCGCCTGCACCCCGTCGGCCATGACGAATGGCAGCAACAATTGATGTACCGGTTCCCAGGAATGGATCAAAAACCCAGCCATCCTTGTTTGTCAGAGAAAGGACGAGCCGCTCAATCAGCTCGACCGGAAACTGGCACGGGTGCTCGGTTTTTTCAACATGTCTACTCTTGACATTCGGGATAACCCAAATATCACCGGGATTCTTACCGTTCGGATTACACGAATACTGGCCAGCCTTTGGTCCTTTGAAATATTTCTTACCTGGGTATTTCTGGGGAACGCGCACCGGATCGAGATTGAAAATATAATCGTCTGATTTCGTAAACCAGATAATCGTTTCATACCTACCCGAAAATCGCAAACTGCAGTGAAGACCGTGCTCGAAGTGCCAGATGATTCGGTTCCTCATCCGCAGACCCAACCCGTGAAATATGGGATACAGTATAGTATCAAGTGGAATAATTGCTCCTTTATCAACATAATTCCCCACCTGCCAGCAGATGCTGCCTTTGGTTGATAACGCACGCACGCACTCTGAGATGACCTGCGCCTGCTGCCGAAGATAGACATCGAGATCGAGTCGCTTCTCGTATTCTTTACCGATATTATAAGGAGGTGAAGTGACAACAAGCTGTAGAGTCCCCGGGGGAATCGTTCGTAATAAATCGAGGCAATCGCCCGGGTAGACCACTACATGTTCATCTTGTGCAAACGCTTCTGTGATCTTATACTTCTGGTAAAACATAGCTCGTTTGAGAAGCGCAGGGTTCAGAACAGAACATACTCACCGTTTCCGTCATAATCTCTTTTTCTGATATCGAGAGGCCATAAGCCACCTCCGTGATTTTTCTCATAGCCATCAACTGAGCATACCGATGTTTGCTCCGCTGTCAATACTCGATATATTTCAAAAATACACCCTCAATGAAATTGTTTGTACAGGATGAAGTGAAGACTTCTAATTATCCCCGGCAGCGATAATTCTATACTCGGTTATAATTTCGACATTGTTCTTAAGCATCGCCCACACCGGGCAGAACGAATCAGCCGACAACTGTATCGCCTTTTTTATTTCCTCTTCACCCGTATCCGGAGACCTTAAAACAAATTCAAGGAAAATCTTCTCAAATGATGTCGGATGTTGGTCTCGCCGGATGCCGTGCGCATTAAAGTCGAGTCCGGATACGGTTTTTTCCATTCTGCGCAGGAGCGTCGCGACCGTTGCACCGCTGCAGGCAGCAAGACTCATGAGCAGTAATTCGAGCGGCAGATAACCCGCACCATCACCGAGCGGCGGTATGTAATCGATCGCGACCGCCGGATTCGACCCTGCTCTCCCGCTAAATTGAATCTTTTGATTTATCAAAGTAACCGTCGCTTTCAATTGTTCAGCCATAATAGATTCCCCTCCTTTGAATTAATTAATTGGCGTTTGTCACCCGCTCACTGCCGACCTTAGGTTGTAATATTAAAATACAGTAGAGCCGCTTTATCTTCGAAAACCTACCTCATCACTCGGTTGGCTCTCACTGCCTTTCGTATTCACACAGGTCAGATAGTAAAAATAGAGATTGCCGGCTGAAGCAGTTTTATCCAGGAATTCAGTGCTGCCCTTTGCAACCCGGGCGAGAAGTCGGGGTTCCTTTCCCCGCTCATACCGGTAGATTTTATAAGCAGCAATTGAATCCTCGGATGGTTCTTCCCACTGGATAAGGACCCCTTCTTCGGCCCGCTCTGCACGCACCAGAGCGGGCGCAAGAGACAGCGAAATCGCTAATTCAATCTGAGCCGGCGCACTGAGAGTACTTTTCCCACCAAAAATATCCGCCGATTGGACTGCGAACTCATATATTTTCCCTTCAGCAACGGTCGTATCGGTAAAATAATTATGGTTTGCTGACACCAAACTGTCATTAATTTTTTTAAACCCCGCTAAATTCTGTGCTGAACGGACTTCACGGCGATAAATCCAGTAGCCGTCAAGCGCATCATCTAAAGGAACCATATCAGTCCAGTACAACCTCACCCCGGTATCTCCCCGTGAAACCAGAAGATTGAGCGGTGTCGGTGGTTGGGTCAGAATCAAAGGCCGGACATAAACCGTGTCCGAAAAGCCGCTTAGGATATGGCTCGTATTTTCGGCACGGACCGCATACCCATACTGAACCTTGCCGGAAAGACCCGGGCTGCTATCAACGAAGACCGTCACCGAATCCTTACAAGGAACCAAATCAGAGATCGGCTTCAATGCCATTCGATAACCGTCGCTCCGATAGACGCGATAGCCGGCGATAAACGGCTCATAGCTGACAATCTCCAACCGGACGCCGATTTTCAACCCTTCGCTTTTTGCTATCCAGGGGGGCAACGGTGGCTGGCTGCTCTGGAAAATCCCGAATACCCGGGCACTGGGCGGCGACTCTTCACCCGACAGTCCGGTCATCACCAGGTAATAGTTATACTGTTTCATCGGCTCAACAATCCGGTCAACGTAGGTTGTGCCGCGGGAAGGGACCTCGCCGATCTGCACATACCCCGAATCCCAGATTTCACTCCGATAAATCTTAACACTTTTCACATTCGTCATCTCTTTGAGGTTCCAGGTCAACCGAATCCCACCGACCGAATCCGAACTTTTTGCTGTAATGTTCTCGGGCAGGGGGACGGTGCGAAAATCGAAGGTCGTGACCAGAGCGGTATCCGAGCTTTTACCAGCATTTCCGTAGTAGTCCATCGGCACGATATAATAATAGTAGGTTTGGACCGGAGTGATGAGCGTGTCATCGACGATCAACAATGTCGTATCGTGATCGAGGGCGATAAGCTGGGAAGGCCGGATAAGCTTAAAGTCGCCCTGGAATTGTTCCCGGCGAAACACCGCAAACCTTTTTGGTCGTTCCCCGATACCGGTTCGCCAGCGGAGCACAACCTGCTGTCTCGTACCGTATTTTTCTACCAGTCGGGGTTGGGAAAATTTCACCAGCGGTGGGTAAGAAATGGTATTGGTAACAACTGCTACCCCCGGCTTGCCCGAAAGGTCCAATTTTGAAATCCGGTACTCATAGGTCGTTTTCTTCACTGCCGTCGTATCCAGATACTGAACGCCCAGTGCAAGCCGAACCGCCAGAACCCCTCCCCAGTACCCAAGCGAGTCAGCTCTCCGGTACCGTTCGACCTTTTCCCAGAGTTCCTGAACCGGAATCTGCCGGGTAGCAGATAATTCGTCCACCAGCGCAAGCGACTTTCCCAGTCGAGCTTCGAATTCTCCAATAGTGTTCGGTGCCTCAACATCTATGACCTCGAGCCAGGTGCCGTTCGGCGGTTCCCTCCGCTCGAGGCGGTAGGCGGTGATACTATCCGCCGGATGGGTGCGGGAAGGAAAACCACCACCTAAGAGAATAAAAATCCCTCGCGGTCCACCCGAAGCCAGCCCCTCAATCCGTTTTTGAGCGAAAACCGGGTTCTGGCAAAATACCAGGAGACCTGCCAAGAATCCAAAAATAAGTTTGTGTCTCATTTTTTCACCTCACTTTATGTAGGGCGACATGCTCTTCCCGTCGCTTCCGATATGGACCTTCAATCCAATCCCAAAAGCCCCGCTCCACTCATCCTTGACGCAGCAGAGCATAAGCGGGCACGTTAAGGAACAACAGATACTTTCGCAATCGGCATCACAGGCGGTTCCCGCACCGGCATAGGCCGCAACCTTGAATGTCATCGAGGCATCGCCTTCTACGAACCAGCTTCCGTTGCTTTTATACTCGCCGTCCAACGCCACATCGACCAAAACCGAACCGCTGGCGCCGGCACAGAGAATAACGGCCGAACCTCCTATCCCTGCCCCGGCCTCGCCGTAAAAATATAACCCCGCACAGGCGGTTCCCGCACAGGCATAGGCCGCAACCTTGAATGTCATCGAGGCATCGCCTTCTACGAACC
>CAYHGV010000092.1:0-11900 GCA_964356135.1 uncultured bacterium
CGGTCAATCTCTCCGCTTGTCCATCTCCCGATAGCGCCGATTGCGTCATTTCTGCTCACCCTTTTATAAAGGTCGAAGGTAACAGGATATTTGTGCTCTGGGAAGAAGGGAATCAAAGGGAAGTGGTGCAACGCTGGCGACAACTGTATCACCCTATCAGTTACTGGTATCCGCCACTCAGCAGCCCTCCAGAGGCTATCGATTTGAGTAATAAAGAAAAACCTTCAAGTAAGTGACTCTAAACTTAGCATAATTGAATGGGATCATAACTAATACTTTGGAGCTTTATGTAAAATTCCACCTTAGGAGTGCGAGTGTAGCGTCCCCAATATTTCTAAGAGGTTTGTTAAGGTATTGAGAAGATACTACACTATCACATAATAAATTTCCGCTAACAAGAGGCGTTGGCTCTTAGGCCTATCGTCGCGCAGGGAATAGAACTTTATAGGCGAAGCGGGAGATGCCGTTTTTGGTTCCGATCCAGAGATAGTCGTTGTCGACCGCGAGTGCGTTAATCGTGTCCAGGAGGAGGCCGGTAGAGAGCTCAACCCGCTGGTAACTTTTTTTATCTTCGTCGAAAATGATCAATCCTCCACCGGTGGCGACAAAGAGGAGATTGTCAAAAGCGGCTATGGCTCCGGGGTAGTTCGTTAAATCCATTCCCGGAATCTGCCGGAACTCCCAGTTGCCAAGGGTGTCGAGGCTGACAATGCCGCCGGAGCAGGCAAAAAATAGTTTGTCTCTGGTCTGGGCAATGTCGGACACTCCAAAGCCTACCTTACCATCCGGGTCTTTGATTTCAGTCAGGGTCAGGTTTTTTAAATGAAAAAGATACAGACCGCGGTCAGAGGCTAAAAAGGCGGAATCGCCTTGAACCAGGAGTTTGTCGATGCTCAGATTGGCAGAGAGTTCATGGATGAGAATTTCCGATTTCGGTTCAAAGAAGTACAGACCGTCGGTCGTCCCGAGCCAGTAGGCGCTGTCTTTCCAAACCACGGAAAGGAGGTCTCCCCGGCGGATTAAATCATAGACCGGTGGTTTGACGAGAGTCGCCTGCAAAGATGAGAGCGGCTGAACCGCCAAGTCGTAGTATGACCAGGTATCGGCTTTCGGGTTATAAAACGAAATATAGTCGGGATTGGTCAACCAGAGTCCGGTCGGGTCGGTGAATATCTTAAAAACCTGCGCTGCCGCCGGTCCGAACCGGTAGTGCCGGGGAACTTTTGTAAACAGGTCGTAGGCAAAGATGCCGTAGCCGTTGGTGGTAACCCAGAGGGTGTTCTGGTCTTCAACCAATGCGATGATGTCATAGCGTCTGAAATTCGGGTCGAGATAGTAGTAGGGGGTCAGAAAGATATAATTCCGGGGTTTGTAAGGACTGCGCGCGCCGTACCAGATGGTTTGCGGGTCGATGGTCGAAACCGGTTCGAACTGGTGGAGCAGTTTGGAAAAGCGCAGAGCAGCTTGAGATGTCGCGAGATAGACATACTGGGGTCCGACTCCTAACGAGGTCAGATTGGTCAGTGAGTGTTGAAAGCTGTAGACCCCGCGGGTGTTTGGGTTGTAGCTGACCAGTAAACTCGGGGTGAGAAGCCAGATGACGCCGGTCTCCGGATCGTAGGCGCCGAGTTTGATCCCGACGGGCAGGCCGTCGGCTTCGGTGGCAGTACGCGCTAATTTTTTGTCGAACTTGTTTACGACCGCGATGTCGTGACCATAGATAACGTAGATATAAAATGGGTCAACGGTAACGTTGCGGGCATCGCTGAGCGCGGGAAGCTCGAGCCAATCGTTGGGGTTGTACATATAAGAATTGACAAGTAGAGAAAAAATGAAGAGGAGATTCATTTTTTAAGTTTTAACCATAAACGAAGTAACTAAAGATAAAAAAGATTGAAACACAAATCCGCCATACAGTGTGGCGGACTCAAAGACCACAAAGCGGGGAAGAAGAAGAAATTTGTTTTGTGGGTTGATTTCGTCCTCCAAAGTGCATGGCGGACGAAATCTATGCTCTGCATTTGATTTCACTGCGTTCAATCTATGCTCCGCATCCAATCTTTTTCTCCGTTTTCTATCCTTAACCATATCGATAAATTATTTCCTTTGTGTTCTTTGTGTACTTTGTGGTCCAATCTTCATTTTCAATCTCTATTCCAATCATCTTCATAAATTATTTTCTTCGTGTTCTTTGTGCTCTTTGTGGTTGATTTCCTGCGCTCAATCTATGCTCCGCATCTAATCTTCATTTTGGTTTTCTAAGATTGACTTTATAGCCTTTGGCAGATAGTCCAAAAGGTCGGAAGCAATGAGGGCGTATTCAGTTTTGTCTTCGACCGCTTGGTCAGCGCAGACGCCGTGGAGATAGACACCGACTTTTGCTGCCGCCAAAGGGGTCAGACCCTGGGCGATGAGCCCGGCGATGAAGCCGGTGAGGACGTCGCCCGAGCCGCCCGAGGCGAGTCCGGAGTTGCCGGTCGGATTGATGAACGCGGTGCCCGAAGGGTCGGCAATAACCGTGGGCGCACCTTTTAAAACCAGGAAGGTATTGAAGACCTGGGCGGTCTTTTGGGCAACTTCAATTCGGTCTTTATCAATTTCATCGGCAGTTTGATTGATCAGCCGGCTGAGTTCGCCCGGATGGGGCGAGATGACAAGCGGTGCTTTGATTTTGGCGAAAAGCTCGGTCTTGCCCGCCAGGGCGTTAATGCCATCGGCATCCAGTACGACCGGAATTTTTGCATTCACAAGGATCTTTTCGACAAGTTTTTTTGTTTCCGGATGGACACCAATTCCAGGACCTAATGCGAGGACATCGCTGTCCGCGAGCAATTCTGCGATCCGGTCATACCCCGGTAAAGCAAATGTTTCGGCTGCGGTTGCGGCAAGCGGGATTTTTACAACCTCGGTAAGTTTGGTTTCAAGCGGATTTGCCAGAGGCTCGGGAATGCCGAGACGAACCAGGCCGGCACCGATCTTTAATGCCGCTAAACTGGTGAGGGCGGCGGCGCCGGTGTAGCCGCGCGAGCCGGCGATGACCAGAACTTTGCCAAAGGTCCCTTTATGACCGGCAGGCGGTCGGGTGGGCAGCAGCGATTGTATTTCGGTGTCGGTGAGCAGGAAGAGCGTGCCTTCGGATTCGATTTTGTGATACGGGATTCCGATATCGCCGACCCAGATATCGCCGCACAGGCTGCGCGCCGGGTAGAGGAAGTGTCCTCGTTTTAACAGACACATCGTGACGGTCACGTCGGCTTCGACCGCGTCGCCCTGAGCCGAGCCGTCTTCGGCTGAGACTCCGGATGGTAAGTCAACTGCAACGACAAAAGATTCAGTCTGGTTAATAAGCTTAATTGCTTCTTTGAAAATTCCCTCGGGTTTGCCCGAAAAGCCGGTGCCAAAAATTGCATCGACGACGAGGTCGACCGTCTTCATCTCTTTCATTTTCGATTTCAGTGTTGCCGGCTCGGTTACTGTTTTGACTTCAATTCCTGACCGTTCCAGGATTTCGAGATTGGTCCGGGCATCGCCTTTGATCTCTTTTTTGTTGGCAAGAAGAATCGTCGTGACTACCGCACCCCGATTTTTCAGATGCCGGGCGATGACAAACCCGTCGCCGCCGTTATTGCCTTTACCGGCAACGATCAGCACCTTGAGTCCTTCCAGTTCGAAATACTCTTCGATGACATCGCAAATCCCCCGGCCGGCATTTTCCATTAAAATCAGACTCGGAATGCCGAACTCGGTCGTTGCCCGTTCGTCAATGCTTCGCATTTCTTTTGCAGTTACGATGCGCATATCCTCATCCCCTTTGACCGATGACCGTTCCGGGCAACCGGTAGAACCCGCCCCAGTAGAGAATTGCATCCTCGCGCCGGTAGTTCTCATCCGCGGTTACCGAGACCACCTCACCGATAAACCAGGTATGGTCGCCAGTCTCGATTTCTTTTATGAGCTGACACTCGAATTTAACCGGACATTCTTTAATCGCCGGAGTTGTAATTTTTTTTGGCGGCTCTCGGGTCAGTCCGGTCGCCTGGAATTTATCCCCATCCCTGCCGGAATGTTCTCCGCAATAGCTTACCGCCTTCAGTATTTCCTGGGTGGGGATGTTGACCACAAACTCTTTAGCTTTTTTAATAAGTTCAAAAGAATACCGTTTTGGTGAAATACCTATTCCAATTAAGGGTGGGTTGAAAGAAAAGATATGGACCATGCCAATGGTTATTATGTTATCGGCGGCGGTTACTAAAACGCAGGGGAAGCAGGGGAAGAGCCGGAGCTCTTTTGAAAAATCAACCATACATGAAATTAATGATGAAATCCATCGCTGTCAATAGTGGAGGATAAGAAATCTGGCAAAGGGAAAAATTATCACGAAATCACGAAAGGGAGAAAACTCGAAAATAAACGTAGTATTTCCAATAGTTTTCCAAGTCTCTTGTTTTCTTAATTTGAGCTCCTTGTAGTCGCTCTATCCGTCAAGCTCCGCCACACTTCTTGGCGGATTTCGTGGTAAAATTACTTTTTCAGGGGTCTCGATTTTTTGACTTGACATGATTCTAATTTAGGTTATTTTGAGGGAATAAGGGGTTATTGATGAAATTCGGGGATTCTTTTAGGAGAGGAGCTTCAAGGCGCTTCCTGCGCAGGCTATTGCCGTATAACCCGACGGCAGGTTCGCTTAATTCACGGATACAAAAAAGTATCACAAACATAATCTTTTAAGGAGGCGATGATGAAACGGTTAGGGCTTGTATTGTTAATAAACCTGATAACGGGGTTGACAGGGGTTATGGTTGCCAGTCCGGGAGAAGACCCTGTAATTTTCGTTCAGGACACCACAATCGATAGCGTTATCCACGATATTACCGCCTATCGGGTGGTAAAACCGGTTCCGGCTGCCGATGGAAACTACTATGCCGAAGACAACAAAGAACTGGCAAGTGAAGTAATGATTGCCAACATCGGTACGGTCAACGAGACGAATACCGACGACCATCCGATGGAAGCTATCGTTCGCATCGAAAATGCCGATGGCGATTCGGTCTGGCAAGAATATATCGGTATATGGTCGCTGGCGGTTGGAGATTCTATCAAGAAAGTGCTACCCAAATGGCCCTCGACCGGTGATGCAGGGTGCTGTTACTGGTGGGACATGAATTATCCGTGCGACAAAGGATACACACTTTTACTTATCGCTTCACTCCGCTATCCGGATAGGAATGGTGCTGACGACCACCCAGAAAACGATACATTAGTAGTACCATTCAAGGTGCTCTGGACTTATGATATAGCAATTACTGGGTATACGGTCGATCCGCAGCCGGAAGATTATAAGCCTGGTGATGTTATTTCCTTTAAAGCGAAATTCCGCAACCTTGGCATCAACGATACGGTGAATATTCCGGTGCGTTGTGAGATTCATGGCTGGAATACCGGTGAAGAGCTCTACATTGCCAACCGGATCATCCCTGACCTTACCTGGTGCGGTTCTCCAGCAGGTCCGCCCAACGAGGTCGAGGTGGACTTCGGAACCTGGACGGTGCCAGATGGATTCCACGATCAACTTGCACCCGTATTCCGTATTGCCGAAGGCTTTGTTGACGAATGTGACAAAAACGACTTTGCCTATCAGGAGATCTTCGGTGTTGCAGAAACTCCGACTCTGCCCCGCTCATTTGAACTTTCAGCGATTCGTCCCAACCCGTTTGTGTCTGTAACCGAGATTCACTACGCCCTGCCCAAGCCGACCGATGTATCGGTAAAGGTCTACGACATTTCGGGTAAGTTAGTGAAGACATTGGTCGCCAGCCGCCAACCTGCCAATTTTTACAAGGTGAACTGGGACGGAACCGACAATCTTAACCGCAAGGTGGGGCAGGGCATTTATTATATCCGGATGGAGACACCCCAGTTTAAAGCGACCCGGAAACTCGTGGTGCTGATGAAATAATAAAACGATATTCGAATTCAGACTAACTACCGAAGACACCGAATCTGCCCTTCCGCCGCAAAGCATGGCGAAGTGTGATGGGAGGCAGAACGGAAGGGTTATTATTTGTATTACAACAATAATTATTCAGTGAATTCCGTGACCCCAGTGGTTAAAAACAACTTTTCCAGAGACCGCGACACATCCGCTCTTGACAAAATGGTATAATGTCATTAAATTCATAACGGTATGGGGCTTCGATTTTTTTTGAGTGGATTGGTCCTATGGTTTGGCTTGGCATACGGTGTGCAAGGCTGGCCGATGTTCCAGCACGATGCCAAGCATACCGGGCGCAGTCCCAATATCGGTCCTTCAGCTTCGGATGTACTCTGGACCTATAATACCGGCAATATCATTAGCACCTCGCCCAGCGTCGGAGAAGATAAAACCGTCTACTTAGGAACGTTAGGCGGCATTCTCTACGCGGTCGACTCAACCGGCAAAAAAATCTGGGAGTTTCCAACTGCCAATAATCAATTTATTCTTTCCGCTCCGGTGGTCGATGGCGACCGTGTTTATTTTGGTTCCCATGATAAATTCTTTTATTCCCTTGACGCCCACACCGGCAGCCAGAAATGGAAAAATAATGTCGGTGATGTCGTGAGTGGTGCGTCCACCTTGCGGGGTGGAGTTTTATACTTTCCCGCGGGCAAGAACCTGGTGGCGTTAACAACGAGCGGAGCTCAGCAGTATAAGTTCCCGGTGAGCGGAGAAACCGGCAGCTCGAACTCTTCTCCGGCGATCGGCGATGATGGCACCGCCTTTTTCCAGAATCACTACGGCAGCGAACTGGGAGTCATCGCGGTTGGGATTACCGGAAACCGAAAATGGATATTTCCAACAACGAAAGGTGGTGAGTCTGCGCCTGCGGTCGACAGGACCGGCACGGTTTACGTCGGGAATAACGATGGAAATTTCCTGGCGTTGAATCCGAGTACGGGGGATACGCTCTGGTCGCTTACTATCGGATACAATATCCGATCATCGCCCGCCATCGGCAGCAATGATACCATGTGCATCGGCTCGGACGATTACAAGCTGTATGCGATTGCGCCTGACGGGTCAATCGGCTGGACCTCGGCTCCGACCGGCGATAAAATCTTCGCTGCGCCGGTGATTGATGGTGCCGGGAATATCTATATCGGTTCGAAGGATTCTACTTTTTATTCGTTCCAGCAGGACGGGGTGCTGCGCTGGTATAAAAAGCTCGATGGCCCAATCGAGCAAGCGGCAGCGATTGGTCCGGATGGCACAATCTATGTAGGCACAAAAACCGGAACGCTGTATGCGTTTAATAAGAAAACCAGTATTGCAGAACCGACGCAACTGGAAATTTCCCTGCCATTAACGTTAACGATTGCACCCAACCCGGTTTCAGCCCGGGCGCGGATCGAATATCGGCTGCCGAAAAAAGGAGAGGTCAAGGTAGAGATTTACGATGCAACCGGCGGATTGGTTACAACCCTTTTTCAGGGTGTACAAAATCCAGGCATCCATAGCGTAACCTGGAACGCTACGCCGACCCTGACCGGAGTCTATTTCTGCCGGCTTACGACCCGATGTGGGACCGCCATTAAAAAAATAGTATTTGTCCAGTAGTATATGAAAACCGTTTTTGTCTTCGTTTTCGCGGTGGTCACGACCGCAGTTTTTTCCGCAAACTTGCGGGTTCTCAAAACCGACGGTGAAGACCTGTATCCAACGATGTTTCGAATCAGTTCGGGCAGTATGTTCGTGATCTGGGAGTCGGTGAAATATCCCCCGGACTATGATGTCATCTATGCCAAGTATATGAATGGCAAATGGATTGAACATCAACGGGGTAACTGGCCCTACGGTTCGCCCTACGTCAACCATTACCACCCTGCTCTGGCGATTCGTTCCGATGATGAACTCTGCGCGTTTGCCCAGGGTCCATTCCCGCCAACCGATACGATTGGCGATAATTTTTTCTGGGCGTCTTCGCCCGATACCGGTTTCAACTGGTCAATCACCTGGATCACCGACAGCAAATGGTTCAAGGATTGTACGAATTTGACCGCAGCGGCTGAGGGTTCGGAGATGTTCACAATATTTCAAGACAATCAAGAGCCGGATAATCCCAACATTCGGGGCTGGTATTTTTTAGACAGCGAAATTTCTCTGGTTGATTTTGCGGTTGAATCCTATCCTGAAACCAATCCATTTATAACTTCAAGCAGTTCAGGCTTTGCCGTCGCGTTTGAATCGAAACCCGGCAGCACGTGGGATATCTGGGGGTTTAAGCCGAGTGGGACCCTGCCCGGTTCGCCGATTGAGATCGCAGCCGACCCGGCGGCGGATGAAGTTCATCCCTATCTTGCGGCGAGTGGCGATTACTACTACTGTGCCTATCGGAAAGGGAATGATGTTTATCTCGCCTACTCGGCCGATGGCGGCTGGACCTATCAATCGGTGTCGGTAGCAACCTCCCCGCAAAAGGAGGACTGGCCGGCAGTTGCTTGTAATGGGGCGACGGTCGATGTCGCCTACTTCCACGAAAGCGGGAATATCATTCATCGGCGTTCGACCGACAATGGTGCGACCTGGTCAACGCCGGATACGGTTACGACCCAGCCGAGCGCACAGGATAAACCGAGGATTACGATGCTTTATGACAATCCCTGCCACATCATCTGGGTCGATGGCAGGGACGGCAGCGCCAATCTCTACTATGGCCGGGCGACGCTGGGCATCGGCGAAACCGAACCAGTGGCGATGCCGGAGATGAAAATTTCACCCAATCCATTTGCAACCAGGACGGTGATTGAATATTCGGCCGGAACAATTGAAATATATAATGCTCTGGGCAGGCTGGTGATGAAATCGAACGAACCGGGACGGGTCGTCTTCGACGGTTCCGACCTTCCTGCCGGAATTTATTTTGTCAGTGTAAAAAATAAAACGGGATCTAAAACCGCTAAAGCAATTCTACTAAAATAGGGGGACGATTATGAAGTATTGGAAGGTTCTGCTCTTGGTCTGTATGATTGCGCCTCTGGGTTTCGGCGATTCGCTCAATTTCTGGATTGAGACGACCCAGAATGATTTTTCTGATGGGAATTTCGAACACAATATCTATGCCACCCATCGTTCATTTCGAGATTCTTTGCCGGGCAATATTGAGTTTGTCGCCCGGTGGGATTATAACCAGGATGGCTTTGGCGATGTGACGGTATCAACCGTCGGGCAAGAGTACGGCGGCGGCAATCCGAGCCGTGACCCTTCATTCGTTTATCTGGGTGGCGCAGGCGGGTTCGACGCGGAGAAGAAACTTGAATATCGAATCGGTTCGATCGGCGCGATGGGCGGAACCGATTTGAACCTCGACGGTTTTACCGAACTCCTCTGCGAGATTCTCTACTTCTATTCATCCGACCCGAATGTCACTCCCGGCGGTTTCGCCATTTTCCCGGGAACGGACAGCGGTCCAGACCCGTCGCGGGTTTCGACCTTCGGTACTGCCGGCACCCATGCCGAAGCTTTTTATGTTGCAGACCTGAATAAAGACGGTTACCTGGATATTATCATCGCGTCATACCAATCCGGTTCAGATTTTACCGTTCTCTGGGGCACACCCACCGGCTATTCTGATACTTTGAAGACCTCCGTCCTCCTGCCGGAAGGTGGAATACCCCGCCACAATTTTGAGGTTGCCGATATGGACCGCGACGGTTATTATGATATCGTCGTTACTTGTTTTCATGGTTGGGGCAACCCCACCCACCGGCCGGCCTGGGGGGTATTCTGGGGCGACTCAACCGGATATTCAAGCGCCCGATACACGAAACTCCAGTCGTTCGGTGTCCAAGCCCATGGTCTCAGTATCGCCGATTTCAACAATGACGGCTGGCTCGACGTTGTCGGTACCACCTACCGGAGCGGCAGCAATGACCCCGGTCCGGACAATTGTATGGTCTGGTACGGCAAGAAGAACCGGCAATTTTCAGAACCACTATTACTTAGTCCGGGCAACTGTTTTGGCGGGAGTATTGTTGCCGACCTGTATCCCCGGGGTAACCCGGATGGCTGGCCGGATATCGTCTTTCTCTCCGGCAACATAAATCCGACGCGGTATCCACTCTGGCTTTATTATAACGATGGCAAAGGTGGATTCTCGGATAGTTTGAGAGAGCCGTTAGAGGCGCTGAGCGCTCGGGATTGGTCGACGAGCGGTGGGTTCATTTCGGATCTGGAACCGAGGGATGGATATCTCGATATATTTATCAACGATTGGGCAACCCTGGGGCAGAACAGCGGGATTCTCTACGGCCCGGATTTTGGAACAACCGCTGAGCTGCCTAATTTTGTTGACCACCACGGAACCTTCTGGGAGCTGGGAAACACCTACGACCGGACATGGTCGGAAGATTATATTTCATCGGTATACGATGCGGATAGTGTCGTGAACTGGGATGGCGTCTTTGTTGTCGACAGTCTTCCACCCGGTTCCAATATAAAGATGGCGGTTCGAACCGGTAACACTCCGACGCCGGATACGACCTGGAGCGGTTGGTTTACTCTTCCGTACCTGCCGGGACCGGTTCCCGATTCTCTCAATTCCCGTTATATTCAATACAAGACAACTTTCATCTACACTAATCCGGCGTATCTTCCGTTTCTCTACGAAGTGCGGATTACCTTTCCGCCGAGGATTCTGGTTGAGCCGGACCAGATGAAAACTGGAGCTTCGCCCGATACGGTCGAATTCGATCTGTGGGTTGCTAACTTAGGGACGTTGACCGATACCGTCAATATGACGGTGGAGGGAGGACTGCCGGCTTGGCCAAAGCCAGGATTCTATAGAACCGCATTGGATTCGCTGACCGACACCAATGGTGATGGTGTGCCCGATGTTCCGAAAGTTCCTCCGCTCGGCAGCGACAGCATTCCGTTTATCGTCAAGGTCTATGTTCCGGCTGGTGTGCCGGCAGGCGTGGCGGATACGATCGTCGTTTGGGGAACCTCCACTCTCAATTCGACGGTCAAGGATAGCGCCGTGCTAATTACTATCGTCCAGCCCGATGTTTTCATTAAGGTTGAGCCGGACCAACGGGATACAACCGACCCCGGAGTACCGGTCAACTATGACCTCTGGGTAGTGAATGAAGGAAATTCCGAAGAGATAATTGACCTTGTGCCGACCAGGTTTAATTGGCCGGTTACACTTCTTGAAACCGACGGTGCGACGCCGCTTTCCGACCATAACAGCAACGGCATTCCGGATATACCTCAGGTTGGTGCGTATGGTCAGGATACCGTCAGTTTTATTGCCCAGGTCACCCCACCGTTGACTGTTCCACTCGGTTCCCGGGACACGACTCTGATCTGGGGTTATTCTTCGATTGACACGATGCCTGCCCGTGGTCAGGGCAAGGACTCAGTGCAGCTCATAACGATTATTCCGATTGTCGTTACCTATGATACCACCATTGATACGACCGTCTCGCTGCAGATCAGTCCTTACGATTCCGGTTACATCTACCGTCCGGATACTGCCACAATTTATTCACTCTCGGTCGTCAATCAAAGTTTTATCGATTCGCTGATAACCAAGATTGAGCCGGGCGGAATCGTCGATACGATTTTCCACCGCCAGACGAACATCAGTTTACCGATCGTTAACCTTCCGTTGACATTTAACCCGGTTACGACCGGTCAGGGACCCTGGGTTGTTACGCTGCTCAATGCTGTCGGGGGTCCGTTGAATGATAATGACGGTGACGGCACCGTTGACCTGCCTTCGGTCTGGCCCGGGACCGATTCATTTAAGATGTCAGTGGTAGCGCCGCCGGGATTAGGCTATATCGTCGGCGCACCCGATCTGTCGAAAATAGTTCAGGCGACGGTGTTGGCAACGACCAATTTCAAAGCCAGTCCTGGTCCG
>CAYHGV010000093.1:0-11821 GCA_964356135.1 uncultured bacterium
ATCAGCTCTGCAGGTTGGAGGATGCGATAATCCGAAATCCGCCTCCTTCGTTTATAGAACGAACTGAAAACCTCTCCTTTGCGGGCATCAATAATCGGAGCAAGCAAAAGGTCGTTGTCTGATACTGATTCGGCTAAAGCATCCAGGCTATTAACCCCGACTACTTTTATGTCAAACGGTAAGGCTAACCCCTTGGCTAAAGCAAGACCGATCCTTAATGAAGTGAACATCCCCGGTCCAATCGACACGCAAATCCCGGACAGGTCTTTCACTTCCACCCCAAGAGATTCTAAACTCAGGGTTAACAAATCATAGATTGTTTCGTTGTGCTTGGCGCCGGTTTCTTTTTTCACTTCGTAGAGAATTTTGTTATGTTCGACAAACGCTAAGCCGGTCTCCTTCCCGCTCGTTTCAATGCCTAAGATAATTTCAGACATAGAAAATCACATTAAGAACTGAAATTGGTTAAATGGTAATTGGTTAAATAACCCGGTTCGGGCTGTCTCGGCCCGCCGATGCCCGTTTCGGATGACGGTAACGGAGGTCGGTTGTTTGGCCCTGACCGCGTGGCGAACGACGATACGGGCTTCGTTACCATAACCCAGTCCGCAGTCCTCAGATATTGATTGGTATGTTTGCATCGATATCGATTTTCCGGTCGGTCGAATCCAGTACCGCGATCGTTACCTTTATCGCCCGGTCGGGCAGAATCCCCCGAGCGCGGTCAGCCCATTCTACCAGACAGATACCGTCGCTGTAAAAATACTCCAAAAGTTCCTGTTCCATTACAGCGGTCGGCCGATCCAGACGATAGAGGTCGATATGGTAAACCGGCAGCCGGCCCGCGTATTGGGTAATGATAACAAAACTCGGACTTTTCACCACCTCACCAACCTCAAGGCCGACCGCAATCCCCTTAATCATGGTGGTCTTACCCGAACCGAGTTCACCGAAGAATCCGACGACATCACCCTTTTTTAAGATTTGTGCCAGCCGTTTCCCTACCACCCGGGTTTCAGCCGGGCTTTTGGTGATAAATATTCCCATCGAATTAGACGAACACCTCGAATGAGAACAAATTTAGCGAATAGTTCCCTTATTCGTTTTATTCGCTACCATTCGCACGATTCGTGTTCACCGGTTGAGATAATAAATTTCTAAAAGACCTTTGAGCGTAAGGAACGGATCGACTTTTTCGATCCGCGGGATATGCGGGCCAAAGGTTTCGGAAACTCCTCCGGTAGCAACGACCAAGAACTTCTTGCCGGTCTCCGCTTCAATCCCCCGAACGATCGTTTCTACCTGCCCGACGGTAGAATAGAAAATCCCGGATTGGATGCATTCTTCGGTATTCTGACCGACATACTGCCGGGGAACGGCAATCTCGACCTTAAAAAGTTTGGCGGTCTTCTGGACTAACGCCTCAAGGCTGATGCCGATACCGGGGACGATAACACCGCCTAAGTACTCACGTTCTTTTGTCACGATGTCGTAGGTTGTGGCGGTTCCGAAATCGACGACGATGGTGTTACGCTGATACTCCGACCAGGCGGCAACCGCATTGGCAATCCGGTCTCCCCCAACCGTTGCGGCATCACGGTATTTTATTATTAAACCGGTATTGATCTGTGCGCTGACAACAATCGGCGTGAGTGCAAAACGCTCTAACGCCATCGTCACAAACGCGGGAGTGACATTCGGCACGACCGACGCGATAACCATTCCTGCCGGTTTCGTTTTCCCGACGATTTCCCTAACCATCACAAAGCATTCGTCATGCGTAATCGGCTCCCGGGCTGCAAACATCATCTGAGCGGCTAACCGCCGATTTTTAAATAACCCAAAGTGAATAAAGCTGTTGCCGACATCGCAGGTTAAGACCATAACCAATTGTATCGGTCTACGAGGCTTTGTCAACCGGCGTTACCGAACACAGCTTTAACCACAAAGTTCCCCTTTAGATACCATTATCTGTAAAAAATGGATCTCTAATGGTACACACGAAGGGCACAAAGAAATAATTTTAATTTCAACCCCACCGAGTGCTGAAAAAGTGCCGGTTATCAAAAAGTCGGAAGAAGAGAAGGACTAACCGGGGCTTACACCCAACTGGTAGACACCCGCCAAAGTCGGTGAGACATCGAAAACACTGCAATCATTTCTTTGTGGTTGAGCGTGCACCTATATTTCGTGTTTTCATCACTTCGTGGTATTTTTTTAGAAATCACCCAAATTCCGCTTGACAGCGGAATTCTATTCGTTATGCTTTTCCTAAAATAACTAAAGGAGGCGTAATGGCAGAAAAAAAGATTACCCTTTCGATTATCAAAGCGGATATCGGGGGTTATGTCGGACACTCATCCACCCACCCCCACATTATTGTCCGGGCCACGAAGCTTTTGGACCAGGCAAAAAAAACAACCAAAATCAATGACTTCCATGTGACCAGCTGCGGCGATGACTTAGAATTAATTATGACCCATACCCAAGGAACCGAAGCCGAAGCCATTCACAAACTCGCCTGGGATACCTTTGTCGAATGCACTGCGCTCGCCAAAGAGCTCAAACTCTACGGTGCCGGTCAGGACATGCTCTCCGATGCCTTCGCCGGCAATGTCAAAGGTATGGGACCGGGAGTAGCCGAAATGGAATTTACTGAACGGACCGCCGAACCGGTCGTCATCTTTATGGCGGACAAAACCGCTCCCGGCGCCTGGAATATGCCGTTATATAAAATTTTTGCCGACCCCTTTAATACCATCGGCCTCATCATCGACGCCAAAATGCACGACGGTTTTCGCTTCGATGTCCTCGACCTGAAAGAAAACAAACTCGTATCCCTCAATACCCCTGAGGAAAGCTACGACCTTTTAGTCCTGATCGGTTCCACCGAACGGTATGTCATAAAGGAAGTTTACTCCAAAACCGGCGAGATCGCTGCGGTCAGTTCCACCCAGAAGTTAGCCTTGATTGCGGGCAAGTATGTCGGCAAGGATGACCCGGTAATGATGGTGCGCTGTCAGTCAGGTCTTCCGGCGGTAGGTGAAGTGTTGGAACCGTTCACCTTCCCCCACCTCGTCTCCGGCTGGATGCGCGGTTCCCATTTCGGACCGCTCATGCCGACCGCCCAACCCCAAGCCAACCCTTCGCGGTTTGATGGTCCGCCCCGGGTTATTGCCTTTGGATTCCAGATTGCCAATGGAATGCTCGTCGGTCCGCGCGATATGTTCGATGACCCCGGCTTTGACCATGCACGCACCGAAGCGAACTTCGCCGCCAATTTTATGCGCAAGCACGGCCCGTTCGAACCCCATCGCCTGCCCCTGGAAGAGATGGAATATACGACCCTGCCCGAGGTTTTAAAGAAATTAGAAAAACGCTTCAAAGCAAAATAACCATGAAAATCCTGAAAACGCTCCTGCCGCTTATAATCGTAATGATCACCTGCAACATTGCCAAGCCCTATCGGGTCACCAACTTCTTTATCAATCACGATGCGGTCTCGGACATCCGCCAGCAGCGGGTAGCGGTTTTGGAATTTGAGAATCAAACCAGAATCTACAATGGCGGCATCGGCTTGGCGGATGAGTTCTCAATCCAGGTGGGTAAACTCGGTACCTTCGATTTAGTCGAGCGCGAGCGGATCCAGGAACTTCTCAAAGAAAAGGATATCGATCCGAAACGGCTTGACCCGACCACCGCGGTCAAAATCGGCAAACTGCTGGGTGCCCACGGTGTTTTTCTGGGAACGGTCCGGGCATACCAACCAAACAAAGTCGGATTGTCAGTCCGGCTGGTGAGTGTCGAAACCGGCCGTCAGATATGGGAAGCAGGCGATACCGTTTATGGAAACGACGACCGGATCCAGGTTGTGGTCGACCAAGCCGACCGATACCGCCTCACCCGAGACAAGGATTTCTTAGCCCAAATTCTCTGCAAACTGCTGCTTGAAACCCTCAAATGAAACGCTCGTTCGCTCTCGTTACTCTTCTCACTTTTCTCTTTACCACCTTCTGTGCCACGGTTAAACCTTTTCAAATCACCAACTATTTCCGTTCGACCAGGATTGAAGAACGGCAGATCAAGCGCATTGCGGTCTTACCGTTTGAGAACTTAACGCGGGAACCGGCAGCGGGCGATATTGTTACCGACGAACTCAATCTCCAGATAGGTAAACTCGGTGTCTTCGACTTAGTCGAACGGGCAAAAATCGAGGAGCTCTTTCGGGAACAGGATGTTGATACCCTCCGGTTTGATATGTGGAGGGTTGTTCGCCTCGGCAAAATGCTGTGCGCCCAGGGAATAATACTGGGCAGCGTAACCGAATTCTCCCCCCAGCCGAGATTCCAGCCGGACACGACCCGGTCCCGGCACCACCATCCACCGGTAGTCATTTATGACCGGCCCGACTACCATCATGACCATGAGCGAGATGAAGAAAATAATCAGGACGGACTTCAAACCGCGCTCATCGTCTTAGCCGCAATAACCGTTGTTGGAATCATTGTCTATCTCCTGGTTAAACCAACATCGGTTTCGGCCGAAGTCGGATTTAGCGCCCGGTTGGTCGATGTCGAGACCTCGGAACAGCTCTGGCAGGCAAAAGAAACCTTCCGCGGCGACCGAAAAACGATTCGGGCGCTGGTTACAACCAAAGAAGAAAAATCGAGGCTGGTTTCCGATATCGAATTTTTAACCCAGATTTTATGCCGAGAGGTAGCAAAAACAATTATAAAATAAAAACAATAGGATAAGACCGGCATCAGTAGTGCCGGTCTTATCCTCCCAACCCAACGCTCGTCTTAACCCTATAAATAATATTAGCAATTGTGGTGCCAGATTTGAACCGTGGTCGGCAGTTGATCGGATTGGGTTTTTCTCGCTGCCCGGCATGATAATTATAAAAAGAGATAATACAAGTTATCAATCCGGTAAACTCAATGTCAGGTTCTGACCACGGCGCTGACTCCTCATCTTGACTATTGTCGCAGGTATACTACAATCGGGAATTATGTTTAAAAAACTTTCAATATTTATTTTTTGCTTAACGCCGCTTTTCGCCCGTAACGCCTTTTTAGGCCAGCGCGGCACCTTCAAGACCTATGCCGCCCGCTGTGAAGAACAAGGAATGCTGAGTCTCAATCTTTTCCACCTCGAGTGGTATACCAAAACCTTGAATTACTTTCAGGTCGATCATTACCATAACTTCCGCTATCACGGCGGCGTCGCTTTTACTCCTCTCGATTACTTTGAATTTTCAATTTTTGGCGACCTCAAATCGAGCTATGTC
Source organism: uncultured bacterium (assembly GCA_964356135.1). Taxonomy (GTDB): domain Bacteria; phylum Hydrothermota; class Tepidihabitantia; order CAYHGV01; family CAYHGV01; genus CAYHGV01. The sequence continues at coordinate 5,291 of CAYHGV010000093.1, forward strand.
GACCGGGTCGATACGCCGGTTGACCGGGAGAACGTCGGATTTTTAGACTGTGACAATTACGGCATCAGTCTTAAATTCGGCTATCCGTTTTACGTAACCGATGACAGCAGCCAGCTCGTTGCCGCCGGACTCCAAACCTTTATCAGTTTGACCTCGACCGAACCCTGGTATCTGAACGAACGTGCCAATCAATATATCTACTATTCCACAACCGGCCAAATCGGCTTTGTTCCCCACGCACCTGAATTTGGTCTTCGCGCTCTTTTCGATTATGATCTACGATTTATCGCCTTCCATGGAAATCTTGGGTTACAATCCGCCGGTCGGCTCTATTTTGAAAAAATGGAGTATGCCCGGGGACAGGTGACACGCAGCCCCCAGCTTCTTTTTGGACTATCGGGCGAGTATATTCCCACCCCGTATGTGATTTTTATCACCGAGTTAAACAGTAACTGGGAACTGGGGAGCAATGACAATCACTATCTCTGGTTTACTCCGGGAGTGCGGTTCTGCACCACGCCGAACTATGGAGTCAATTTCGACTTTGGCTGTGAGCTGGGGATAACCCGAGAAACGCCCCGCTGGAATCTTGTCCTGGGATTATCGGTTATAACCGATGTGATACCCTAATTAAAAAATCCGATAGCGCAGCCCGGTGGAAAATGTGATCCCGGGTTTGGTTGTGTGGGGCGGGAGAGAAAAAGTAATCGTATTGGTGAAGTTTAACTGATTAACAAGATAATACACGAGCGATAAATCAAGCTTGTGGGTCAGGTCGAAGCTCCAGGTATTGGTCGTATCTGCCCTCTGAATATCCGCCGGCGGAATCCAATAGGTGATCAAAAAATCTAACTTATTGCTGAGTTCATAGGAATATTTGAGACGGAGGTCTTTAATCGAAATTTTCTTCCCAAAATCGTTACCGGTAATCGGCGCCTGGAGGGTAAAAAATTCGGCGAACTGGCTGCGCAAACCAATCGGCCGGGCAAAATCAAACGTCAATTCGGCATAGAGATTCCGTTCATTCGCAACCGTATCTTTGGGAATCCTCAAATCTAAGATTTCGTAGCCAAAACCTAATGAAGCCTCGTAACCATAGTAGCGCTCCAGAATCTGTTCATGCAAAACGTCGTTGACGATAATCGTACCGACACTGCCCAATTCACCCCCTCGGAGCACTCCCGATTCCTTCAGAATCCGTTCTAAGTCACCGTAATACTTTCGTTCCCAATAATCGTAGGATTGTTGGTACTTCTTGATAACCGATGAATCCAACTGTTCGGCCAATGATAAAAGCCCGGCGTCGGAGAGCGGCTCGACCAATATGCCGACTTTCGAAAGCTCTTCATTCACCCGAATTGCCCGTGCCAGAGGCGTGGCAACGATAAACCGGCCATAACCGGCGCCGGCGGAGATATCGAGCTGGACCGTCGTCGTATCAACGCCTTTAAACTTGCCAATGCTGAGACTTGGTTTGCCAAAACCGAACAAGGCAAGTTTATCAAAGGGGTACTTGTTCAACTGGAACCTTCCTTGAAGATTATATCCCAGAAGCGTTTGGCCATCGGAAGTTCGCTCCCGCTCTGCCTCGCCTTTCATTGTCCAATCATAGCCAAAGGGCAGCGAAGAATAGAACTGTTCAAACTCGGGAGAAAATTTGCCGTAATCGGCGGTAATGCTACCAGTGGTATCACGGGCAAAATTGTAGTTGAACTGAAAGAGAAATACCCTCGATTGACTTATCGGAACCCAGTAATCGGTAATAGAAATGGCCTGTATCCCAGGACCGAGGACTGCACATAATAGTAATAATACAAATATTTTCTTCATCCTGCCTCCTTTGTGAAAACTCTATCGAAATCCGGTATTTTGTCAATAGCTTCAATTTTATTATTGATTTATTATTGAAAAAAAACTTATTACCTCTGGGGAGTTCTGAAAAACCACCGAAGACACTGAATCCGCCATGTCCGCCAAACTGCTTGGCGGATAGAGTGACTACACGGAACTCAAAGCCACGATATACGAAGTATAGAGCGACTGTAAGGAGCTCAATTCAGAAAGCACGAAATTTGTCGCGTCCCATATAGGAATGGACGCGCGATAGAACGACTGCACGGAGTTCAAAGCTTATTATGCATTGAAAATACAACACTTAATTTTTTCGTGGTTTTCGCCCTTTCGTGATAATTCTTATACTTTGTCAGAACTTTCTAATCGAGTCCTTGACAGAAGGCCTCCATGTCGATACAATATGAAGATGCAAAAAAACGTCGATTCCATGCAGCTTATGGCGACGGGCGAAGAGCACTGGAGGGCAGGAAAAAAAGAAGAAGCAATCGAATCACTCAAGCAGGGAATTGTGCTTCGTCCCAACTATCCGCCTCTCCATCTCGTCCTCGCTCAATGGTTTTGGGAAACCGATAAACCCGGAATGGCAAAAGACGAGTGCCTGCGAGTTCTGCAATTCGACCCGGAGAATAGTGTCGCCTATCGTTTTTTAGCAAAAATCTATTCCCACCTGAGCGACGAAAAATCGCTGGCAGAAACCAACGAAACTATTCTCCAGCTCGATCCATTCGACCCTGAGGCACAAGCCTATATTGAAAAAAACGCCGACCAGAGAATTCCCTTTGCCACCATCGCTATCGCCGAACTCTACGAATCCCAGGGATACTGGCACGAAGCGCTTGCGGTCTACAAGGAACTCTTGAGCCGCGAGCCGGATAACGAGATAATAAAAAATAAAATCAATACCCTCTCCACTACAATCGGTCAATGATCAACCGAATCAATACCCTGCGCGAACGGCTGAAAAAATTAGGATTAGACGGTTTTCTCATTTCCGATCTCGTCAACATTCGTTATCTCGCCGGATTTTCTGGTTCCAACGGTTTACTCTTCGTAACCCCAGACGATGCAATCTTTTTCACCGACTTCCGCTATCAACAGCAGGTAAAGACCGAAGTAACAAACTGTAAAATCATAATCGCTAGTCGTAATCTGTTCGATGATTTCATTGCCCTCGACGTCCTCGCCGCGGTGACCAAACTCGGCTTTGAATCGAGCAATCTGACGGTCGAGAGCCACGCCAAATTAAAAGATGCATTAAAAACCATCGGGCTTGTTCCCTGCGATGACATCGTATTAGAAATTCGAGCAATCAAAGAACCGGGCGAACTTTCGAAGATTAAGGTCGCAGTCGGAATAACTGACCGGGTATTCAAACGAATCCTCAAACTCATAAAACCGGGCATCAAAGAAAAGGACATTGCCTTAGAAGTCGATTATCAACTAAAACAGGTGGGCGATGGGATTTCCTTCCCGACGATTGTTGTTTCCGGACCACGCTCGGCCCTCCCCCATGGCCAACCCACCAAGCGCCGCTTGAAACCGGGTGACTTTATTACCTTCGATATGGGAGCAACCTATGCCGGCTATGCCTCTGATTTTACCCGGACTGTAATCCTGGGTAAGGCGAAACCAAAACAGAAAGAGGTGTATGCCCGGGTGCTCGAAGCCCAGCTCAGGGCGATCAACGGGATTAAAACCGGTATTCGGGCAGCCGATGCCGACAGCCTCGCCCGGACCTACATCAAGGATGCCGGCTACGGTGAATACTTCGGCCACGGCTTAGGACACGGCCTGGGTTTAAATGTCCACGAACTACCGGTCGTAAGTCAAAAAAGCGAGGCAATTCTTCTCTCCAACAATGTCGTTACGATTGAACCGGGCATCTATCTCCCCGATTGGGGCGGGGTCAGAATTGAAGATGTGGTGGTCGTGAAAAAAAATGGCTGCACGATTTTAACCACCGCTACTAAAAAACTTATCGAGCTATGATTACCCCCAACGATTTCAAGAGCGGCCTGCTTATCGACCTTGAGGGTGAAATTTTTTCGATCCAGGAGTTCCAGCATATCAAAATCGCCCAACGGCGGGCATTTGTCCGAGCCAAAATCAAGAACCTCAAGACCGGTTCGGTTCTGGAACGGAACTTCGATTCTCAGGAAAAACTGAAAGAGGTTGACCTCGAACGCAGAAAAGCTTCGTTTCAGTATAAGTCGGACGAAGATTACATTTTTATGGACTTAGAGCATTATGACCAGGCTCCGCTGCCCCGCGAGGTTTTAGGCGAGGCAGTCTGGTTCCTCAAGGAAAATTGTGGGGTCACGGTTCTCTACTATGAAGACAAACCGATCGGGGTCGAAATCCCGAACTTTATCGAATTAAAGGTCGTCGAAACCGAGCCGAACTTCCGGGGGGATACCGCAAGCGGCAGTTCCAAGCCAGCACGATTGGAAACCGGCCTCACGATTTCGGTTCCGTTCTTCGTCAGTGTCGGCGATCTGGTGCGGATTGATACCAGGGATAAAACCTATCTCGAGAGGGTGTTAAAATGAACATAAAAAAACTGGAAGAACTAATCAAATTGGTCGAGCGGTCGAACATTGCTGAATTAGAGATTATCAAAATCTTCGGTCGTAAGATACGGATCTCAAAGATTTCCCCCTTCCAAATCGCCCCGGTCCCGAGCGGGCACAATCCGGTGGCAGTCGAATCAAAAAACCTGACCGCAGCCAGACCAAAAGAGGAAGAGAAGAAAATCGAGGTCGGGCGTCCTCGGGCGAGTATCCGCTCGCCGATGGTCGGCACTTTTTATCGGGCGCCGGCACCGGATGCGGCACCGTATGTCGAAATCGGCGATACGGTCAAACCCGGACAGGTCGTTTGCATTATAGAAGCAATGAAATTGATGAACGAAATTGAATCCGAAGTTTCTGGGAAAATCGTTGATATTCTCGTCAAAAACGAAGAACCAATCGAGTTTGAACAAGAGCTGTTTTTGATTGAACCACTGTAATTCAAAATCAAACCACAGATGAACACAGATAATCGAATAATAAACCCGGGTTGGTTCATCTGTGTTTATCGGCGTTAATCTGCGGTTCTGAATCTATGTTTAAAAAAATCCTCATCGCCAATCGCGGTGAAATTGCCCTCCGAATTATCCGCGCCTGTCGTGAACTCGGGATTAAAACGGTGGCGGTTCACTCGCCGGTCGATACCGAATCCCTTCATAGCCGGTTCGCCGATGAGAGTATCTGCATCGGTTCGAACCCTTCAGCCGAAAGCTATCTAAAAATCTCAAGTATCATCAGCGCCGCCGAGATTACCGGCGCCGATGCGATTCATCCGGGGTACGGCTTCTTAGCGGAAAATCCAGAATTCGCTGAAGTCTGTGAGTCCTGCGGGATAACGTTCATCGGGCCGAAATCGGAAATGATTCGCGCAATGGGCGATAAGGCATCGGCAAAAAAAACGATGAAACATGCCGGGTTGCCGGTCATCCCCGGCTCCGAAGGTGAACTCGACACACTCAAAGACGCGAAAAAACTGACAGGCGATATCGGCTATCCGGTTATGCTCAAGGCGGCAGCCGGCGGCGGCGGCAAAGGGATGCGGATCGCTCATGATGAAAAGGAACTCGAGACCGGATTTCGTATGGCGAAAGCTGAAGCCAAGGCAGCGTTTGGTGATAACCGGCTCTATTTAGAAAAATATATTGAACGTCCGCGCCATATTGAGGTCCAGCTCCTGGGCGACCAGCATGGAAAGGTGATTCATCTCGCCGAGCGCGAATGCTCGATCCAGCGCCGCCACCAGAAACTCATCGAGGAATCGCCTTCACCGGTGGTGAACGAAACCCTGAGAAACCGGCTCTGCGCGATGGCGGTCAAAGGTGCCCAGGCGATTGGCTATGAGAGCGCGGGCACAATGGAATTTTTATTAGACCAATCGGGTAATTTTTATTTTATGGAAATGAACACCCGCATTCAGGTCGAGCACCCGGTTACCGAGATGGTAACCAACGAAGACATTGTCAAAAGCCAGATCTTAATCGCATCGGGTGAGCGGATGTCAATCAAAGGTGATTTTACAAAATTTTCGACCCACGCGATCGAGTGCCGAATCAACGCTGAAGATCCGGAGCGTAACTTCATGCCGACCCCCGGCAAAATTACGGAGCTCTATTTGCCGGGCGGACCTGGCATTCGGATTGATACCCATATCTATGCTGGCTATTCGATCCCGCCGTTTTACGATTCCTTGATTGCCAAATTTATTGCCGCCGGTCAAACCCGGGATGAGGCGATCAACCGGATGCAGCGGGCATTGGAAGAATCATATATCGAAGGGATAAAAACCACGATTCCCTTCCATCTCCTCATTATTCAGTCCGAAAAATTTCGAAAAGGCGAACTCTCTACTTCTTTCATCGCAGAGTTTTTCCAGGAGAAGTGAAAAAACGGTTTAATCCGCTTCTCTATGCAATTTTAGATAGACCATTATTAGGGAAGCGGTCAATAACCAGAACAACCAGGGAGCTCGTAGCCGGCGGAGCAACAATGATTCAATTGCGGGAGCCAAAAATCTGTCGAGCAAAGGATTTTATCACCGATGCCTTAAAAATAAAATCGGTATTAAAAACCGGCCCGATAAAATTTATCATCAATGACCGACCCGACA
>CAYHGV010000094.1:0-11700 GCA_964356135.1 uncultured bacterium
TAATTCCGGAAGGCTCTTTTTTGTATTTTCTATCTTGTCCTCGGTTATTTCTAACGGCGGCAGGTCCGGCTCCGGGAAGTAGCGATAATCGGCCGTCTCCTCTTTCGACCGCATCGGCTCGGCTACACGGCGTCCATCATCCCAGAGCAAAGTCTCCTGAACGACCGTTCCCCCTGTATCCAGAACTGCGGCCTGTCGCTTAATCTCAAATTCCAATGCCTCTTTGACACTCCGCAGCGAATTGAGATTCTTGACCTCGGTCCTCACCCCGAGCTCCGCTCTGCCGAGTGGGCGGAGTGAGATATTGGGCTCGCACCGGAAATGACCCTTCTCCATATCCGCTTCCGAGACTTCTAAATATTGTAGAATCTGCCGCAGCTTGGTCAGGTATTGAATGACCTCTTCCGGACTGCGCAGGTCCGGTTCGGTCGTAATTTCGATTAACGGCACGCCGCACCGGTTGAAATCGACCAGGGTTTCTTCACCAGTATGAATCGATTTCCCCGCATCCTCTTCTAAGATTAATCGCTTAATCGTTATTCGCCGGTTCGCTATTTCCAGATAGCCGTCATAGCCTAATGGTTCGGTATACTGGGTTATCTGGTAGCCTTTGGGCAGGTCAGGATAGAAATAATGCTTGCGGGTGAACCGGCTGCGCCGGGCAATCCGGCAGTTCAAGGCAAGCGCGGTTCGAATCGCGAGCTCGACCGCCTTTTCATTTAAAACCGGTAAAACTCCGGGCAGTCCTAAGCAGACCGGGCAGACATTCCGGTTCGGCTCGTCGGTATAGCCAACTGGGCAGGGACAGAAGAGCTTGGAGGCGGTGCGCAGTTGGGCATGGACCTCAAGCCCGATGATTACTTCATAGTTTAATTTTTGCATTGATGTAAACTGATGAAACATCCGTATTTATTCTTACTGTAATCTGTGTTCACCCCGTTCGAGAGTTCGGACATATTTTTAACCACAGTAAATGCTTCGCACTCGCATAGATATTGCTTTCTTAACTTCCGAGCATCAAAATCTCTAATGGGGCTCATCTGTGGTTCATAACCTTTCAAAGGCATAGGCGAGTTTAAGAATCGTCTTTTCGTCGAACGGTCGTCCGATAATCTGCAAGCCGACCGGCAGACCGTCTTTCAACTCTTGAGCCGGAATCGATAGTGCCGGTAAACCGGCAAGGTTCGGGGAAACCGTGAAAATATCGCCCAGATACATTGCCAGCGGGTCCTCGATCTTCTCCCCCAATTTGAAAGCCGTCGTCGGCGTCGTCGGAGTAATAATCGCATCCACCTTTTCGAACGCCTGCTCGAAATCCTTGCGCAACAAAGTTCGGGCTTTCTGGGCAACCAGATAGTATTCGTCGTAGTAACCTTTGGACAATCCATAGGTGCCTAAGAGAATCCGCCGTTTGATCTCGTCACCGAAACCTTCCTCCCTCGTTTTCTCATACAGCTCGACCAGCCGCTCGCTGAGCGCCCGGTGTCCGTAGCGTACTCCATCGTACCGGGCAAGATTGGATGAAGCTTCGGCCATCGCGAGAATATAATAGGTTGCCACCGCATGTTCGGTATTGGGCAGCGAAATATCAACGACCGCCTGACACTCGGGAGCAATTTTCTGCACCATCTTGAAAATAATTTCTTTAATTGTTGGGTCCAAGCCGGCGGGAAAATATTCTGCCGGAATTCCGATCTTTATTTTCTTCGCTCCCTCTTCAATACCCGTGAGGCAAGCAACCGGTTTGTCGGCCGAAGTTGAATCGCACGGGTCAACGCCGCCGATCGTCTCGAGCAGTAACGCCGCATCCTTGACCGACCGGGCGATCGTACCGATACCGTCCAACGACGATGCGAAAGCAACCAGTCCGTATCGGGAAACACGACCGTAAGTGGGTTTTAAGCCCACGACACCACAGAACGAAGCCGGCTGGCGCACCGAGCCGCCGGTATCCGAACCGAGCGCGGCGATCGCACCGCCATAGGCAACTGTCGCGGCCGAGCCGCCCGACGACCCGCCCGGCACCCGGCTCAACTCCCAGGGGTTGTGGGTCGGCCCGAAATAGGAAGTCTCGGTCGACGACCCCATAGCGAACTCATCGAGATTGGTCTTACCCAGGATGATTGCACCTGCCGCTTTGAGTCGTTGAATTGCCGTCGCATCATAGGGAGATATAAAATTATAAAGGATTCTGGAGCCGCAGGTGACAAGTTTATCCTTAACACAGATATTGTCTTTGACTGCAATTGGGATACCGGTCATAGGACCGGCGTTTTTATCTCCCGTATCGAACGCGGCTGCCTGCTTTTTTGCTTCATCCAAAAAAAGCGAGATGTAGCCATGGATCTCTTTTTCCCGTTCATCGATTCGCCCGGCAATCGACTCGATTATATCCGAATAGTTAATCTCCCGCGCCGCCAACCGCTCCCGGAGCTGTCCAATCGTTAATTGGCAAAGTTCAGACATTACCGTTGAGCAGTCTTTGTACGAACGGCATCAGTCTATTGCCTTGGGCACGACAAACAGGTTGTGCTTGAAATAGTTGAGCTTGGACGCGGTGTTCTCTAACTCTCTTCGTGGGTTATCCGCCCGGAGCGGACAGGTGATAGCGATCACATGGGAGCTCGGTTCAACCGATTTCAAATCGAGGGTTTTCAGCCGGTTGAAATAGCCGATAATCGTATCGATCTGGGAGCCGAGCCGTTCGACCTCTACCTGGGATAGACCGATTTTCGCCAATCTGCCCAGCTTTTTTATCTCGGGCGAACTAATCGCCATACCTCAGTGGCCCGGTAATATCAGCTTCTGCTTTTCGATTACCTCAAAAATCTCAGTGACAAACCGGCCGATGACCGGTGCCCCTACCGCCTTTTTTAAGATAAGGAACACGAATGCCGCTAACAGCGTCATCCCGATTGCAAAACCAAAACCGCGCGCAATTCCCGCTAAAAAATTGACGGCAAAAATCCTGCCTGGTTGACGCAGGTATGCCCAGAGCTCCTTGATCCCAAGCGGGTCACCAATCGTAACCTGCTTATCTTCGGCTTTGTCTTCTTTTAAATCGTTAATGGTTAGCGCTTTCTTTCAGTTAACGAAAACCAGAAGAATACCCGGTTACCGACCGAGGTATCGGTCAATAAATTAAGCTTAACCACCTTGCTGGTAGTCACTCGAACCGTGAACGGCCGATTGACGGTCAAGGTATCACGAACGAAGCTTACCCGGCCGATGGTATCGGCAGCACTCAGGGTCACAGTCGTATCCCAGATCGGATTGGTCAGGTAATGAAGAATGCTATCCGGATTCGTGCCGCTTTTGAAAAGCTCTACTTTATAATCAGAAAATTTAGAACCCTCCCGGGAAATAGGATACCAGACCAGATCAATCACATCACCGGTAGCAGTATCCGCCGGCGAGGTGATTACGACTTCAGGCAGGGTTTTGGCGGTGACCGTATCATAAGTGGTAGGTCCCCCATTAAGCAGAGCGAGAGTATAAAAGTATTGATGGTCGGCAGCCAGGGTATCGAGGTCGTTATAGAGCACTGGTTTGCCCAGTTCGATTCCCAGGGTATCGCTGGTCGACGCATCGGTCCGGTGGACGATAACCCTGGTCTGGGTTATGGTCGATGTAAACTCATAAGCGAAGTTAACAAAACCGGCCGTCTTCGAGGTGTCGAGGGCTTGCACTGAAAAGATGGTCGAAGCATGATAGCTTATCCCCTTTTTGTTTAAATCGATACATCCCAAATAAACAAAAAGGAATCCGACCGCGGCAAGTGGTATAATGATAAAAAACTTTTTCACCAAGCCTCCTTTTTAGAGATTTTAGTAGACCCGGGAGACTTGTCAATACTGCGGTTTTTCTACAAAAGTAATCTATCTGATCGGTACTTTTCGTGTTTATGTAAACATTCCAAAGATTTTCCTTGACAAAATCATTGATTTCCTTAAATTTAACCAAGTCTGGACCTTATGGTTTAATTTTAGGCTTGTAAGGAGGATTGATAGTGCCTATGTTTGGTAAAATCAAATGGTTCGATGGAAAGAAGGGCTATGGTTTCATCGAGCTGGAAGACGGTAGTGGCGATGTCTTCGTTCACTTTATGGATATAGTGGGAGAAGGATATAAAACCCTTCATGAAGGTGAAAGAGTTAGCTTTGAGATAAACGACAGCCCGAAAGGTAAGAAAGCCACAAACGTCACACGGGCGTAAAAACCCAGTTAGCCCACAATGCCCCTCTGCCGAAAGCGGAGGGGTTTTATTTTTCAAAAGTCCCGATTCTACAGCTTTTTTGGTGCTATTGACATACCCTCTGAGTTCAAGTAATCTGCCCTATGCCAGTAGTTTTTGTCGGTATCGGATCGAACCTGGGAGATAGAAATCTTTATATTCAGGAAGCGTTACATGCTCTGAACTCCGGTTCTTTTAAAATTTTAAAAAAATCGCCGATCTATGAAACTGAACCTGAAGATTGTACCGACCAGCCTAAATTTCTCAATATGGTTATTGGAGCCGAGACCTCTCAGCAACCCCTTGCCTGCCTGCAGGCACTTCAACACGTCGAAAATAAAATGGGAAGAACCCGACCTTTCAAAAATGCGGCCCGAACCATTGACCTCGATATTCTCCTCTACAATTCGGTAGTTTATAATACCATAACATTGGTCATCCCCCATCCCCGCCTTGCGGAACGTAGTTTTATCCTCCTCCCGCTCTCAGATATCGCCCCCGAGTTCCGCCATCCAACTTTAAAAAAAACTATAAAAGAACTCTTAAGTTTAGTTGACACTTCCGGAGTGAGACCGTGGAGCCCCGCCTGAAGTTTATCGCGGTTGAAGGCGTAATCGGCGTCGGGAAAACCGGTCTTGCTTCCCGTCTGGCTTCGGCTTGGGGTGCCGAGTGTATTGTCGAGGAAATAGAAACCAACCCGTTTCTTGAGCGGTTTTACGAGGACCTGCGAAGCTTCGCGTTCCAGACCCAGCTCTTCTTCCTCTTCGCCCGCCACCGTCAGCAGCTCGCCCATACCCAGCGCAACCTCTTCACCGAGCGGGTCGTAACCGATTATCTCTTCGAAAAAGACCGAATATACGCTTATCTCAATTTAGACCAAGCTGAACTTACTCTCTACGAGAAGATTTATCAGTTTTTAGAAAAAGATGTTGTCCGTCCTGACCTGGTCATCTATCTCCAGGCCCGGCCCGAGTTTCTCTGGGAACGGATACAAACCCAGGGCCGGAGATTTGAACGGGATATCTCACTGGAGTATCTCGCCGCTCTGACCGATGCCTATAACCGTTTTTTCTTCCATTTCGAAAGCGTTCCTTCGCTGTTAATTGTCAATGCCGAGAATATCGACCCGGTCCATAACTCCCGTGATTTCGACGGGTTGTTTAAAGAGATCCTGCGGCCCGCTCCCGGTCGGCGCTACTATTCTCCCGAACCATTATGGGGAAAATAACTACGCTCAGCCTTAAGGAATTGAAGCAGCGAAAACAAAAAATCACTGCTCTCACCGCCTATGACTATTCGATTGCCAAAATCCTGGATGAAACAGGAATTGATATTATCCTCATTGGTGATTCTGCCGCGAATGTGATTTACGGCTATGAAACCACCCTCCCGATCACAATGGAAGTGATGCTCTTCCATACCCGGGCGGTCTCGCGCGCAGTCAAGCGCGCGTTGGTTGTCGCCGATATGCCTTTCCTTTCCTATCAGACCACCATCCCCGAAGCAATCAGAAACGCCGGACTTTTTTTGAAAGAAGGGGCGGAAGCGGTAAAAATTGAAGGCGGAAAAGCGGTGCTCGAGATCGTCGATCGGCTGGTCAGCCTTGGAATTCCGGTGATGGGTCATTTGGGGTTAACCCCGCAGTCGATCCACAAATTCGGAGGATATAAACTGCAGGCAAAAAGCGCCCCCGGCCAACTCGAGCTCTTAGCCGAGGCTAAAAGACTGGAGGCTGCGGGTTGCTTTTCGCTGGTGATCGAGAAGATTCCCTTCAAACTCGCGAAGAAAATCACCCAAACCTTGAAAATCCCTACGATCGGAATCGGCGCCGGACCCAACTGCGACGGGCAAATCCTGGTAACCCATGACCTCATCGGTCTTTTTGCCGATTTTAAGCCCAAATTCGTTAAGCGCTATGCCGAGGTCGGTACGATAATCCGCACCGCAGTTGAAAACTATAAAAAAGAGGTCGAAACCGGCGCCTTCCCGGATTTAGCCCACAGCTTCACCGGTGAAGAAGAATAGCACACAAAATTTTTTTACCACAGATGCATACAGATAAACCACGGAAGCCACTGAAGACACGGAAAAAACATTTGATGCGCAACATAGATTGAATCCGCCATGCACCTTGGCGGACGAAATCAACCACAGATGAACACTGATACACACAGATTGTATAAAAAAGCTACTCTGCTACAGCTTAATAAATTAATCACAGATAGACGCATATTACTATTTAACCAGTGCGGCTCGAAACGAGCCGAACCATTTAACCTATTACTATTTTTGAATGATCTGTGGTTTCAAATGTAATGCAAATTATTAAAACTGTCAAAGAAATGCAGGCGCTGGCTGATAAACTGCGCCGGGACGGAAAAAAAATCGGCTTAGTTCCAACCATGGGCTTTCTGCATGCAGGCCATCTTTCCCTCACGAGAATTGCCAGAAAAGAAAGCGACTGGGTCGTCGTCTCCATTTTCGTCAATCCGCTCCAGTTCGGCCCGGCTGAAGACTATGTCCGCTACCCCCGCGATTTTGAACGCGATGAATCGCTTTTGGCAAAAGAAGGCGTGGACGTAATTTTCTATCCCGAATCGGCTGAAATCTATCCGTCCGATTTCTCAAGCTCGGTCGAAGTAAAAAAACTGACCGGAACGCTGTGCGGGAAATCCAGACCGGGCCATTTCCAAGGAGTAACGACGGTCGTGGCTAAACTCTTTAATAGTGTTAAACCCGATAAAGCAATTTTCGGACAAAAGGATGCTCAGCAGGCGTTTGTTATCAAAAGAATGGTTAGAGACCTGAACTTTGATATTGAGATCGTTATCGCACCCACCATCCGCGAACCGGATGGCCTGGCAATGAGCTCCCGGAATGTCTATTTATCACCGAAGGAACGCAAAGCGGCGGTCGTTCTATTTCAGGCGCTGACCCGTGCCGAAAATCTTATCGGACAAGGGGAATCCGACGCAAAAAAAATTATAAAAAAAATAAAAGCTCTTATCCTGGCCAATCCCCATGCCCGGATTGATTATATTTCGATCGTCGACACCGAAAAACTCCAGCCGATAAAAAAGGTTACCGGTGAGGTGTTAGTCGCAGTGGCGGTCTGGTTCGGCAAAACCCGGTTAATCGACAATATAGTTATCCACCGATAAACGCTGTTTCTCCTCTATAATTCCTTAACAATAAACTGCCAGCTTAATATAAATCGAAGATTCGAAGGGCTGGTTTGACTTTTAACATTACAATAAAAATAGTCGGTAGAACTTGTCTACAATGTCATTGCGAGCAGTCCCCCAAACTCCTTAGCGGACGACATCAACGACAAGATGAGATTCTTCTTCCGCCACACTTCTTGGCGGACTCAGAATGACAACGCCTCGAAACGAGGCGAAAGTGAAAGGGTCGTGGTTTCACTCCGTTCACTCATGATACGCATAACGCAAAGACTAAAATAACCTCTCGTACAAGCTCGCTGTCCCCTTTTTGACCTCAACCGAAATGGGTCTTGACAGAATAATGTTTTTTTTCATAATATATGCTTGAAAGTGCATATATGAATATAATACTTTTTCAGGACGATACCCAACCAGGTTTGATCTTTATTCCGCTTCCGGCTCGGTCCGACATTATCCAGGGATTTCCATGAAAGACCGGACAAAACTGATTCTCTTTATTGTAGTCTTTGTGTTGCTTTATTTTGTGCCGCTCGGCGGTCTGAGGATTCAAGGGGCGATTCTGGAGGCATTCTTGATGCTGAAAGAATATACCCGGGAACATATTCTCTTCTGTTTAATCCCGGCTTTCTTTATTGCCGGTGCAATCACTAACTTTATATCCAAGGAAGCAATCATCAATTATTTTGGACCCAAAGCAAACAAGATTCTTGCCTACGGCACCGCATCGGTTTCAGGGAGTATTCTCGCGGTATGTTCCTGCACCGTCCTCCCGCTATTTGCCGGTATTTATACCGGTGGTGCGGGCATCGGTCCGGCGACCGCATTTCTCTATTCCGGCCCGGCAATCAATGTCCTGGCAATCATCCTGACCGCCCGCATCTTAGGACCGGAATTGGGTATTGCCCGGGCGGTTGGTGCGGTTTCCTTTTCAATCATCATCGGAATCATTATGGCGCTGATATTTCGAAATAAAACACCCGAAGTTTCCGGTGCGGTTCCGACCGAAGAGTCCAAAATCAAGGTTCGTTCGCTGCTCCAGAACACCATCTACTTTCTGTCGTTAGTGTTAATCCTGGTCTTCGCAGCCTGGTCGAAGCCGAAAGAACCCGTCGGTTTCTGGAATGCCGTCTACACCGTAAAATGGTTCGTGACCGGCGGATTGCTGATTGCTTTAGGTGCTATACTTTTTGCATGGTTTAAGAAAAACGAAATGAAAGAGTGGGTCGGTTCTACCTGGTTATTCGCGAAACAGATTTTGCCCTTGCTGTTTGGAGGAGTCTTGGTTGCCGGCTTTTTGTTGGGCAGACCGAACCTTGATACCGGTATAATCCCTTCGAAAGTGGTGACACTGCTGGTGGGGGGCAATTCAATCGGAGCGAATTTCTTCGCTTCGATTTCTGGCGCTTTTATGTATTTCGCAACCTTGACCGAAGTCCCTATCCTTCAAGGTCTTATCGGAAGCGGTATGGGGAAAGGGCCAGCGCTGGCGCTTCTTCTTTCCGGACCAGCGGTGAGTTTGCCCAGTATGCTCGTGCTTCGTAGTATCATGGGTACCAAAAAAACAGTGACCTATGTCATGCTGGTGATAATTTTATCAACCATCGTTGGGTGGTTATATGGTTCCCTGTTTTAAAGGATCTGAACCTTTCGACTCTGTTTTTCTGGGCGTATAGAGCCATATTCTAAACGAGGAGAGTTAAATGGAAACATATCTCGCAATCTTCAAAACCATGTCCGATAAGACCCGGTTGAGGATACTGTGGATATTGCTGAAGGCAAAGACTGAACTCTGTGTCTGTGAAATTATGGACTCACTTCAGGAAAACCAGTACAATGTGTCTCGCCATATCAAAATTCTCAAAAATGCCGGCCTGGTTAGAGAAAAAAAGACCGGGCGATGGGTATTTTACTCAGTCGTAAAGCCCGACAATCAATCCCTGAAGTCGATTTTTAGGACAATCATCAGCTTACCCCGAACATACTTCAGGATGGATAATAAGCGGTTACAGGCACGGCTATCGATGCGCCACAACGGAGAGTGTGTAACCGGGATGTATAGTACGGAATGGAAAAAGAAGATGAGTGAATTGAAATCGACAAAGGAGAAATAAGCAATGAAGCTAAAAAAAATAGTTACCATCATCCTGGTTTCGTTCGTTGTTGTCAGTATCGCGTATCTGATTTATAAAGAGCTCGGCAACCGAAGCCGAATAAAAAGAAGTAGTGGTCAGGCAACTCAATCTCCCGATACCGTAACAACTCAGCAATCCGCTTCCGCAAATAAAGATACGGTTCGAGCGGTTGTGACGGCACCGGCTGATTCGCCTAACCCCGGAGAAAAAACAGAGAAGAAACCAACACCAAATTCCGAAGTCTCACAAGCAGAACCGAAACCAAAAAGTCCAGATACCCAAATCCCGCCGGTAGCGAAATCAAAGGTCGTTGCTTATTATTTCTATACCGATTACCGCTGCCCAACCTGCCTGAAAATCGAAAAGTTCTCAAAAGAAGCTATCGAACAATATTTTAGCAAAGAACTTCAGCAGGGAAAACTGACCTTCAAGTCGGTAAACATCGACGACCCGGAAAATGCACATTATATACAAGACTACCAATTATCCTTTAAATCTCTGGTTGTTGCCTCCTATGTCGGCGGCAAGCAAACCGCCTGGAAAAATCTCACTCTCGTATGGGAGTATGTCGGTGACCGAGACAAATTTTTCCAGTATCTAAAAGATGAAACAGCAAAATTTTTGTCGGAGACGAATTAATGGAATTGCTGCTGCCGATACTGACCGCCCTGTGGCTTGGAGTATTAACCTCGATCAGCCCCTGTCCCCTGGCGACCAATATCGCCGCTATATCGTTTGTCTCCTACCGAGTCGCCCGTAAAGCTAATGCGCTCGTAGCTGGAATTCTTTATACCTTAGGCCGGAGTTCAGTCTATGTTGCCATTAGTTTTTTGGTAGTGAAAGCGTTGGTCAACATTCCTCTCCTGGCAAACTTTCTTCAGAAGTATATAAACAAAGTCTTAGGGATACTACTGATCTTAGTCGGAATGTTTTTACTCGAATTGGTGAAATTCAACCTGCCCTCAGCTTCACCCTCTGATAAGGTGCAAAAAAAACTTGCTTCGGTCGGCATCGCCGGTTCTTTTTTATTGGGGGCTTTGTTCGCCCTGGCGTTCTGCCCGGTTTCGGCAGCACTCTTCTTTGGCAGCCTCATCCCCCTGGCAATCAGGACAAACTCCAGCATCGGGCTGCCTTTGCTCTACGGCATCGGTACCGCAGTGCCGGTATTGATTTTTGCTGTCCTGGTTGCAATCGGCTCAACCTATTTAAACAAAATTTATCAGAAAATCACCAAAATCGAGTTCTGGACCAAGCGAATAACCGGAGTTATTTTTATCTTAGCGGGAATCTACTATGTGCTGGTGTATATTTTCGGAATATTTTAGGAAAGAGGTTAACCATTTAGAACTATGAGAGAAGAACACGAATTGACGGATGAAGAAAAAATAATTTACAAAGACCTCTTTGAGGATTCTAAAATGATTTTTTATTCGTGGAATTCGAATATTCGTGGTATTCGTGTTCCGCATACTAAATCCATACTAAAAATCAAACCGGAGGTTCCACTATGAAAATCCAAATTGCTGGACCAGGATGCCCTCGTTGCCAGACAACCGAAAAAAATGTCATCGATGCCTGCGCCCAACTGAATCTACCCGCCGACATCGCCCCTATTCATGATATTCAGGAATTTGCCAAGCTCGGGGTGATGATCACTCCGGCGGTGATTGTCGATGGCAAAATCGTCATTTCCGGCAGGATCCCAACGGTCGAGGAACTTAAAAAATTATTATCTGCCATGAAATAGGTTTCTGGCAATCTGAGCCGTCGTTCCAATAATGGACCGGAAAAGCTTGTATGGCTAAGGGCAAGCGATTATCGTTCCTTGATGAGTTCTTAACGCTCTGGATTTTTGCCGCCATGGCACTGGGCGTGCTCATCGGTTATTTGATTCCGGGCGGGGTGGCGTCATTTAATAGCAAGTTCAGCCTGGGAACCACCAACATCCCCATTGCCATCGGGTTGATACTGATGATGGACCCGCCCCTGGCCAAGGTCAAATACGAGGAACTGGGCGATGTCTTTAAAAACTGGAAGGTGCTCGGCCTTTCTCTTATCCAGAACTGGATCATCGGGCCGATACTGATGTTTTTCCTCGCCATCACCTTCCTGCGCGGTTATCCCGAATACATGGTCGGCCTGATCATGA
>CAYHGV010000095.1:0-11326 GCA_964356135.1 uncultured bacterium
CCCCTCCCTCTTTGTGGTTGTGATATTTGCCTAAAGGCAGATAAGATAATTTCCATATGCCCTTTCCTTCAATTAAATCTTAAAAAAATTTTGAAGTTTGTCAAGGGGAATCTCCGTAGGCTCTTAATTCTTTGATTAATAATGACTTACAACTACGAACAACCAAAAAAACCTGATGGATTTTCCGCTGTAGTTACCGTTTCGGAGAAGTTACTTTGTAGTCTTTCTTCCTAAAAAACAGCCATTTGTTTTCGCCGGTGTGGATTAAAACATAATCGCCTTTTAATTTTTTGCCTTCGAGGGTGAATTCAATTATCTTCGCGGTTCGTTCTTTTAATCGATAGCTCCCCTTATCCCAGATTTCAACGGTGCCCGCACCGTACTCGCCTTTTGGAATTTCACCCGTAAAATCGATATAGTCGAGTTCGTGGTCTTCGACCTGAATCGCCAGCCGCTTGACGTTCGGCACGGTCGGTGGTTCTTTCGGGACCGCCCAGCTCTTCAATACCCCGTTCATCTCCAGTCGGAAATCGTAATGGAGGTGGGTGGCGGAATGTTTTTGAACGACGAATCTCATCGAAAAACAGTAGTGAGTAGAGAGAAACGAGTAGTGAGGGAAAAAAAACGAAAATCGAGTGCCATTCGACTCCTCAAACTAATTTCGTGCCGTTGACCACGAGCTCGAATTTGCAGCCCAAGAAATCAGCCGCCCGGCGCGAGATCAGCATCCGGGAAAGAAAAATCTCAAAGTATTCGAGCACCGATGACATTTCGGTATCGATCGTCAACTTTAAAACAATCTTCTTTTTCTTCCGGTTAATGATAAGTTTCGAATCGGTCACCGCATAATTGACCCGGTCATGAATATCGAACTTCACCAACCGGGGATTGCGCACCCGGCTGCGGTGGACATCGGCTTTATCCGCCAGAATCGATGCCGCGCCAATAAACGATACCGGTTCACCATCTTCTTCATGGTGGTTGCCGATTGCGCCGATAACGGCTGCGGTCTCAACCGGCTCCATCCCCAGACGATTCAAAATATCCCGGGCAATAACCGCTCCAATCTGGGCATGCTCAAGCCGACTGACGACGTTTCCGATATCGTGGAGGTAACCGGCAATCCCGGCAAGCTCGGCTAACCGTTTGTTCCCTTTCAGGGTCATAATAATCCTTTTTGCACCTTTGGCAGTCAATTGGGCATGGCGGTTGCCGTGCTCGGTATAGCCGATGACACCCAGTTGCTCGTTCGCCCGGGCAATATAGCTCTTCACTTCTTCATCATTCTCGACCATCACTAATGTCACCAGGTTTTTAACCTTTGTTCTCTGCATCATTTCCCCTTTCCCTTTGCACTTAGCACTTTGCACTCTGCACTGCCTTATACCGGGTCAATATCGATATCAACCTTCGCTTTCCGACGGAACAGGTCTTTCCGGTCGATAAGGGTATGGAACGGCGTTATCCGCTGCGTCTTTAAGAGCCACTGATAGACCGCCCCTTTCCTTTTCAGCCGGGAAGCAACCACCGGTCCTGCGCCCACCACCCCGGGTAGTGTTTCAAAAAAACGGGACAGAGAGTTGATCACTTCGTCTAAAACAGCCGGTTCGACCGCCGAAACCCGAACCAGCGCAATCCGGGCAAACGGTGGGTAGTTCGCATCTTCTCGGATCGCAAGCTCGTTTTTTAAGAACCGAGAAAAATCACTGCGCTGGGCAGAACGGATCGCATAGTGCTGGGGATGGAAGGTTTGAATCACTACCCGGTTGTTCTTACTTTCGCCGATTGCGTTAATGGCCCGACTCAAAGTCTGGAAGGTCCGCTCGGCAGAGTGAAAATCGGGTAGCTGTAAACTGGTGTCGGCATCGATGATGCCGACCAATGTCACCCCGGGAAAACGAACCTCCCGCAGCGCGAGCTGAGTTCCAACCAAGACCTTTGCCTTGCCGGCATTGAACTTTTGACAGATCGACTCGAAATTTTCTGGCTTCGCGGCCGTATCCGAATCGAGGCGGAGAATTGAAACCTTTTTATGGATCGTCAAAAGCTCCTTTTCGATCGTCTCGGTTCCGATGCCGCGATAGCTGAAGCTCGCGCCATGGCATTTGGGACAGACCTCAAACCCCGGCTCGACGTATTTACAGAAATGGCAGCGCAGGTTCCGTTCGTCGTGGTGATAGACTAACGGTATATTACACTCCGGACAGCGTGCGGCATAGCCGCAGTCGGCGCAGCGCAAGAATGGACTGAACCCCCGCCGATTGATGAACAAAAGAATCTGTTCTTGAGAATACATCCGCTTTTTCATCTCAAACTTGAGTGGCGCAGAAAAAACCTTTCCTTTCTCCCGGCGCATATCAACCACCACGACCGGAAAATAGTGTTTCCGTTCCTCGCGCAGATCAACCAGCTCATACTTTCCTTCCCGTGCATTGTATGCCGTTTCTACGGACGGCGTGCTCGACCCTAAGACCGCAACCGCCCGTTCCAGCTTCGCGCGCATAATGCCCACATCCCGGCTGTGGTAGTGGGGCTGCCGTTTTTCTTTATAACTCGCATCGTGTTCATCGTCAACGATGACGAGACCGAGGTTTTTGACCGGCGCAAATATTGCCCGCCGCGAACCAACCACCACCCGGAACCGGCCGGTTCGAATCTGCTGCCAATAACTCTTATCTTCCGCCCTGGTCAATCCCGAATGGAGTGGCACCAGGTCAGCGGGAAAACGTTCGGCAAATCTCACAAGCAGGCTTTTCGTCAAAGCGACCTCGGGTCGGAGCACAATCGCCGACTTGCCCAGACACAAGGTCTCTTCGATCAACCGGAGGTAGATTTCGGTCGTATCCGTCCCCGGCTGCCTGATCAGTAAAAACACCTTAAAGTCGTTTGCCGCCAAACTCGGCAGCATCGTGCGCACCGCCTGGTGTTGTGCGAGACTCAGGGTCGGCGGTGTTGTCGTTTTCTCTGCCCGGCTATTTTTCGGGACGACTCCATCCTTCTGGACGCCACCAACCTTGGGAACGCCGTAGTCCGGGCTCCGAATCTTCTTCGGCCGGTACGTATAGACTCCGCGCGGAATCGCCACCGTCAGCATCTCGCCCCACGAGGCAAAATAGTATCGAGCGGTCCACCCCAACAGCTCGAGCAGCTCCGGCTTCAGGAATTGATCATCGATAACCTCCATGACCGGTTTGGTATAGCCGGTATCCGCCTGCTCATGCAGGCCGACCACCACCCCCTGGGTATGCTTTCGGCGCAGTTCAACCTTGACCAGACTCCCGATTCTCGCTCCACCGTTATCGCAGGAATAGGTTAAACCGTCGAGCCGGGTATTGGGCAGGGCAACATCAACAAACATCAGTAGCGAAATTTAAATCGATAGCTGAAGCTGAAATTACCCTCTTCGTTCTTTTTCCCCACGAGCTCATGGTGCTGACCTAAAGAATACTGAGCCTGGAACACATCCTGGCTGACATCGAAGATATTGTGGGTCAAGGTCAGATAGAGATTTTTCGAGACATACTTGCCGATCGTCACCCGGTTCGGCTCGGAGCCGAACGGCCCATTGATCTGCAGATAATCGAGATGCAGAATCGGCAATACCCGTTTTGATACCTCGTGCTCGAAATAATCTAAAAGTTTCTCCCCCATGACATCGGTAAAGATGTCCTTCGGCTCACCCGGGAACTCCCCCCAGGTCCGGCTCAGGGTGAGATAGGCGATAATATCGTTGTCGGATAACACCGGTGGTTCGGAATAGAGCTCAAAGGTCGGTTGAGTCAACGTCCCGCTCAGGTGCAGGATGATTTTAATCCGTTCCGGTTTCGCTTCGACGACGGTTTCGATATCGGTCAAGAGTTCTGCCCAGATATTCAAATTCGGGTCGAGTTTTGGGAGATTGATAAATGTGATCTCGCCTTCAGTAATGGTCAGCCGCTGGCCCAAATAGTAGAGTGCACCGCGCAGGCTCTTGAGCTCCCCGGCAAAGCGGGTCCCGGTCGCATCCCCTTTCATCTGCAGGTCAATCGACAACTCGATATCGGCATCATTATTCCGGAGCCAGATCCCTTTTTCTCCCTTGATCGTAATATCATAGTGCGGAGGATTCTTGGATGGTTTCCCTCCGCCCATACCCGGTACCGGTCCGAACTGGTAGCTGAGCAACGCCTGGTCAATGTCCAGTTCACCTTTCATCACCAGCGGACCCTTCCAAGTCCAGCCCAACCGGAATTCACCCGAGACCAGAGCATACACCTCCTTCTTCGGATTGAGAGCGATATCGTTGCCGCGGAAACGAAAATCGATGCGCTTGGGAATATACCCGCCGAATTCGATCACGCCGGTAGCCAGCAAGGTTGCCTTCGACACCTGCGCTTTAGCCGAAGTAAGGATGATTTTATTATTATTAAGACTGAAAGCTAAATTTGACTCTTTGCAAAGCAACCTGACAACCGGAATATAAATAACCCCATTGGCGATTTGGACCGCACCGCCAAAATTCGGGTTTTTGGGGTCACCCGTAAGCGTAATCGTACCGTTTATCCTGCCCGATTTAAGTTCAACCACCTTTTTTAGAGGACTCAAAACCCAGGCGCCCGCGTTGGAGAACTGGCATTCGATGTTCATATCCTTCCATTTGAACTGGTTGGTCTTGGGCTCAAAGCTATAGGCGACCGTGCCTTTCAACGCCACCGCCTCGGTATCAGAATATATCCGCAGCTGTTCGATCAGAATCGATTTTTCATCGCCGCTGATTCGACCGGCAATCCCCTTAAGGGCAATATCGCCCCAACGGAGTTTATCTATCCCGATCGAAGCAAAAAACCCTGCATCCGTATCTAACGACAGGGTCAGGATACCCCGGGGTGAAGATTTCAGATTCAGCATCCGACCGAACCGTTCCAGGTCGAGTCCGGTAATATCAAGCGAAACCACAGGACGCTTGCCTGATTCGAAGCTGGTACTGGCGATCAACTGCCCGCCGGCGAGGTTGAATGCGCCATCTTTGAAAAAGATCGTCCGATCGCTCTTACCAAACGTAAACACCTGGCTATTCGCGATCGACTCGCCGTTGCGGACAAACAGCAGTCGCTTCCCCTCCACTTCAAAACCATTGGTCGAAACCGAAACCCCGCCTTCAAACGAAAACCTGCTGTCCGCTGCGGTAAACTCAATCTGGCAGTGGCGGTTCTCGAGTTTTACCGCACCATCGCCCACCTTCTCCCCCCGATAACTGAGATCCTGCGCCGTCATCGCCATCCGGCCCGCCAAATCCCGCCAGTTATCGAAACCGATAGTTACTTCGATCAACGGAGCCGTGAATCGGTTCCAGTTTCCATTGCGCAGACGAAACCATCCTCGAATGCCGTTATTGAAAATTTCGCCCTTACCATTCAGAACACCACTGACGTCGGTCTTCACTATTTTGCCCACCAGTTCTAGCGGCAGCGCCTCAATCGCATACGCAAAACGAAAATCTTTTTCCTTGATCTCGCCTTCAACCGCGGTCTCCATCGTCCCGCGGGTAATGACCGTCCGCTCGATTTTAATGAGCTCCCCGATCCTTATTCCTCTGCCTGAAATCCGATCGAACTCAACGCCGGCAACGCTCGTTCGGTCGAGCGCATACTGACAATCAATTCTATCGAAACCCTCGCCGCTAACGCCTACTTCGCCGGAAACTGTTACCGGTGCAAATCGCTGCTCGATCATTGGCAGGAACGAAGCCAATTCAAACCGCTCGAGATTCAATCTTCCCCGGTAACCCCGAGTCCTGTAATTGACCGCACCCTCGACCGTGCCGTTGCCAAAGACGGTATCCCCGATCGCCACCGCGAGCTTGAGAGAATCACCCTGGAAATGGACCGCACCGGCGAGTGGGGGTAATGGTTTTGAGTTCCAGCACCAATTTCTGGTTCTAAAACGTACCTCTCCAAATGCACTATCCCCTTTCATCCCGGCCGAACCGGAGATTGTTATCACACCCTGGCAGTTTCGGGCGGACACTTCTTTCAACGAAACCGCACCTTCGCTAACCGTCAGCCCATACGATTTTTGCTTGAAATCGGCCTGGGCGCTCAGCTCAAGTTTCGAATCGCCGGTTGCGAGTGAGCAGTGTGTAATCTCAAGGCTCCCCGGCTTCAAAACCAGGTCGCTGACGATCGGACCAAATCTCAAACCGAGAAACGTAAATGTCAGGCGGCGCACGGCGAAATCAATTTTTGACGAACGAGAATTAATTCCAATCGAACCGGAAAGGCTGTCAATCAGCCCTGTGCCGTAATGAACCCGACCATTTTCTACTACGAATTCGGTTACTGAAAAATTGGGAAAACCCTTTATTTGCCCGGCGCCGGGTTTTCGCGCACGGGCGATGAAAAGCTCGGGCGCGGAAAGTGCAATCTGGGGAATCAGGAACCGTCTCTGAACAAAAGAAAAAAGGTTGTAGCGTAACTGCAACCGGCTGGTCAAAAGCGAGTCCCCGGAGGGAAGTCGAACCGAAAGATCGGATACCGAAACGCCGGTAAAAATATTGCCCTGTACCGCCGAATAACTGATCTCGGCGTTCAAACTTCGTTCGACGACCGCAATCAGCATCTTAAACGTCATCGTCTGGATCAGACGCCGGAATCCATACCCGGCAATCACGATGCCAATGAGTATCGCGGGAATGATAACAATCCGCTTCTTAAAAGATCTGGAAGAGCCCAAAATATATCCCCCAACCACGCGGTTCCGGGTTTTTCAGCTTACGCCCGTAATCGATTCTGACCGGACCAATCGGAGTGTTATAGCGCAGACCGATGCCGCCACTGTATTCATAATGATCCAGTGTGAACTCATTTATCGTAGTGGTTATTTCGCCGCCGTCAAAAAAGAGCACCAGTCCGAAGTTCTTATAGAACGGTGACCGGAGCTCGAAATTGGTATTAACCAAAAAGTCGCCGTAGTGGAGGCTGTCCACTAAAACCGGGCCGATCGATTTTTCTTTATAACCCCGCAGACTGTTTCCGCCGCCCAGGCTAAATTCCTCATAGTTGGGCACGGTTTCAGTCCGACCATAGGGCAAGATAACGCCGAGCTTTGCCCGCACCGCAATGATCGAATAGAAACACCGAATCTCGTAGTTTATCCGGTAGAAATCGTTGTTGCCCTTAAAAATTCCACCGGCCGCCTCAAGCACCGGGACTGTGTATACTCCTCTTCTCGGATTAAACGGGTCATCCCGGGTATCGTACACCACCCCCCCGATCAGAGAATTAGTGATACCCCGGGTGATTGTATCGGGAAAGGATTGAATGACCTTCTTATATCGACCCAGGGTGTACACCCTCCACTCCTTTGTCAGATCCCGACTCATCCCCGCTTCTACTCCCCAGCTGTTTTTACTGAAGGTTTCGGTCCGGGTGGTATTTTTCGTCAGTTCCCGATTAAAAAACGGGCGGAGGTTGAAATTAAACCGGGTCTTTAAAAAATAGGGCACCCGGTAGTTAAGAAAAAAATTGAGTATATACTCGCCGTAAAGATTGGGTGAAAATTCGCCCGAGAGTGATACCACCTGCGCCTGGTCGAAGAAATTCAGGTGCTCCCAATCCAGGGAAAGGAGCAGCCGATTCGGCGTCTCTAAGCCTATCCCGAAGCCAAAGGTATGGGGCGGTTGTTCCAGTACATCGAACGAAAGAACGAGGCTGTCCTTTTTATCTTCGGTGCCGATAAGCCGATTTCCCACCCTTGCGAACATCCCGGTGGCATAGAGCCGGCGCTGGGCATCATTGATACGCTGCAACGAGAATGGTTCGCCCGGCCGAATCTCGGTCGTCGTAAGAATCACCGAGGTCACTACCTTCGTATTCCCCCAGATTTGGACATCCTTGATGTGGACGAGCTTTCCCTCGTTAATTGAAAAGTTCACCCGGGCGCTCGTATTGACCGTATCCACCGACCGCTGTATTTCAACGTAGTAGTAACCGGAATTCTTATAGAAATTGGCAATCGTTTCTTCAGCCGCCTGGAGCTCTTTCTCTACCAGCCACTGGCCGGACTTTAACCTCACCCCGGCAAGAGCCACTTCCCGTGGAAAAGCAGCGACTCCCGAAAAATCCAATTGACTGATTTTCGTTCGTGGACCTTCGTTGACCGTAATCCGCACCTGCGCAAACCCTGGCTTTTTTTCTTCTATCGCCTTTCCTGCATCGGTTTTAAAAAAACCCTGAGTAGCATAAAAATATTTAATGCGCTCCAGGTCCTGATCCAACAAATGTTCGTTCAGAACATCCTTCACTTGAGATTCGAGCCTACTTTTTAAAACCTTAGCCTTAAAGTGCTTGTTCCCGTAAAAAATAATCTTTTCAATCTTTAATTCCTGGCCCGGGGTGGTAAAAAATGGCGTTACCAGCCAGACTACCGCGACCAATTTTTTAATCATATAATTTATAATAAGCTGGCTCGGCGCTGCGGTCAAGCCCGATTTTAACGACGATCGCCCCCTACCGCCTGACGGCATTCCCTGGTTTGCGATCGAGGCTCACGGGCATCGCCTGCTCCCCGCTCCAATCCTTATACTATGCCCTTCGTATTGTGCTCCAATTCTTGATAGTGCCGGAGGGCATCGTAAAAAGCCCTCCAGAACGGGTCGATCCCGGGATGCTTTAAAAGTTTTTCTTTGCCGTGCTCGATGACGGTGAACCCGTATCGGGGTTCGGTAAACTCACCCACAATCGAGCAGGCGATACCGCGTGCCTGCAAAGCCTTCACCACCACCTCCGCCTTTATGCTCCGCACGGCAATTAAGAGTGTCCCCTCCGAGATCGACTGATACGGGTCGATCTTGAAATAATCACAGATTTCAGAAACACCCTGCTCCAGGACAATTTTCTCCTTTTCAATTCTCACCCCTAAACCGGCCGCCTTTGCCAGTTCCAAAACACCGCCCCAGATTCCACACTCGGTGGCATCGTGCATCGCCGATACCCCGCGATCCCGCACCCCGACCTCGACCGCGGTCAGCGCATCCAGCACGACCGACATCTTATAAAAAATACCCTGTGCCCTTTGAGAAAATTCTCTGCCGAATTCCCGTTCCAGCAGTACTGGAAACATCGTTGCGAAAATGCCCGCCGATTCAATCGCCGGTCCTTTGGTTATAACGAGAGCATCTCCCGGTTTCATGAATGCCGGACCGACATAGCGATCCTTGTCGCCAACTGCCAGAAAGGTCGCTCCTCCAACCATCGGATACTGGCAGTTTTCGTACCGTGCCGTATGCCCGCACACAATCGCCGCCCCCATCGCTTGACACTCCCGAGAGATAGTCTCCCAAACGATGGTCAATTCCTGCTCCGACATCGAAAGCGGCAGATTTAAATCGATCGATAGGTAACTGGGAGGCAGACCGGAAGTAACCACATCCGAAGCGAGGATATGAATCGCAAACCAGGCCGCCCGCTCCCAGCCGTATTCGGGAACGATAAAGACCGGATCAGCGGTTAGGGCAACCGCTTTATCGCCAATCTCGACAATTCCGACGTCGACTCCGTGCTGGGGACCAACCAGAACCTCGTTTCGCTTAGCGCCCAGCCGCGGATAAATCAAAGCATCAAACACCTCGGCCGTAATCTTACCGATTGCTGGCAGTTCAACCATCCGCCCTCCTTTTTGATATTTTTCCATAAAATTGATGGATAGTCAATACTTCCCTGCGACCCGGTTCGTCGCCAATCTCAGATAGAGCTCTGGTTTAAGCAAGTCAATGCTCTATTCGCCTCCTCCATTATTTGATAGATAACGCTGCCAATGGGTCCCACAATCAATGCTTATTACCCGACTCTGGTGCTTCCAGGACTTCTCCCCATAGGGAGAACCCGTACGATGCTTCATTCGGATCAGTAAGCCAGTGGGGATCACTTTCCTGACAATCGAGGCCTCTTCCTGTGGGAAGACCCTCTTCGAGCTCTCTCGTGACTCCCCCACTGGCAGCAGTTTTTCTATCATGTTAGGCAGCCAAACTTTCTGACCATTCCACAGTATATTCCCGGCCGTCCCGCACTAACGCAAACAGAACGCGTAGAAGTTTTCGTGCCACGGCAATCAGGACCTTCATTCTGCACACGCCTCTGTTTACTAATTTCTTGTAAAAATGATACAACGGCATACCAGGACGTGATTGCCGTAATGCTGCAAAATAGAGTAGCCAGCGTACGAGCGGGCGTCCGCGTTTCGTTATCCTTACCCTACCGGCATGTTTCCCGGAGCTCAAACGATAGAGATTCAGGCCGGCCAACTTGATAATTTCCCCGGCATTGTGATACAATTTCAGGCTCCCGGTCTCTCCCAGTATCATCGCTGCGGTAATGAGCCCGACTCCTTTTAAACTTACCAGGGATCTCGTCTCAGGCAGTCTGCCCGCCACCTCTCCCAGGGCTTTTTCAATTCCTCGTTTCTGCAGCGCGAGCTCATCTGCCCGTGCGAGATAGGGCACGAGTATCAACTCCAACCGCTCAGTACCTACGGTGATCCCCACGGAATGACGAGCTGCTTCATAAAGTTTTTCTATCTTTTCCTGATTCGCCGTGCCGCGACTTATGCTCTGTAACTGTTTCGTCAGTGTTTCGAGGGGGACCGTGAGCAGCTCGGCGGGCCGGAGGTAATGGCGCAAGAGATAGAGAACGGTCTTACTCATAACATTCGGGAAGATACGGGTCAATTCAGGAAAGACCATGTCGACAATGCTGTTGAGGGTATTCGACAGAGCGTTCTGTTCCTTGGTGATATGTTGCCGTGCCTTCGTGAGCATGCGGAGTTCCAAGTATATTCCCCGCGGAAGATTCAGGAAATGAAACTTACCCTGAGCGACGAGATCGGCAATCACGATCGAATCTTTGGGATCGGTTTTGTTAGGTGTATTATCCAGAAGTTCTTTCGCCTTTTTGGTATGCGCAGGGTTGACCTGAACCATCTTCACTCCGTGCTTATCCAGGAAATAAGCGAGATTCTCCCAGTAATGGCCGGTCGATTCCATACCGACAATCACATCCTTCTGTGTAGTGGACCGTAACCGGACAATAAATCCCATGAATTCATCGAAACCACAGGCATCGTTAGAAAACCGGAAGGGCTTGGTGAATTCGCCCGTCGGCAGCAAAGCACAGGCGAAGTGCCAAAACTTGCCTATGTCCACACCGATGGCTATAACATCCTTGACCACTGCTCGTTTGAGAGCTATATTCTTTCTATTCATGATCGCCTCCTTCTAAGGGTTTAGGTAGTATAATCAAAAAAAGGCAAGGAGGCGGTCTTTTTATCATTAACTGCATTATAGCATCCTGAC
>CAYHGV010000096.1:0-11187 GCA_964356135.1 uncultured bacterium
TTCTAAATCAACAACCTGGGTCGGCTCGCGTCCGAGGGTCTGACCGGTGCCGGGATGGTCCTGGTGGCCGGTCATTGCGGTCGTCTGGTTATCGAGAATGATGGTAAGGGACGTTCCTTTATTGTAGACCATATCTATTAAACCGGTTATGCCCGAGTGGTAAAATGTCGAATCACCGATCACTGCGACCACTTTTTTTGTTGATCCTTTTGCTTTTTCGATTCCGTGGGCGACGGTCAGGCTTGCACCCATACAGACGCAGGTATCCATTGCATTAAGCGGGGGAAGGGCGCCAAGCGTATAACAGCCGATGTCACCGGTAATAATCGGTTTGAATTTTGCGAGGGCGTGAAAAATGCCACGGTGGCCGCAGCCTGGACAAAGGAGCGGCGGACGATTGGGAATGGGAGCGAGTTTTGCCTTTTCTTCCTTAATGCCGGAGATCGACTGGCGCAAGCGCTTGGGGCTGAGCTCATCAACCCGCGGAATGCGCTCTTTACCGATGATGCGCGCCGAAACGGCGCGGGCACAATCCATCGACCGGACCGCCATTTCCAGGAAAGGGTCGTTTTCTTCGATAACGTAAACCTTTTTTATCTGTTTTAAGAATTTATGTATTATCTTTTTGGGCAGGGGATAGGACATACCGAGCTTCAAAAACGATGCCTTGGGATCAACCTCTTTTGCATACTGATAGGCGACCCCGTCAGCGATGAATCCGACTGTCTTTTTCCCCCATTCGATCGAATTGCCGGGGAACCGTTCGGCGAAGTTCTCCAGTTCTTTGATGCGTTCTTCCAGAGAATAATGGCGCAGCCGGGCAAACTGGGGAAGAACCAGGTTGCGCTCGATCTTTTTTTCGTATCCCTTGGACGGGAGCTCGATTTTTTCACCGAGTTCAACCAGGGTTCGGGAGTGGCTGATGCGGGTGGTGAGGCGCAGCATAACCGGGATATCGAACTCTTCCGAGATTTGGAAAGCGAGCCGGGTAAAATCTTTTGCCTCCTGGCTGTCGGAAGGGCTCAAGACCGGAATCTTGGCAGCCAACCCATAGTAGCGGTTGTCCTGTTCGTTCTGGGATGAGTGAAGTCCGGGGTCGTCGGCGGTGACGATCACCAGGCCGCCCCGCGCTCCAACATAGGCGGCAGTAAAGAGCGGGTCAGCCGCAACATTTAAACCAACATGCTTGGAGGCATAGAGGGTGCGGACTCCAGCCATTGATGCGCCGAGGCAGACTTCTAACGCTACCTTTTCATTGGTCGACCACTCGCAGTAGATCCCTTCGTAGTGGGCAATGTTTTCCAAGATCTCAGTCGCCGGGGTGCCAGGATAGGATGCAGCGACCCGGCAGCCGGCTTCATAGGCGCCGCGTGCTATTGCCTCGTCGCCGGAGAGTAAAACTTTACCGATAGACTTGTTCATGTTCCTCCTTTCGAAGTACGCGCAATGCTCCCAGGGCTAATGCCTCCATTTCGTGTTCGCCGGGAAAGACGAAGATTTTTTTCCTCATGAATTTTAACCAGTCTTTAATCAAGCTAACGAACGGTTTCGAATACGCCATACCACCGGTGATAATAATGGCGTCAATTTTACCTTTGAGAACGACCGCGTAGGCGCCCAGCTCTTTCGAAACCTGATAAGCCATTGCTTCGAAGGCGAGTTCTGCTTCTTTGTCGCCCTGCTCGATCCGCCGTTCAATTTCTTTCAGGTCATCGGTTTCGAGATAGGCGAAGAGTCCGCCTTTGCGCTGGAGTTTATCCAAGATCTCATTTTTTGAGAGCCGTCCTGAAAAACAGAGTTCAACCAGACCGGCGGTCGGAACCGTACCGGCACGCTGGGAGGCAAACGGTCCGTCCTCGTTGGCGTTGGTGGCATCGACCTGCTGACCCTGGAAATGGGCGGCAATCGTCGTGCCGGTGCCGAGGTGGGCGATTAAAAAGTTGCAGCGACGGTAGGGTTTCCTTAACCGGCGTGCCGCTTCCTTTGCCACCATTCGGAGATTCAAGGCATGGGACAGGGCTTTGCGGGGAATTTCGGGAAGGCCGGAATAACGGGCGAGTTCCCAGAACTCGTCAACCGAGACCGGGTCGACAAAAAAAGCGGGTATTCCCAATTGATCGGCAATTGCTTTGGCGATCAGGGCGCCGAGCAGAGACGGGTGAGTGGTCTGGACATTGCCAGAGGTGATATCGTCGACGAGTTTATCGTTAATGCGATAGGTGCCGCTCTTTAAGGGTTTATACGGGCCGCCCCGGCCAACCACGCAGGACAGTTTCTTGAGATTTATTTGACTGGTTCGAAGTGATTGTAATACCGCGTTCTGCCGGAGCGGTAACTGGCCGGGTACTGATGCGGTCAATTCTGCCGGGGTATGGCGAACGGTTTCTTCAAAGATCGGTGTCCGGTCTTTAAACACGGCAATCTTGGTTGAACTGCCGCCAGGATTGATCACTAAAATTTCATAAGCCATTGCGTTCCGTTCGGTTTTCGAAAAAAATTTTATGCAAAAGAATTACGCGTATGACGAATACTTCGTATCGAATGATGGTTTCACGGCAGGGGGCGGTGGTTTTGCGATTCGTTTTATTTGCTGTCATTTGAGATATTCGTATTCCGGTTTTTTGCCTGAATATGATCGGCGAGGGTTTTTGAAAACTTGTGGGAGCCATCACCCTGGGCGACGAAGTAGAAGTAGTCGGTTAGGGCGGGTTTGAGTGCGGCCCGGAGTGATGCCCGGCCGGGATTGCAGATCGGCCCCGGAGGAAGTCCAGGATGAAGATAGGTATTATAGCGAGAAGGTGTTTTCAGGTCAGCATAGGTAAGCGTCGGTTTATGTTCGGGCAGAATATATTCGACGGTTGCGCAGCATTCGAGCCGAATGGATTTTTTTAATCGATTGATAAAAACCGAGGCGATGACCGGTCGTTCTTCATTTAACTTTGCTTCTTTTTCAATTAACGAGGCAAGAACAACCGTTTCCGCAATTGGAACCGAATCCACTCCCAGTTCTTTTTTTAATTCATCAAAAACGGTATAAAACCGGTTGACCATAATGTCGACCGTCTTTTTCGGGCCGAGCCCAACCGGTAGGTCATAGGTGTCGGGGAAGAGGAAGCCTTCGATACTGCTCTGGGCGACAGCCGGAAGTTTGAAGTGAGTGGTGTAGTTCAAGAAATCGGCAGCGCTGCATACCCCATTCGACTCCAAAATCGAAGCTATCTCGTTGGTTGTCAGGCCTTCCGGAATTGTTACCCGCCCTTTCGAATAGCGGAGCGAGGTGATGATTTTCAATACCTCGAGTTCGTTGCGACCGGCAGGCAGATAATAGCGACCGGGTTGGATGCGTTTATCAAAACCGAAGATACGGGCGAAGAATAAAAATCGCCGAGAGCTTTTTATAATCCCACGACCGCTTAACGTCTGGGCGACCTGGTTGGCGGTGGTCTGGGGTCGGATGAGAACCAGTTCTCCCGGAGTAGCGGCTGCCGGTCCGGTAAAAAAAACTTCAAAGCTCGCGAGAATGATGAGGGCAACTACCGGTGGAATCAAATATTTCAACGAGCGCATCGTTTGCGTTCGAGATAGCTTTCCAGTAGTACGACTGCCGAGATCTTATCAATCAAGGCTTTGTTGCGTGACGGTTGTTTGCCCTGCTCGCGGATAGTCTGCTGGGCTATAATGGTGGAAAGCCGTTCGTCGTACAAGTCAACCGGCAGGTTGACTTGGTTCGCGAGGCGGGCGGCAAATTCATCTACTTCCCGGGCACGCTCGCGGGCGGAACCATCCAACGCAATCGGTCGACCGATTACAATTGATGCAATTTCATGCTCACGAATAATTTTTGCGAGTTTTTCTAAAAGTTCGGTTGGCTGTTGGTAGGTGATCGTTTCCAGGCCGGTGGCGATGGTTTCGGTCTCGTCACTTTTGGCGATGCCGACCCGTCGGCGGCCGTAATCGATACCGAGTATTCGAGCCATGTTATTCGGTGGTGTCGTTTTGAATGGTAATAATATCTTTCAGCCCCTCAAATTTCTTTTTGCCGATCCCGGATACCCGGATAATATCCTCTTTTTTCTTAAAGGTGCCGTTGTGGGTGCGGAAATCAATAATTCGTTGGGCAAGTGCCGGGCCGATGCCGGGCAGTCGGTCAAGTTCTCCAAGGGAGGCGGTGTTAATATTGACTAGGTTCGTAACCGAAGTGACGGCCGTAGTTTCGGGGATCGAGAATCCGCTTGCAATCGTTTGCAGTTCCTGGTTGGTTTTATGCTTTTTATAAAGCGAAATGGCTGACCCAACAAAAAGGGAGAGGGTTAAGAAGACGAGGACCAGACGTTCTTTGGAGTTCATATTAGAACCGAAACTTCACCGAGAAATTCAAGTCGACGGTCCGACTTTTTAGATTGGTCTGGCGGTTATTGTAGATCGTATAACCGGCCCGAAGTCCACCTTCGACCGATTGAGAAAAATTATAGGTTGCCGAGAGCTGGGTATCAATATTCTCATCGTTGCGCTGGGGAATCGTTTGTGCCTGAGAATAAAGAGTAGATTGGGACCGGACATACGATAATGTCAATTGGAGATTTAAGTCGCTCGTGAAGCGGAGTTTTTGAAGACCGGGGAACTTTATACCCTGGGGTGCGGAAAAACTATAACCGACCGAAAGAGCAGTGCGCTGCTCATTTCCTTTGGTGACACTGGCACTGGATAAGGCGGTTTCGGTTGCGGTCAGCTCGGATTTAATTTCAGTTGCGATTCGACGTTGCCATTGGGTCTGCCAGGAAATGAGCGGGAGGAATGCCCTCGTTTTTGTGGTTTGATTGGCAATCTGTCCCGGTACTCCGGTTTCATCCAGGGTAACCGCATACCCCGAGTTGAGATTTGAGCTCGAGGCGAATTTTTTAAAGAACCGCTCTAAGCGGCCTAAACTCATGGTCACGCTCGGCCAGGTCGTCGAGCGGCTCCGGCTTGTGCTTCCCCAGTATGAGTTATCGGAGAGAGAATGGTTAAGGAGGGCCTGGATATTAAAATTACCGAAGGTCGCCCCGGATGAGATGTCGACGTTGTTGACTTGTTTTTGGGAGCTGGAAGAATAGAGGGTATCGGAGATAGAATCGGTCAAGCCGAGCTGGTATTGCCAATTGGGTCGGGTGGAGATTCCCTGGTAGCCGGAGGCGTTCGAACGAGTGAATGATATGCTCACGGGTTGGATCGAACGCGTGAATTTATCGACGTTGAGTGCTACCCACTGAAGCGGACCGGCAGCAGCCGCGGTGTCACGTTTTTCATTACGGAGTTTGGTGAGCAACCGGACGAGATCGAACGGGTCCAACCCTACTCTGAGACTGGCAATGCCGCTGTTGGTGATGCTCTTTAAATCGGCGGTTAAGGGTTGGGTTTCAGCGTAGTTTGCCTGGTAGGAGAGATTGGGTTGATTGACAACGGTACTAATCGGTAGCTGGAGTGAGGCGCCGCTGGAAACATTTCGCTCCTGTTCTTTGCCGATATTTATTCCCTGGAGATAGATCGGATGCCCCAGATTCCGATTCTGGGTCAAGTTGAAATTGGTGTTGAGATACTGATAGGGGGCATAACGGAGGTTGATACCGGCGGTCGCACCCTGGGTCTGCTCGGAGCGTGATTTGGTCAACGAAGAATCACGCTGGAGACGACTGTAGCTCGTACCGTAGCTTCCCGCGCGCCCAATTGACCAGCCGATTGCCTGGGGGAGGAACGAGAAGCCTTTGAATTTGAGACTGGGGGTGATGGAATACTGAATGCCGGCAGCATTGGTGAGTGACGAGTCAACGTTTAATGTTGAGTTGGTGAAGGCTCGGCTCTGGAGCCAGTTGAAGGCGATGGCGTCAAGCGTGTAGTTCAAGAATTTATTCTGGGAACGGCCTTTGGAAACGGTAATGTTCATATTTTCACTGTTGGTTGTGCCAAGTTCTTTTGCGGCTTCGGTTGGATCCAAGAGCAGGTCATTGATGTACGGGGAGAATTTAGGGGTGGTTCGTCCCTGGTTTCGAGTATAGCTGATCGGGATGTTATACTGCAAGCTCGTGGGTAAAAATTTGCTGAGATCGAATCGGGTAGTTAAGCCGACCTGGTGGGCAAAGCCGCCGGTTTTCACCCCACGCGGATCGTTGAAGCTCTTAAAGTTCGGGTCGGTATAGAGGTAGGTAAAGTTCAGAGTGGCGAGGTCGGCGAGCGCAAGGCTGATTTGGGTTTGGAGTCCTGTGCCGAGATTACGGCGGGGTTCGGTCAGGCGGACATCATCAAACCAGACAGCACCTGCGTTCATGGGTAGACTGGTTCGGTTCTCGATTCCCAATGCCATATAACCGATTTCGGCTAAGGATGGGTTACCCTGAACACTATAGTTCGGGGATGACTGGTGATTCGATTTGATCGAAGGCAGACTGTCCAAATTGATTTCGAACTCATACCATTTCCCATCACCGTAGGCAACGATTTTCGTGCCCGCACTGATCGTATTATGATATTCATAGAAGTTTGCGGTGTCGGTTCCTAATCGTAAAAAGAAGACCGGGTCGTTGAGGTCGTTGTGGAGGTAGATTTTGAGTTGCTGGTATTCCCGGTAATCCTCGCGCTGGAATGTGTTGCGCTGAACGAGTGCCCGGTGAAGCGATTTGAGAACAGTATATTTGAGTTCGAGCGAGGCTTCGGTTTCTTCGTAGCCGGTCAAAGGGTCGCGGGTCAGCCGGAAGGGAGAAGTATAGCTGGTGTCGGTTTTTTTGGAAACCGAGGCGACTTCGACTTTTTCGGTTGAGTCGACCGGCAGCACAATTTTACCGGGAATGGGCGAGACGCCTCGATTCTTCCACTTCGAGCCGGTAAAGTTGAGACTGACCAGTTGAATGGTGTCTTTCGCGGGAAAATCATCAAACCAGACCCGGACGAGATTGGTGTACTCGATTTTCGGTGAACCGACCTTCACTATCAGGCTCGTATCCCGAATCGGTATTCGGAGCAAACGCCAGCCGGTAGGGAAGGTTTGAAAATATTTTGCACTGTCTAAGTCAACCGTCACTTCGAAATAATCGTTATTGGTTGAAAAGCCATTGCGGTCCAAATCCTCGTTGTCCAGGCGATTGTTCTTTTCAGTGCCATTGGGATTAGCGGAGGCAGAATAATCATCGTTGCCATCGTCACCGGCAATATTTGGCCAGGAAGCGTCGGCACCGGCTTTCCTGTCCAAACCGACATCTTCATTCAAGAGTTGATTGACATCCAACTGACCGTTATTGTTCGTGTCCTCATAATCATGGCGACCGTTTAAGCCGACGATATTTTTGTTCCGGTCGCGCCGGGGTGCATCCTCGTTGATGTAGGTTCCGTAGCTCAAATGGATTTTCCCATGGGTAGTGTTAGTTTTTAAGACCGCCTCAAAATTCTCATAATCGGTAAGGTCAACCCCGGTCGGCGGTGCGATCATGAGTCCGGCCCAGGAGGTAGTGTTGTCCGGGGCAAAGACAACCTTGAGATAAGGGATAAGGTCCTTCGCTTCTTCACCGATATCGCTACCAAAAACGTCGCTTTTCTTGATTTTGGCTGGAGGATTGAACCAGACTAACGGAGTAAGAGCGAAGTTGGTTGTATCCTTGTTGACCGGAACACTGGCATGGTGCCATTGGTAGTAGTCGACGCCCAGCTCCTGCGCAATACTCGTGCCGTACCCGACACCACCTTCAAAATCATCGATATAGGTTGCACCCCGAATGTTCGGGTTCGGAGCGGATAGGGCGGCGTCTCCCCGAATGGAAAAAGAAGAAGGGGCATCGGTGTGCAGTAACGGCAGCCAGTCCAATGCTCGAGTGATGAACCGAGGTTCGGCACTATAGGAGAGATCGAGTTCGTTGACGACGCGCTTATACGGTTCCGACCCCAAGGTCGGACGTTCGCCCGGAACGCCTTCACTGCGGTAAAAAATGGAGTAACCGAGCTTCCCTTTTTCTAAAAAGGTGAGTTCAGCCCGGGCGCCCAACAGCGATTTCTGGCTGATGGCGAAGAGGGGAGTGTGTTCATAGGAGATTCTCACGTCCGCGTTGGGGGGTAAGGGTTTTGAGAATATAACGATGCCCTGGGCGTAGTCGATTGAGTAGTCAACATTTTTTTTCTGTTCGACGTTATTGACCAATACCCGTTCGCTATTCTCGGTAATACCATAACTCCCCAGGTCAAATGAGGGTCGAGACACCAACGCCTTTGCCAGAATGAAATAGCCGCGACCTTGACCCTCTTCGAGACGGTCCTTTTCGTAGATTATCGGGTCAGGTTTTGACAAAAGTTCGGCCGAGGCAAAAGGATAGATGACGGTATCAGGACGGTCCGAGGTGCTGAAGCGGAGCGAACAGGGAAAGAATAAATAACCCCGTTGATACTCTGGATACTCAACGACGCCATCGCCGTTCGGGTCAAGACCCAGAAGTCGAACAAAGGTTTTGCCTTTATTGGGACCCGCATCCTCAAGCTCAGGCTTGATGTCTTTTCCCGCCTCATTACGAAAGATCCGGACCGTATCCAGGGTGACACCTTCGCCGACATAGTAGGTATTCTTCAATTCTAAATTCCAGCATAAGGATTGGGACCCCGGGTATTGGGGATAAATAAGCTGGAGCAGAAGCAGGGAATCTTGGTAGGCGACATCGCCCACCATCGTCCCATCCTTCAATTTATAGCGGACGGCGAGAACATTGCCCTGATCGAGGGAACCGGTAAATTCTAATATGTTTTCCCGATCATTAAAGATATAATCGAGATTGGTTTGTTTTAATAAAAAGAAACCGGAATGTTTTTCGCGAATATCGGTCGTATCCCAGGGTGAGAGTAAAGCGATACCTTTAAGCTTACCCTCTAACTGATAGGGATTGTTGTTGTCAACATAGACCCACAAGGTTTGGATCTGACCGCGCGGGGCAGGGATATAGAAGAATTTTTTTCTTAAAAAATCTGAGTCGTAAATCGTATCGGTCGAGACCTGGGTTGTGCCGGTAAACTCTGCGCTCAAACCGGCACCCTCCTCGCGGGAAGCGATGGTATAGAGGTCAAGCCCGGCTAATTTGGTCTTTGCGGCAATGCCGAAAAGTCCTTTGTGCGTGGGCAGGGACCCGACATAACCGGTGGTCGGGATGTTGAGCTGGGTATCGCCCATCTCCACATCCTGCAGAATCTCGTCCGGGTCGCCGGTGTATTTGAGCTGGATTTTGTTTTTCGCTTCGGTCTCGCGCTGGGAATCATGGTCGATGAGGATATGCATCCGGTTGCCGATCGTACCTTCGAGCAGGACCTGGAGTTTCTGTTCCATTTTCAGCTCGGGCAGGAACGACGGGCGCTGGTAGACATCCTGGGCAACCGAACCGGACATAAAAGTATTTCTGCCGCCGAAGGTAATTTCATCCGAACCACCGATATCAATCTTTGATCCTTCACCAAAAACCGGTATTTTGACCGGAATGTCGATAACCGGGACCAGGCCTTTGCCACCGGTAGCTACCGCTTCCTGGCGCATCGCTTGCTGGGCATTCTGCTGCCAGAGTTTTTTTATCGCTTTTTTAATTTGCAGGGTCAGATAAGAATCGAAGGTTATAATATCGGAAAGCGCGATCAGGGTCGAATCGATCCGTTCTTCGTAAAATACGAATCCGAGCGAATAATCGATGCGGGGTTGGGGTTTGGCGGTTTCTAAAAGAAAATTAGATGAGAGCGCCCAGCCGGTAGAGAGCAGGGCAGATGCTATGCTGATCAGTAACCGTTTAACCATCCCAGGTTTCAAGAACTGCTTGCTCAATCGATTTGGCATCAAGTCCGGATAGTTTTAAAAGTTCCTCTCGGCGACCGTGGTCAATAAACCGGTCTTCGATTCCTATCCGCTTGACCCGCAGAGGTATTTTTTTACGTTCGAAAAATTCAACAACCGCAGAACCAAAGCCGCCCGCGACACTTCCCTCTTCGACCGTAAAAATCGGTTTCCCGGCTGCTGCCAGTGCAACGAGCAGATCTTCATCCAGCGGTTTGACAAACCGGGCATTGATTACACCGACATCTCGGCCACGGTTTTTTAAACTCAAAGCGGCCTGCAGGCTTGGACCGACCATCGACCCGAGGGCAAGAATATACCCGGCAGTGCCGGTGTGGATGACCTCGGCTTTACCGATGATCAGGGGTTCGAGGGGGGGCTTTTTCTTCTTGAGCGCAGGCCCGGAACCCCGGGGATAACGAATGGCGATCGGCCCGTTGTCATTGCGGAGGGCGGTTGTAAGCATCTGGCGCAATTCTTCTTCATCGCACGGAGCCATCAGCACCATATTCGGTATCGGTCGAAGAAAGGAGAGGTCGAAGGGGCCGTGATGGGTCGCACCGTCTTCGCCGACCAGGCCTGCACGGTCAACCGCAAAAACCACCGGTAAATTCTGAATACTGATGTCGTGGATCAACTGGTCGTAGGCCCGCTGGAGGAAGGTTGAATACATAGCGACTACCGGTCGGAGGCCGGCAACCGCCAGTCCCGCCGCAAAGGTGAGTGCATGCTGCTCGCAGATGCCGACATCGAAAAACCGTTGGGGAAAACGGTGGCGGAACTCGACCAGCCCGGTACCGAGGCACATGCCGGCGGTGATGGCGACAATGCGCGGGTCATGCTGGGCGAGTTCAACCAGGGTAGAGCCAAAGACCGATGTATAGCTGCTCTTATTACCCAATGGCGTGCCGGTTTCGACATCAAACGGTCCGATGCCATGGAAAGGTTCAGGGTTGAGTTCCGCCGGCAGATAGCCCTTTCCTTTTTTTGTTACGGTATGGACGATGAGCGGACCGCTCATCGTTTTGATTCGATCAAAGGTCTTGATCAGGAGTTCCAAATTATGTCCGTCTAAGGGGCCGATATAGCGAAAACCGAGTTCCTCGAAGAGTCCGCCCGGCACCAGCAGGTTTTTCATGCCTTCCTGGATCTTGCGGGCGACGTCCCGTGCCCGATCGGTAATATTTTTTGGTAAGACGCCGAGGAGGTTCCAGACATCGGACCGGAGGCGATTATAGAATCGGCCGGTAATGATCTTATTCAAATAGGTTGCAACCGCACCCTGGCTTTTGGCAATCGACATCTCGTTATCATTGAGAATAATTATCAAATCCTTTTTGAGGTGGCCGATGTGCAGGAGGAGGTGGCCC
>CAYHGV010000097.1:0-11175 GCA_964356135.1 uncultured bacterium
CCCGCCAGGGGTTCTTTTCACCTTTCCCTCACGGTACTAGTTCACTATCGGTCAGCTGGTTATATTTAGCCTTTCCGGGTGGTCCCGGTAGTTTCCCACAAGGTTTCTCGTGCCCCGTGGTACTTGGAAACCTATCCTAAGGAGAACTTTCGGGTTTTGCCTACTGGACTATCACCATCTTTGGTCCGCCTTTCCAGGACGATTCGACTACCCAAAAGTTTTTTTGACTCCTCCATCCGCACGGCAGTTGGATGCAGATAGGCTCCGCAACTCCGCTCAGGCAACGCCTGCCGGCTTAGATACCTGAGTCGGTTTAGGCTCTTCCCCGTTCGCTCGCCGCTACTTGGAGAATCACGGTTGTTTTCTTTTCCTCCGCTTACTGAGATGTTTCACTTCAGCGGGTTCGCTTCCCGTACCTATGAAAAGATGCGGGATGTCCTGACATTACTCAGGACGGGTTTCCCCATTCGGGTATCGCCGGATCAAAGGTTGTGTGCACCTCACCGGCGCTTATCGCAGCTTGCCACGCCCTTCATCACTACCAGCTGCCAAGGCATTCACCATATGCCCTTAGTAGCTTGAGATTACTACAGCCTGCCAATCCAAATTGTCCAAAGAACAAAAAATTCGTACACTCCAATTTCTAACTTAGAGTACAAGAATTATAGAACTTTATTACTTTTTGTCAAGGGTAATTTTCAAAAAATGAGAATTGCGAAATTTCCAAAAAGTGTAATTTAAATAGTTTCATTTTGATGCTCTTTTAAAACCCTACGGTGCCCAACCAAACAAACCCTTCCCAATCTGGATTTCAGGAATTTCTTTAATCTGAACCTTGAAATCATATTTCCACTCAGCCCCTAAACCCGAGGCGGTAAAAATTCCCTGCCAGCAGTGTAAGTCTCTGGTAACACTGATGTTATAGTCGATAGTTTTTTTGGTTTTGATATCGTAACCACCGTTAAAACTCAGTGCCCAGTTGCGGGTGACGTTTAAACCCACTTGATAGTTGAGCATGTTGCTGCCGTCCCGGGTGTAGTAATGATATACTCTCAACGTAAGGCCTTTTCGGTCTGACCCAAGAGAATCGCCAGCCGGTATTCCGACCAGATTACTCAAATCGGCTGAAGAAACTATGTTGTAAGAAAATTTCTGATCGTAAATATTATAGCTCATTCCGATCCGGGTCTTGATTTTGGTCAGCGAAGGAAAGTCCAGGCTGAGGCTGATCGGAGAAATCGGTTTTTTTCTATTCAGCAAATCATATCCGCTGCCGGCATTAATAACTACGATATCTTTTTTTTCTTTCAGTTTACCAACCTTGCCCTGAAAAAGATTTCCCAAACCAAAATTAATTTTGTTCGCCTGACCTACAGTCGAAAAACGGGGTATTCCAAAAAACCCTTTCATTTCGACATCGGGAGAAAAGCTATAGCCAATACTCGGCGTCAGCTGGTGGAGCAAACCCTGGATACCGAAAAGGTAGAGCCCGTAGACCCGATACAAATTCAGATTCGCTCCGGCATTAAAATCATAACTTATCCGGCTTGGAGTCGTATCGCTGAAGTAGCTGGTATGGCTGTAGCCGATTCCTTCGGTAAGATTAATCGAACCCAATATTTTCTGGTTTGAACTCAAACCGGTTCTGCCGCCGATTGACCGTTGCCAGATGACACTATCCTGGTTGGTGACCGTATCAAAACGGACACTATGGAAATTGAGCCCGGAGATACTGCCTGACCAGTAGATACGGTTGAACCAGCGGGGGTCTACTGCGGCAGGAAACAGCGCACGGGAAATAAGACTGAAGGTAGCCAGCGGCAATCGCTCTTCGGTAGTTCTATTATCATAGTCCCGGCGCTGCTCGAAACTGAGATTTACTACCCCGATCGAAAACGGCCGGGTGAGAGAAGCAAATGAGTATGCCTCTTTTTTCAACCAGACGATCCGGTCTTCGGTGTAATCCGGGTCATAACTCCGGTCGCTCTGAAAATCGGCACGGGCATCGAGCGTCGCACCCAACGGCAGCAGCGATTGGTGATTCATATTGAAGCTCCAACGCTGTCGCCGGGTATCGGTCTCCCGGATATAAGTTCCTAAAAAAGTTCCCCGAACATAGGGCTGGATAATATAAACCGCTTCCAGCTTGGGCATGAACCCTTTCTTCTCCATGACATCTAAGGCAAAGGTCATGTCGGCATAGTCATTGATAACCCAGTAGTAGGAAATTCCCTTTGCATAGCGACCTTCGGTCTTAGACTGGCCGGCCTTAAACGGCAGCAGTCCAGATTTACGGTTCTTCGATATCGGGAAAAACCAGAACGGTGCCGCCACCACCGGCATCCCCTGAACATAGAGAACCACCGGCTGGGTTATCGCCATATCATTCAACAAAATTTTCATCCGCGGTGCATAAAAGTAATAGTGGGGAGGTTCATGGTCACAGGTCGTATAATACCCGCGATTGACATTCAGAGTATTTCCGCTCACCATCCAGATCTCTTTACCGGTAAAATCACCCATCTCAATTTTGGTTTCCCCGGAAACCATCATCCCTTTTTTGGAATCGATATTATAGTAGAGAACATCCCCGGTAATATTTTCGGAAGAGGAAAAAAGGTAGGTCTGTTTGAGCGCGCTTAAGATTCGGGTTTCGGTATTATACTCGATCGAATCCGAATTCACCTGAAGATCTTTATACTTGACCCATGCCGAATCAATTAAAATAACCCGATCCTCGTTCGGAATATAGATTATCCTACCGTGCGCACCATAGCGGACGATATCGAGGCTATCAGCCTGAGAAAACATTAACAGCACGAGCAGCACCGACATGGTTCTATGGTAAGTTGGATTAGCCGCGTGTCAAGAACGCGGTGAACGATACTTGAAAAATTACATCTATATCACGAAATTTCCGAAAAAACGAAATCACGAAAAAGAGAACCGAAGCACCTGCAGCTTATGGAAAAACCCTGCGGATTTTTTGAGCCAGCCAAAGCAATAACAAGAAACCTATCCCTAAACCCGCCCCAAAGAGCACTGGACGCTTAATCGGGAAAAACCGATTAGCGCCCTTCTCTCTTTTCGCGTCGAAAAAGCTCCTGGGTCGTATTTACCCCCTTCAGTAATTCGACCGCTTTTTTCACCTGTTCAT
The DNA here is from genome assembly GCA_964356135.1 of uncultured bacterium. Classification (GTDB taxonomy): domain Bacteria; phylum Hydrothermota; class Tepidihabitantia; order CAYHGV01; family CAYHGV01; genus CAYHGV01. The sequence continues at coordinate 3,158 of CAYHGV010000097.1, forward strand.
CATACGGTAAGACCCCGAGTTCGTATCGGCCTTTATCGCCAAAGAGGTCGAAGGCAATCTCCGATTTAATCCACTGCTCGATATAAATCCGGGATGAATCGAATTGTGCCTGAGTGAATTCTATCTTTTTATTCTTTATCATCCCTTGAACCTCGCTCAGCATCTCCGGGGTTACCTGAAAATCCCTGCTCAAATCTTTATGCTGGTGTGCATAGCGCAACGCATAGTCTCGAATGACACTGAAGTCTAAACGCCTTGCCAGCTCAGTGGGTTTGGGTGGCTCGACGATAATATCGGGAACGATGGCACCGTTTCCAAAAACCTTATACCGTCCCGGACCGAGGGTATAAAAAACCTTCTCCGTTTTTGTTTTTTCTTCTTTCGATTTCTCCCGTGCCTGGCGTCGCAGTAAATAGCGCTTAAAAAAATCCGACGTTGTCGGCTTATCAATCCCGCGACCGGACGGAGTATACCAGTAGGCACCGGTGAGTTTTAACGCCCCGCCCCCTTCTACCTGGTAGATAGTCTGGACCGAACCTTTACCAAAAGTCGTGTCACCGATAAGTAAACCCCGCTCCCAATCTTGAATTGCACCCGCGACAATTTCGGAAGCTGAAGCACTCCCTCCGTCAACGAGCACGACCAACGGAAAATCCCCATACTCATCATCGCCCGCTGCCCGGTATTCATGATTGGTCTCTGGATCCCGCCCTTTGGTGACGACGATACTTTTGCCCCGGGGTAGAAAGAGGTCCGAGACCTCGATCGCCTCCGGCAGCAAACCGCCTGAGTTCATCCGCAGGTCTAAAATCAGCTTCTTGATTTTGTAATGGGTAAAGAGGGAATCGATTGCACGCTTAAGATCAGGTCCCGAAGTTCGGGAAAACGTCAAGAGCCGGACATACCCAATATCGTCTCCTAATGGGCCGACATAGGGAACCGCAGGAATCTGAATATATTCCCGCGTAAGATTATACTCTAATGGCTGCTTCACCCCTTCACGCTGAATCGAAATCGCCACTTTCGTTCCTGCCGGGCCGCGGAGCTTCGATACCGCCTCGTCTAAGGTGATACCGGCGGTCGAGTTTCCTTCAATTTTGATTACCCGGTCGCCGGCCATGATGCCTGCCCGGGAGGCTGGCGTCCCTTCCATCGGTGAAACGACGGTCAAGGTATCATTAACCAAATCGATATGAATTCCCAAGCCCCCGAACTCACCTTCGGTATGGACCCGGAGTTGAGCAAATTCGGTTGAGTCGAGATATTGGCTATGCGGGTCCAGGCTCTCGAGCATACCATCAATTGCCGCTTCAATCAGATCTCGGGGTTCCATCTCCCGAACATAGTTCTGCTCGACCAGATGAACAATCTGAGTGAAAAGCCGCAAATAACCATAGACATTCTCGCGCTGGGCCCAGAGGCGAGAACCGAACCACCCACCGAATGCTAAAAAAGCAACAACAATTAAACCAATAATAACTTTCTTCTTCATAAAGCCTCCTTTAAAAGCTCTTGAGAAAATGTTACAGCGATAAAAATCACTGTCAATACCGTTTCCGGGAACGATGACGACGATGAAAATTCCTCCGTAAGTCCAGACAAAGAACAAAAATTATCACGAAATCCGCCACGCGGTATGGCGGATAGATGTCGTCCGCCACGTATCTTGGCGGACGACATCAAATCACGAAAGGAGGAAAACACGAAAAAATCAAGTGTAGTATTTTCAATATATGATAAGCTTTGAAATCCTTGCCGCCGTTCTATCGCGCGTCCTTTCCTACATGGGACGCGACGAATTTCGTGCTTTCTGAGTTTGACGGATTTCGTGATAAAAAACCCTTTGCCAGAGAGACCGTTCGCTCCGTTCTATTGACAATGGTACCTGAACCGACTATTGTTAACCATGAACCGAGATGAAGCGTTAAGCTTAGTCACTTCAAACGTAAGCAATAAAAATCTGGTCAAGCACATGCTGGCTACCGAGGCTTGTATGCGCCGATTTGCCCGTCATTACGGCGAGGACGAAGAACTCTGGAGTTTAGTCGGGCTGCTCCATGATTTGGATTACGACCAGACCATCAATGATTTCGCCCGGCACGGATTTGTCACCGCCGAGATGTTATCCGCCCTGAGTGTTGATGAACGAATCATCGCAGCGATTAAAGGCCATCCCGGCCATATTGAGCGTGAATCGCCAATGGCGAAGACGCTGTATGCGGTCGACCCGTTGACCGGCCTGATCGTTGCCGCCACCCTCATGCACCCGACGAAAAAAATCGCCAATGTCGACACCGAATTTGTCCTGCGCCGGTTTAAGGAGAAGCGGTTTGCTGCCGGTGCCAACCGCGAACAGATAGAAACCTGCAAAGAAATCGGATTGTCGCTCGAAGAATTTATCCAGCTCTGCCTCGAGGCAATGCAGGCAATCGCCCCCGATCTCGGTCTATGACCACAGTATCGAAATTTATACTACTCCCGTTTTTTTTGGGTTGCACTCTCAAACCCAGTATCGGGGCACCACCCGGCACGAACGAACCGATTGTCACCTACAGTCTCGTTTCCGGCTGGGTCGGAATGAAGGACGAAGTAAAAATCTATCCTTCGGGCTGGGTCGAGAATTTCTTTTCTAATGCTTTGTCCCAGAAAAAAAACTTCCGGTCATCGACGATGGCGGATAAAAATTTGAAAGCCCTTTTGAAAATTGTTGACAAAATCGATCCTGCCACCCTCAAATCCGAATACCGGGGTGGGATTATTTACGATGCGCCGGTCGAAAATCTTGTCTTCAAAAAAAATGGCAAAACGGTAAAAGTTGTCCTTTATCCCGGCGCCGATCTGCCCCCGCCCCTTGCCGAACTCCTGAAAACTGTTTCCGGGGTTAAAACCCAACTGCAGGCAGCTCCCGAATATGACCTCATCGACTGTGATGCGGTAATCGCCTCTCCCCAATCCTACAGCGGCCGGACGATAGCAGTCGAAGCCGTTTTTCTTTATACTCCGGATACCGGTTTCCGAATTGTAAAAAGCCTGACTGACCAGACTTCGGCGATCGAGCTCATCAGCAATTTGCCTCCACTTTTTTTAAAAGCCCTCGACCGCCACCGAGTGATCGCCATTGGCAGGTTCTCCGGCAGAACGTTGAACGTAGAAAAACTGGAGGACCAGGGTGGCTAAAAATCTCCAGGATATTATTCTTACCCTCCAGCGGTTCTGGGCTAAGAAAGGGTGCATCATCACCCAACCCTATAACTCGGAAGTCGGCGCCGCGACCTTTAACCCGGCAACTTTCTTACGGGTTCTCGATACAAAACCGTGGAATGTCTGTTATGTCGAGCCGTCCAAACGGCCGCGCGACGGCCGCTACGGCAAGAATCCGTTACGGGTTCAGCAGTACCTTCAGTTCCAGGTCATTCTCAAACCCGCACCCAATGACTCTCAGGACCTCTATCTGGATAGTCTGAAAGCGATCGGAGTGAACTTAAAAGAACATGATATTCGTTTTGTCGAAGACGACTGGGAATCTCCCACCCTCGGCGCCTCCGGTCTGGGCTGGCAGGTCGAACTCGATGGAATTGAGATCACCCAGTATACCTATTTTCAGCAGGTCGGCGGCTTGGAACTACCGATTATTCCGGTCGAATTGACCTACGGCTTGGAGCGAATAGCAATGTTTTTGCAGGACATCGATCACTTCTTCAACGTTAAATGGAACAACAAGCTGACCTGGGGTGATGTCTACGGCGACAACGAAAAACAATTTTCAGCCTTTAACTTCGAAGAAGCGGATGTCGAGTTCCATAAACAGCAATTCGATGCATTAGAAAAAGAAGCCCAGCGCCTTTTCAAAAAAGGTCTCGTTTATCCGGGCTATGACTGTGTGATCAAATGTTCCCATATTTTTAACCTATTAGAAGCCCGCGGAGCGATCAGTGTTTCCGAACGAACGAACTACATCGCCCGGGTCCGTGGTATTGCCCGCCAGGCGGCAGTAGTATATTTATCACAAAACAATAAGGTAACCACAGATGCACGCAGACAGGCACAATAAAATTGCAAAAGTCAAAATGCAAAATGCAGAATTAAAAAAATCGGTGTTAATTTCTAAATTATCGGTGTATATCCGTGTCGCCACTCCGCCAAGAATCCGCCACACAGTCTGGCGGATGGCGGATCGAGGCGAAATCCGTGGTATCAAAGGGTTAATTAAATGAAACAAGACCTGCTGATTGAAATCGGGTTTGAAGAGCTACCGGCTTCTTTTTTAGAACCGGCTGCCATTTTTTTCAAAACGGCGGTCATGGATTTCTTAGCCCGGGCGGGTATCGAAGCTGGTCTGAGTAAAATCTTTTTCACCCCCCGCCGGATTGCAATTGTAATTAATAAGGTTGCGTTAAAACAATCTGATCAGACGCAGGAGATTCAAGGACCGCCCAAATCTCTGGCATATGACAAAAACAACCAACCGACCCAAGCCGCTTTGGGCTTTGCCCGAACCCATAGTCTTCGTCCGGCTGACCTCTATACCAAAGTAACGCCCAAAGGTGAATATATCTTTTTGAAAAAAGAGAGCAAAGGCAGGGCAACGGCTCAACTCCTGCCTGAATTTTTACCCGTAGCTATACTTTCACTACCGTTTCCCAAGACGATGCGCTGGACCGAAACCAAGACCCGATTCGGCCGTCCGATCCGCTGGCTTGTGGCTCTGTTAGGCACGAACCCTATTGGGTTCGCCATCAACGGTGTTAAATCCGGGCATTATACCGCCGGCCACCGATTTTTTAGCCCCAAGCGGTTATCAGTGAAATCGCCCGGCGAATACGAGCGGGTTTTAAAAAAGAATTGCGTCATTCCCGACTTTGAAGAACGGAAGAAAATAATTCTGGAAAACTTACAAAAAATCGCCGGTTCATTAAATGCAAAAATTGTCGAGGACGAAGAACTGCTTAATGAAGCTATTAATGTCGTCGAATATCCTAACCCACTGCTCTGCCAATTCAACTCCGAATTTTTACCTCCAAACCTTCCTCCAATTGTTGTCGTCACGGCCTTGAAAGCTCATCAGCGGTGTTTCTCCTTGACGGAGATATCAGGCGCACCTCTTGCCAATTTTATTGCCATAACCAATATTTCGAAAAAGAAAAGCCCGGATGTGAAAACCTGGATTGAACGGATGGTTGGTTCAAGATTAGCCGACGCCAAATTCTATTGGGATGAAGACCTGAAAATCGGTCTTTCGCCGCTAGTAGAACAAGAAAGAGGAGTTACCTGGATTGCAGGTTTGGGGACTCTTTACGACAAGACACAAAGAATCAAAGGTCTTGCCGAAACCGTCTATCAATATCTCAATTTGGATTCGGCTAGGTTCAACCCGGCTGACTTGAGCCGGGCAGCCGAATTATCGAAAGCCGACCTTCTGACCAATATGGTCAGAGAGAAAGAATTCACTTCCTTACAAGGTATAATGGGTTCTGAATATGCACGCATGTCCGGTGAGAAGGGCGTTGTCGTCAACGCACTGCGAGAACAATATGAAACTAAAATCGATGTCTTTGGTGCAATTTTAAGCATTGCCGATAAATTAGACAACATTGCCGCTTCATTTCTTTTAGGTGAGATTCCTACCGGCTCGGAAGACCCCTTCGCTCTCCGCCGTCAGGCGAATGTGATAATAACTATTATAGAAACGAGATTTATGTCACTTCAGTCTCATCCACAAAAAGGATGGTTGCGTTTGCCCCTTGATAAATTAATCGACAGCACCCTGCAACAATACGAAGATTTTAGACAGAAGGATAAAACTACGGCTTCCGCTCTCAAGGAATTCTTCAAAGACCGAATTAGAACCTACTTGATAGAAAATAAAAAATTGAAATACGACGTCGTCGATTCGGTTATTGACTTCTCCCTCAACGACATTGTCGACACGAAAAACCGGGCTCTGGCACTGATGCAATTTCGCGACCGGGCCGATTTTGAAGATCTGGTCATCGGTCAGAAGCGGGTCGTAAACATACTTCGCGGTCTGCCGGAACCGCCGCCGGTTGACGAAAGTCAGTTGATAGAACCTGAAGAGCGGACTCTGTTCGAAAAGGCAAAACTGACTGAGCCGCTCTTACATCAAACCCTCAAAGCTGAAGATTACATAAAGAGCTTGGAACTTCTCCTCAGCCTGCGCAGTGAGATTGACGCGCTGTTTGATAAAGTCTTGGTAATGGCGGAAGATGAAAAACTGCGCAATAACCGGTTAGGACTTCTTGATTATATAAAATCCCTATTTTTGAAAGTCGCCGACCTGTCGAAGATTGTCTTAGAAGGCGAAAAACCCAAATAATAGATTGTAGCGGTGGGATTTATCCGACCGTATTCCCATTGTGCGATAAAATGCGAAGCACAGGTGGAGTAAAACGACACCAAATGCGTCGCGTCCAATTCAGGAATGGACGCGCTATCGAGCGACTGGCAGGAGTTCAAATTCAAAGAATAGAGCGACTGCAAGGAGCTCAATCGCCCCGCTATCAGGATAATCAATTTCTAATAAATAATATTCGGTTTTTCGCGACTTGAAGCCCTCCCACAGTTTATCCCCGGCTCAGCCGAGGACAAGCCTCGGCGCTACGGCTAATCTGAAACCGGGTTGTACCGAGCTCCCTCTAAGGCAGGTGTCACATATTCTATTGACAAATACACCCCGGTAATTAAAGTCAATTAAGATTAAAAAAGGAGGGGTTTATGCACCGATTCGTTACCTATGCGGTGCTCAGTATCGTAATCCTGCCTGTCTCGGCTCAGGAAATCTTTCGGACCAAGTGGCAGGGAATGGGTCTCGAGGAGTTCTCCAGCACCAACTCGATTAATCAATTCAGTGTCTCAGGGCCGGATGCTCAGGGATATGTCTACCTGAAAGCTCATTCCAGCACCGGCTCCGGTGATATTATCAAAACCAAGTGGCAAGGGACTGCAGTTCAGGATTTCGCCCCGGGCAGTGGCACCATAACCGGCTTTCAAACGACCGGCCCGGACTTCGAAGGCTATGTCTACCTGATTGCGGTCGCCAGCACCGGTTCGACCAAAGAAATCCTTAAGACCAAATGGCAAGGAAGCGCAGTGCAAGACTACGCCGCACCAGCCGGCAATGCCATTAGCGGATTCACCGTCTCCGGACCGGATGCTTCGGGCTATGTCACCTTGAGTGCGGCAACCGGCACTATCGGCATCGGAGAAAAGTTTGGCCAAAACCTTGAAATACCGCTCGTCTTTACTCTTAACCCAATCACCCCCAATCCCTGTATTGGCTCTGCTCAAATCTCTTATTCGATTGCAAAACCTACTAAAGTCAACATCCATATCTATGACTGCTCGGGCCGGCTCGTAAAGAAACTTGTTGACCAAAGCCAGAAACCGGGACGGTATAGTCTGAGATGGTCGGGAGCCGATGACCAAGGTAGCGACGCCGGTTCCGGGGTCTATTTTGTAAAAATGGAGACCGGTGACTTTAAGGCGGTCAGAAAAATAGTAAAATGGTAACTGGTAAAATAGAAAACTGGGATTGGGTTAAAAGATTAAATGGTTGAATGGTTAAAAATAAAACCGCTCCGCGTAGTTCAGCGTTTCCGCGTTTATCCGTGTCAATATCCGTGTCACTCCGCGGGCTTTGCGGAGCAAAGCAAAGGAGGAAAAAATGCTTAAATATATCGCTATACCAATCTACAGTGTGTTAATCCTGGCTGGAAATGGCTTTGCCTGGGTTGAGGGAACACAACCGGTAGCAACCCGTCCTTTGACACCGCCAATAGCAACCACTGAGATTGCTGATGATGCGGTCACGACTGCCAAAATCAGTCCGGCCGGCGGTGCCGCGGGTCAGGTGCTGACGGTGACAGCTGGTCCTGATGTAGGATGGGCGGCAGCTACTTCTGACGGCGATTGGACTGTTTCCGGAACCGATGTCTATTCTGCTGTTACTGGCAATGTCGGCATCGGAACAACGATTCCCGACGCAAAATTGCATGTTATAA
>CAYHGV010000098.1:0-11107 GCA_964356135.1 uncultured bacterium
AGGCGAGCGACCTCTGGTGGGTGGACTTAAACAACCTGACCAAAGAGACCTATACGGTCTATCTCCATGTCATAGCCTATGAAAAAAAAGACGGTCGGGTGGCGGAAGGTAACTCCAACAATTTCGAGCTGCCGCCCGGTTTCAAACGGATAAAAATGGGCGATATAAAAGAAGTCAATGACCTCTGGTTTCATCCAGACTATAAAACCGTCATTGCCAAAAGTGGATGGTTTCCGACAGGCGAATACGAAATCTGCGTTTATGTGGTCGATGCCTCGACCAAGAAAGAATACGCCAAAAACTGCTTCACCCAGGTCGTTTCACCGAAAAGTCCGCCGAGACTCATCGCTCCTCCGGACAATGCCCAACTCGAAGCAAAACATCCCGTATTTACCTGGATTGCTCCCGCCCCTTTCCTGGCCGGCGAGAAACTCAACTACAAAATAAGGATTGTCGAGGTCTTGCCCGGCCAGACTCCTAAGCAGGCGCTCAGTGCCAACATCCCGTGGTTCGAAGATAAAGAAGTGACCGGAACGACCTTCCCTTATCCCCTTTCGGCCCGGTCATTTGAAGAAAACAAACAATACGCCTGGCGGATCACTGCGTTCGCCGATGGTTTCTCCATTGCTGAAAGTGAAATCTGGAAGTTCAGCCTACAAAAAACCGAAGCCTTTTCCGTTGAAAAAATTATCGAAGCAAACGAAAATTTAACCCGCTATCACTTGAAGATAGAATACTCACCTTCGCTTGTAATTAAAGAAGGAGAGGTTGACCGCCAAGCGCAATCAATGCATCTTCGAATACAACCGACCAATTCAACTATCCCTCCCGCTGATTTCTACTGGCAGAACGGTAAAGGCTATGGCCGCCACGCCTATTATAAACGCTGGTTTCGAATCAAGTCTCCCGAGCAATTCCTTGACTATCTCCAGGCTCTGGTTGAAATTATAAAACAAGGCGATATCGGGGAAGCAAAAGAAGAAAGCGGATTTCGGAAGGTCGAAATCCGGTTTGAAAATTTCCCGCTCCGGGACAACCCTGAGCAGTTCTACCGTTCTATTCTGGGTGAACCCGGCAATGCACAAGCAGAAGATTTTATGAAAAAGCTACTCGATGCGACCACGAACCTTAAAGTATCTGCTTACATCTGGGTATCACAGGCCGACAACAAAATAAAAAAATTCACGGTTGAGAGTTCTACACCAGTAGTAACGTCCGAGATGATCATGACCTTCGGCCCACCTCAAATTCAGAGCGTCCTGCTTCCGGCCGATGCTGTGAAGGCACCCTCCGAAGAAGTCTCCCCGGGACTGCTCTTCTTTCGTTTAGGTGCTATTCAGGGTTGGTGCCAACCCACCCATCGTCTCTTCACCCACAGGTCAATCGACCTGATCCGTGAAACAGATACCGCTAACCGGTATTCCGAAATTTATGCTTCTGGTCTTGGAAACCCCGACCCACTGTACACCCCAAACGAAACCCATCATCCGATCATAATAGGCTCCCACTATGAAGACGCAGAAGAAAGACCGATTTTTTATGGCACCTGGCTTCCTAACCCCAACCCCGACTACTATTTTAAGAATAATTTCGCTCGGGATAACCACCACTTTGGCGGAGAAGCGACCGGCTTGGAATACCAATCGTTTTTTGACTTTAGAGACAACAATTCTGAGCCGGAAGTCGGTAGCCGCTATTACAGCGCACGCGATTGGGCGTATGGCGGCGACCGGATTAATCCCAACCTTAATCGGTTGACCTTTACTGAAGCGATCAATCAATATAATAACTACACCTCAGAAAGCATGAAAAATGCCTATTTAATGTTCGGTCATGTCCTTCATCTATTCCAAGACCAGGCAATGCCTGACCACACCAAACTGGTTGCCCATCCAGGAAGTTCGATGACCGACTCGGAAGCCTACTCAGACTTTCAATTTTGCACGATTTTGTTCCTTGAATTACAAGCCCGGTTTCTTCTCAACTGTGCCATCGGATGCATAGCTGCCGGGCCTTTTTATTTCGGCTGCCTGATTGCGTGCGAGACATCGGCAACGATAGTATCAGGTGCAGCAGCGGCTATCTGCGAGACAGGAATGGACCCGGAGGAAATGGGTTACGAACGACTGGTCCAGGATCACTGGCCTCTTTCTCGTATCGAGTCACAGGTAAGAACTTCAGGCGTACGCACACAACCCGACTTTAACGCCTACTTTCGGACGATTGCACAGATCAGCAATACTATAATTGACCGGGTTCATTATTTCCAACCTTTGGGTATGTCCTTTCATGGCGCCCTGACAGGCATAATCGCCACTTGCGCACAGGCGGTTTTGCCGTTAGACCCGGATATCGATTCGGACGACCCGAGCGAAACCGAACCCTATTTCCGGCTCACCGATTCACTCGCTCTACCAACCATCGCTATGGGTGCAGGATTAACCGAGTATTTTTATGAAATTGTCAATCACCCACCCTATGTTCGAAGAGTGCTGATCTACGACTCCCCGGTTGGCGGGTCGCGCACAATCGAAACGGGATTTTCCGGACGCATCCGGTATGAAGCGTACTGGACTGATAACTATGACGGCACCGAACCGACCAGCCGTCATCTCACGGTGAGAGAATTCCATATAGTAACAAATGAACCGCTCACTCCTGGCGGTCAAAACATTATTGTTATCGAGCTTGGCCCGGGAATCAATCCCCTGAAAGGTAAAACGGCACGTCGAATAGAAGCTACTGTGGGCGGCGTTTCTATCCCGCTGACCCTGGCTGCGACCCGTGATACCATACCGTATTATTGGGGAGCATTTACCGCACCTAATTGTGATAGTATCGCTGTAACCCTACCCATTAGAATTAGCGCCTGGGATAAATCTGCCCATCTGAGCACGCGCACTCCGCCCGGGGATGAGATTGACTCAAACCCGCAAACTATTGCCAGTGTTGAGCTCTCAGCTCCATATAGTCTCCGTGGTTACGAACCCGGACCAGACACCGTTCATCAAATACGGGTTGCTCCGGGTGCTGCCGGTTGGCGTATTGAAGTTAGTCCCAGCAACAGTGAACGGTCGCCGCTTCGACCACCCGTAACACATACTCTCCATTTAATGGTTATACCGGCTTTGGTTTCTATCCCCGCAGGACCCACAACAATTGGACCAGGTTCATCCTGCCCGGTTCACTGGGAACTTGATCCGAAAGTTACCAAACTAAGTCCGGGACCCAGCGAGAGGGATTGGTGGGTACGATTTAATCTACAGTTTACTCTCACCAATCCGGAAGCACTGCTATCAGAGCTCAAAATTAGAACTACATCTGAGACTACGCGCGGAGTATTTTTAATGAGAGCCACTTGTACGGTTGGAACAACCAGCAGAACAACCGATATTATCTTTGAAATCGCTGATTGATTTTTAATGGGATTGCATAAGGGGGCGGAAATGAAAAAGATGCTGGTTTCAGCTTTACTCCTTACAGGTTCTGTATCTGCCTCACCGATAGCCTTTTCCGGCTCGACGAGCATCGATGCCGAACTCGATTCCATTCAAGGTGCTTCCCAGGGCAGACCGTCCACGACCCTCAGTTTGTCGCTGAATCCCACCCTTTCGATTTATGGCATGCCGATCTCGTTCAATTTTTACCTGTCCTCGCAGGAGTCAAATCTGCGTCAGGAGCTGAACAAATACCGGATTTTTTTAGAACCGAAAAAACTGCTACGCGATATGGTCAACCTTCCCGGCTTTGCATTTTCAATTTCCGCGATTGAGCTTGGAACCACGAGCCCCAGTTATTCATCGCTGACCCTCTCCGGGGTATCGGTGACCGGTGGCGCGATCGAGCTCAACCCCTGGCTCTTCTACCTTGCGGCGACCGGTGGTCAAAGCCAGCGCTCAGTGGTCGGGACGGAAAGCACCGATGCTGCCTATTCCCGGATGCTCGTTGCCGGACGTTTTGGCTTCGGCAAAAAAGAAAAAAGCCATCTGATTTTTACCGTGCTCCACGCACAGGATGACCCCAATTCGATCCCGGCCTATACCATACCGTTTGACCCGGATACCACCGATACCCTCGCTGCCGATTCGGTTGAAGTTGTAACGCCGGAGGAGAACTATTGTGCCGGCGCCGAAGCAAAACTTACATTCTTCAATGACCATGTCACCCTCGAAGCCGAAATTTCCGGTTCGGAATTTACCCGCGATGTCCGAACCGAAGAGATGAATCTTATCGGCATTCCTTCCGGGCTCGTCAATTTGATTCATCCCCGATTGAGCAGCTCGTTCGATTATGCCTGGACCGTCAAACCGACCTTCGATATTCTTGGGACCAAACTATACGGGACAATCAAAATGATCGGCCCGGGATTTGTCTCGCTCGGCGTTCCGTCAATGAGAAATGACAATTTTGCCTATGAAGCGGGCATTGAAAAAGGGTTTTTTAACAACGCTCTCTCGCTTGCCGGATCGTATACCAGCGAGCGGGACAATCTGATTAACTGGAAGAACTATACGACCACCTACACGGCATATAACCTGAACCTGGGACTGAACTTCACGCCATTTCCTTCGCTTCAGGTCGGTTATTCTCCCTACGTTCAGCAGAGCGGTGATGTAAATACCCGGGGCGACCTTATCAATGCGAACAGCGGGTATAGCTTCATCACCTGGGGTCTGACCCATACCCTGAACTTCTCGGTTTCCTATCAGCTTTCTCGGGAACAGTCCAGCGCCGAAACCAGCTCGTCGATCAGTTATCTGCCCGCGTACAATCTCAGTTTCAGTTTCCCTTTCAGTTGTGGGGTCAGTTTCGAGCTCGACCAGAGCCGGTCGGCGACCGACACCGACGAGAATCTGTCGTTCGATGTGAACGGCTCCTACACATTCTTCAATAAATGGATCAATACCCTCGGGCTCAAGCGGTCGACCGCAACCAATCAAAATCAAAGCACCGGAATTTATTGTAATTCCTCGGTTCCACTCTGGATTATTGGAAATTTGAACCTCAGCCTGGAACGGAATTCCTACCACGACCCGGATCCGACCCAAAATTATAATGAACTCCGGTTACGAGCCAGCCTCGCTAAAAGCTGGTGAAGGAAAACCTGATATAACCACCTATTAACCCAGAAAAACAATTGATAAAAGGTTTTAACTACCGGGGATAAATATTCGGTTCGTTTTCCCGTGCTTTCCGTGTCTTCCGTGGTTAAAATCACCGAGTGTTGACATACAGTCCGAGTTTGCTATTTTATTTAAAGGCGAATAAATCTATTAGTGAGGTAATTCGCTAAGGAGGAAAAATGGACGGTCGTAATCTTCATGAAGTTGATTCGGAGATTTTTGAAGCGATCCGGCTTGAGACCGAGCGCCAGCATACTAAGCTCGAGCTCATCGCCTCAGAGAATTTCTGTTCGGAAGCAGTTTTAGATGCCCTGGGTTCGGTCCTGACCAATAAATATGCCGAAGGCTATCCGTTTGTTCGAGACAAAGAAGGCAAAATCGATTACAGCCGCGATGGCCGCTACTACGGCGGTTGCGAGTTTGTTAATATCGCCGAGAAATTAGCGATCGAACGTGCACAAAAACTCTTCGGCTGCGACCACGCCAATGTCCAGCCCCATTCTGGCACCCAAGCCAACATGACTGCCTATTTTGCTTTCGCCAACCCTGGTGACACCATTCTCGGTTTAAACCTCGCGCACGGCGGCCACCTCTCCCATGGCCATCCTGTTAATTTCTCCGGCCGGTTGTTTCAGGTCGTCCACTACGGTGTTGACCCGAAAACCGAGCTGATTGATTATTCGTTAGTCCGCACGCTGGCATTGGAGCACAAGCCGAAGATCATTATCTCCGGTGCATCCGCCTATTCCCGCACTCTCTTTTTCGACAAGTTTCAGGATATCTGTGATGAAGTCGGTGCGGTCCAGGTTTCGGATATTGCCCATATTGCCGGTCTGGTCGCGGCTGGACTCCACCCTTCGCCCGTCCCGTATGCCGATGTCGTCACCACGACCACCCACAAGACCTTACGCGGACCCCGGGGCGCGCTGATTATGTGCAAAGAAAAACACAGTCAAGCGATAGACAAATCGAACTTTCCCGGTTTGCAGGGCGGCCCGTTAATGCATGTCATTGCCGCCAAGGCGATCTGCCTGCGAGAAGCGATGACCGATGATTTTAAAGATTATCAGCGCCGGGTTATTAAAAATGCCCATTCCTTAGCCGAAGCGTTGGTCGCCTGTGGCTATCGGATCGTGGCCGGCGGGACCGATAATCATCTGATGCTCGTAGATTTACGGTCGAAGAACGTCACCGGCCGGGATGCAGAGGCAGCTTTAGGCTTAGCGGATATCACCGTTAATCGAAATGCCATCCCCTTCGACCCCCAGAAACCATTTATCGCCTCGGGCATCCGCTTGGGAACCCCCGCTTTAACCTCCCGCGGGATGGGCGAAACGGAAATGCGCACAATTGCCGCGCTGATCGAAAAAGTTTTGACCAACATTGGGAATGAAAAAACCTATACTCTGATTCGGGAAGGGGTGCGCGACCTGTGCGAAAGTTTCCCCCTGTATTCCGAACGCCGCAGCAACTATCAGAGCTTAACCACTAAAACGGAGAAAATAAAATGAAAATTGTTGACCTTAAAGCCCGTGAAATTTTAGATTCGAGAGCCTTTCCCGCATTAGAAGTTGAGTGTTTAACCGAGTCCGGACATCTGAGGTGGGCCCAGGTTCCCTCGGGCGCCTCAACCGGCGAGTTTGAGGCACTTGAACTGCGCGATGGTGATATGAGTCGATTTTTGGGCAAAGGCTTAAAAAAAGCTATTGAGAACATTAATGGCGTTATAAAAAAGCGGTTGCTGGGAATGGATATCTTAAATCAGGTGGTGATTGATCGGACTTTAATCGAATTGGACGGCACCAAAAACAAATCACGCTTAGGCGCCAACACTATCTTAGGGGTATCATTGGCCTGCATAAAGACAGCAGCCCACGCCTTACAACTTCCCCTCTATCGCTATATTGGCGGCACCGGCGCCAAGACCATTCCCGTTCCTTTATTTAATATTATCAACGGTGGAAAACATGCCCCCAATAATTTGGACATTCAGGAGTATATTATCGTGCCGCTCGGTGCCCCCAACTTTGCCGAAGCGCTCCGCTACGGCGCTGAGGTCTATCACTACCTCAAGGCATTGCTAAAAGGGAAAGGACTCAATGCCGCCGTCGCCGATGAAGGCGGTTTTGCGCCCGACGCCAAGTCCAACGAAGCGCCGTTGGAGTTTATTTCCCAGGCGATCGAGCAGGCGGGCTACAAACTCGGAACCGACATCTTCTTAGCCTTGGACTGCGCGGCGAGCACTTTTTTTGCCGACAACCGATACCATCTGAAACTTGACTCCCGGTCGCTCACCGCCGAAGAACTCGTCCGTTTATATGAGGATTGGGCGAACCGGTATCACCTCATTTCAATTGAAGATGGATTGGCCGAAGAGGATTGGCAGGGCTGGCAGCTCTTAACCTCCAGGCTCGGGAAAAAAATCCAGATTGTCGGTGATGATATCTTTGCAACCAATTTTGAACGGTTGGAAAAAGGGATCGAACTCCATGTTGCGACTGCTGCCCTGATCAAACCCAACCAGATCGGCACGGTCACTGAGACCTTAGACTGTATCGAGCTGGCGAAAAAGCACAACTACAATGTTGTCATCTCCCACCGCTCGGGTGAGACCGAGGATACCTTCATTGCTGACCTGGCGGTTGCCACCAATGCCCACTTCTTAAAATCCGGTGCTCCGTGCCGGGCAGAACGCACCGCCAAATACAATCGACTTTTGAGAATCGAAGAAGAGATGGGCGGCGGGTTCTTAGGTGTCCGCGCGCTTCGTCCTTGATCTGATGGCGAGCACGTTTACCAACGCCGAAGCGACCCTTCGTCCTTAATCTAATGACCCCTCAAGCACCATTAAGGCGGACAACAAAAAAACGACCGAAGTTCTTACGCTACCTGCTAATTATCATCGGCATCGGTCTTTTTATCCTTATTTTTTTCGGCGGCTCTGCCGGTCTTTTCCGAATCATCTCGTTGGAACGAAAGAAAAAAGTGCTGACCGAAGAAATCGCCGATCTGAAAGCAAAAATGGAAATTCTCAATTTGAAAAAGGCTCGCCTGGAAAAAGACCTGCGGTATATCGAAAAAATTGCTCGCGAGCGGTTTGGGATGATAAGCAACGATACAACCAAAAACCGCTAACCACTGCCGAAACGTTGTAGTATCCGCAGCGCAATCAAAGTTATCCATTTGCTCGGCTTGCCGACCGCCTCGATATTTACCTGCATCCGGCCGGTCGGCGCATTTTCCAGAACCCATTTTCCATCCTGACCCTGCTTTTGTTTAAGAATTTTCAGTGCCGCTCCAGCCCGTTCATCTCCCCGATAACCGAGCTTGGTCACAATATCCAATCCCCGCAGGATGCTATAGCCGTAAAACCAGGGAAACCCGAATTTCAACCATGCCGGATTAATTATTTTATAATTGTTATGGTCGGCTTGGTACAGACGGTGCATCAGTAAAAACTCGGCTCCGCCCTGAATCGCCTGTTTCATCGCCGGCGTCAATTTCTCCTGCCGCACCTCGCTCAACGCTTCAAGCGGCGCGATTGTTCCGTAAAAACAGCCGTGTCTATCCTTGATGTGAGCACGCCAGTACGGACAGAGCCAGCCACCGTCCGGATTTTGAATTTTTACGAGCCACTGGAGGGCTTGTTTCACCCGTTGATCGTTCTCATATCCCAGCCGAATGAGGGCAGCCGCCATGTTACCGGTCAGACAAGAAAGCTGCTGTTCGAAAATCTGCACTCGTGCTTACTCGGTAAAAGGAGGAAGCTTTTTCTTCTTCCGTAATAGCCAGTCGTATTCTCGCCGGGAAGCCTGTTTGGTTTGGGTGGCAAAACCACCTTCCGCCAGTTGAAACTTAAAAATATATTCGCATGCTTTTTTGACGCGTTCGTCACGGTTGTCCAACCCCAATTGACCGAGAATCATTATCTGCCAGTAAGAAGACTTATACTTGGGCAGATACGGACTCGAAGCATCTTCCCAGTGTCCTGCCGGCTTTTGCGTGGAGAATATTCTTTTTACGACCTTCGATGATGAAATTGCTGCTTGTGCCACTCGGAGTTCTGAATCATCGTTCGGTCGACCCAATAAATCCCGGAGAGCAACATAACGAACCGACGGGTCGGTTTCTTCTAAAAGCCAGTTCCTAATATTTTTCACAGTACAAAATTCATAATGGTTTATTTTTCTAAAATTTTCACCACCGATTTTGCCTCAAAAACGAGGCGAAACAAATAGCTCCCAAATAAACACGGACATTTCTTAAGATTATAAAAATTGCCTATCTCTTCTCATGCCCAATATTAATCTGTGTTTACCCGTACTCATCCGTGTGTCCACCACGAATTGTGGCGGATGGTTCATTTTTAAAAATAATTACCTTTTACCCTTGTTCGTTTTTGATGTCACGCGAGCTCGACCGTATGGTTTTGAACTCAACCCGCTTCGGCAATCTCTCCGATTATTTTTTTTATTACCCCAATCGGGTCCTGTGCCTGAACCACTGGCCGGCCGACAACGATGTAGTCTGCGCCCCGCCGGATCGCCTCTTTCGGCGTTAAAAACCGCGCCTGGTCCTGGACGGTTTCGCCTTCAAGCCGGATGCCGGGGGTTACCACGATGAAATCCTTGCCGCAGGCATTTTTAATCTCGGCGACTTCCCTGGGTGAAGCGACGACCCCATCCAAACCTGCACTCTGGGCTAAGCGAGCCAGGAGTATGACCTGCTCGGCCAGGGTGTTGGCGGGCGCTCCATAGATATCCTTAAACGCCGGTTCATCGATACTGGTTAAAACCGTCACCCCTAAAACCAGTGGCTTTTTCTTCCGTTTCAGCTCCGCAATCCGAAATGTCCGCATCATGACCTGCTCCAGCATTTCAAACCCACCGGTGGTATGGAGATTGAACATATCCACTTCCATCAGCGTGCAGACTTCAGCCGCCCGGCTGACAACCGATGGAATATCATGGAACTTTAAATCTAAAAAAACCTTGCGGCCCCGGTCTTTTAAAAATCGTATCACACCGGGACCGGTTTTGGTAAAGAGCGCGCTGCCTACTTTATAAAATTCTAAATGGTCTTGGGTGAGTTCAACAAACCGTTTCGCTTTCGCCAGCGAATCGAAGTCCAGTGCAACAATCAATCTATTTCTTGGGTCCATTCTCCCTCCTTGGCTCAAATCTTGTTTTTATTCGCATAAAACGACAGTCGGTCCGTTCATCGTAAGGCTTGCTCGAATAAATTTCTGAGACCCGGAGTCTCGCGGATTCGCCTCGGGACGAGGCGCACGACACGGATTAACACGGATATTCTAAATTGGGAATAGTGCACCATAATCACTTTTTTCGTTTGCCGTTGCTCTTCAGTGACCCGATGAGCTGTTGTATATCTGCAATATTATGGTCGCCGCAGTAGGACCTAATTCCCTTAAGAATCTCCAATCCAGAATACGGGTTAGTTAAGTTGGCGCTTCCCACTGAAACCAGTCGGGCACCGGCTACGAGAAACTCAATCGCATCATCTGCCGAGACTATCCCGCCGCCGCCAATGATCGGAATCTTTACCGCCTGGGCGGTTTTATAAACCGAGTAGAGGGCGAACGGTTTTATCGCCGGGCCGGAAAGCCCGCCGGCGAAACCGCCTAAAAATGGCTGCCGGTTCTCAATATCGATTGCCAGGCCGTACAGGGTGTTAACGAGCGACAACGCATCTGCCCCTTCGTCTTCACAAGCCTGTGCGACAGCAACCGGATCAGTAAAGTTAGCGGTGAGCTTCGGGATAACGAGTTTTTTGGTCACCCGCCGAACCTGCCGAACAATCAATCCGGCGGTCTTCGGCTCCTGGCCGAATTCGAGACTGCCTTTTTGAACATTGGGGCAGGAGATATTTATCTCCAGTGCCGCAATCTTCGGTTCATCGTCTAAAAGTTCTGCCAGGTGCAGATATTCTTCAATTTTGAACCCGGCGATATTGACAATCAGGGT
>CAYHGV010000099.1:0-10839 GCA_964356135.1 uncultured bacterium
GATTGGTAAGAAAGCCGTGAACCGAGAGGGTGGGGTTTTGGATCGAAACCTCGACCAGCGATTCGAATTCGTCTTTTTCTAAGAACGAAACGAGCCGGTCATGCAACGAAGGGGCGGGCGGCAAGAGTAGAACCGATTTCCCGTCGGCTTGTAACGAGAAAAGAATCTCGGGATAGGCGAGTGCATAGCCTTTCAGTAATTCGATGATGAGTTTCAATTCGTAGGTGTCAGATTTTAAGAATGTCCGGCGAACCGGCAGATTGTAGAAAAGCTCCTGGGCGGTAAGCGTCGTGCCGGCGGGGCGGGCACTTTCCCGGACTTCGGTAACCCTTCCTTCCTCGGCGTCGATCAGGTTTGCGACCAGGCTGGCGGCGGTGTTGGTTTCGATTCTCAATTTTGCCACGCTGGCGATGCTGGCTAAAGCTTCGCCCCGGAAACCGAGGGTCCGAAGCTGGCTTAAGTCTTTAATATCAGATAGCTTGCTGGTGGCATGGCGCTCGATACAGCGGAGGGAATCATCCCGGTCCATGCCGGTGCCGTTGTCGGTCACCCGGATCAGATCCTTGCCGCCCCGAGTGACCTCGACTTCGATTTTGGTGCTGCGGGCATCGAGTGAGTTTTCGATCAGTTCTTTTACTACTGAAACCGGCCGGGTGATGACTTCGCCGGCAGCGATCTTACGCTGGGTCGATTCGGAGAGGAGTTTAATCGTTGCCATATTTTATTATTACAAGATTTTCACCACAAAGAGCACAAAGGTTTCGGAACTTGCAACAATAAACCACGAATTGACACGAATAATCAGCGAATGAACACGAATTTTTAATTTTACACTTTTCATTTTGCATTATCATTTTCCTCTTTGTGCCCTTTGTGGTCAATCTCATCAATAGTTTCTAATGAAGGTTTTATTCGTGTTCATTCGTGTAAGTTCGTGGTTCAATATTTTCCACTGACAGTTTCATTCCATCCCGGGCGGCGATGGTTTGTATCCCGGTTTCCTGTTCCACCTGGGCTGCCACTTCCCAGGGTTTCGCTTTGATAATTGACATACCGAAATGGCTCAGCACGGCAAGCTTCGGTTTTATTTTTTTTATCAGTAGTTTTACATCAACGACGGTTAAATGGTCTAAGGGGCCAGGGTCAAGGCGAATGACATTGAAAATCGCCACATCGGCTGGATAGGCCTCGGCCAATCCTTCAAAGTATTGGGTGTCGGCGATATAGGCGATTTTGAGTTTTTCGGTTTTGAATAGAAAGCCGTAGGTTTCACCGCGGTGCTGGTGACGGATCGGCGTTGAAAAAACGAGCCCGGGTAACGAGTAGGTCAGGCCTTCTTTCAGGATAACAATCTCCTCTAGGAAATTCCGGAGGTATCGTAAGACTACCGGGTCTCCACCTTCAAGGGCGTCTTCCGGGGTAAAGAGCTTGCCCCGCGGTTTTAACCCGCCTTCGGTGATTGACTCAATTATCGAATTTATGTCGGCGGAGTGGTCTAAGTGGCGATGGGATAGTAAAACCGCATCGAGTTTGGTCGGGTCGAGGTGATGTCGGCTGGTGGTTATGCGCACGAGCGACCCAGGGCCCGGGTCGATTAAAATGTTCCTTTGAGCCAGCGATAACCAGATGCCTCCCGAGGCGCGGATCTGTTTAAAGACTACAATCCGAGCTCCACCCGAACCCAGGAAAATTATTGCGTCGGCCATAGTTTTCACTATAGCCTTGTCGGGAACCATGTCAAGCATTGCTGTTGAGAACACTGCCAAACCACTGAAGACACTGAATCCGCCAAAGTGTGTGGCGGAACGGAATGGTTATTATATTTATTTCGTTATAATTATTCAGTGAATTCCGTGTCCGCCAAGATTCGTGGCGGATCAGTGGTTAAAAATGACTTTTTTAGTGGTCTCTTGTCGATTTCGACGATGAAAGAGGGATTACTTCGATAAAAATCCCGCAGCTTGACACTCCGAAAAAAGGGTTTATAATTACACGATAGTGATTGCTGTAATCGGGAATTTCCCGAAGTAATCTCAATCGGTTACACGCCGAAGACGATGCTATTAAAAATATGGTTCTAACGTAAGGAGGCCACGTTGGCTATTATTTTAGATGGTTCGGGGTTGACGGTCGAAAAAATGATTCGGATTGCCCGGTACCGCGAGCAAGTTGAATTATCGCCGGCTGCCCTGGAGCGGATTAAACAGTGCCGCGCTATGCTCGAAGAAAAGATTAAAGCACGGGAAATTATGTACGGAGTTAATACCGGTATCGGCGAATTTTCCGAAGTGGTTTTAACCGATGAACAGGTTGAGCAATTCCAGAGATATTTGATTTATAATCATGCCGCCGGAATTGGCGACCCGGCGCCGATCGAATATGTCCGGGGGGCAATTGCGAGCAGGTTAAATGTTCTGGCTAAGGGAAAATCCGGCTGCCGGCCGGAAATCGCCCTGACGCTGGTCGAAATGTTGAACAAAGGAGTTACTCCGGTCGTCTGTTTAAAAGGTTCAGTCGGTGCAAGCGGCGACCTGGCTCCGATGTCCCAGATCGCTCTCCTTTTATTGGGTGAAGGCGAGGCGTTTTACCAAGGTGAACGATTGCCGGGTAAGGTTGCGCTGGATCGGACAGGAATTCCGGTTCCGGGTTTGCAGGCACGGGATGGCTTGGCGGCAATTAACGGTTCGAATCTAATGACCGCTATCAGTTCACTCCTGCTCTACGATATCAATCGCTGGCTCCAACAAGCGGAAATTGCCTGTGCGATGACGCTGGAAGCGCTCTACGCCAATATGAAACCATATGATGTCCGGTTGCACGAGGCGAGGGGTTTTCCGGGTGCGGTCCGGTCGGCAAAGTCAATCATGAAATGTATCGAAGGTTCGGACCTTTTGTCCGGTAAGATTAAGACGAAAGTTCAGGATGCTTATTCGATGCGTTCTTCACCCCAGGTCATTGGTGCTGTCCACGATGCGGTTGCCTATGCCAAGCAGCAGGTGGAGATCGAGCTCAACGGCGTAGCCGATAACCCGATTTTCATGCCCGAGTATAAATTGACCCTGACCGGTGCCAATTTCCAGGGTTCGCCGATTTCGCTGCCGATGGATATGATTGGTGCGGCAGTGACAATGGTCTGCGTTCTTTCCGAACGGCGGCTCAACCGGCTGACCAACCCGGCGTTAAGTATCGGGTTGCCTGCATTTTTGACCAAAGGTGCAGGTATGTTTTCCGGGATGATGCTCAGCCAGTACACCGCCGATACTCTGATCGTCGAACAGAGAATCCTTTCTGCTCCGGCTTCGACGATGTCGATTCCGGCGGCGGCCGACCAGGAGGACTTTGTTTCGATGGGGATGAATACGGCAATCAAAAACGGACAAATTCTCGATAATGCCTACGGTATCTTAGGGATAGAATTTATGGCTGCTGCTCAGGCATTGGATTTCCGCGAATTTAATCCGGGCAAGGGTGTTACGACGGCAAAAAAGTTGATCAGAAAATATGTCGAACATCTTGACGAAGACCGGCCGCTCTATAGTGACCATACCCGGATGAAGGAACTGGTGAAGTCGTGTGAAATTCTCGAAGAAGTTGAAAAAGCGGTCGGCAGTCTCGAGTGAATTGAAAAGATTGGACCACAAAGACCACAAAGCGCACAAAGAAAAGCATAGGAATGCAAGCCGAACTATTTAACCGTTTAACCAATTGTCAATTTTCTTTCAAGCACTTGCGGGGTTTGACAAGGGTCGTATTTCAGGATAATTCTAATGACAACCCAAGGAGGAATAATGTATAATTTATTACCAATAGTAATGTTTTTGCTATCCGCATTGACCCCGGACCAGCGGGTTGAGCTGGCTGTGAGCGCCAAAGATACGGAAGTGACCCTGACCGATACCACCCAGGCGATTGTCAAGACGAACAGGGGTTCTTTCAGATTGCTCTTGTATGGTAAAGATGCGCCGATTTCGGTCAAAAATTTCGTCCGTCTGGCGGAAGCCGGGTTTTATGATGGACTGACTTTTCATCGCTATGAGCCGGGTTTTGTCATTCAGGGCGGCGACCCGCAGGGCACCGGTATGGGTGATGCCGGTTATACGATTCCCCTGGAAATCAGCGACCGGAAGCATATTAAGGGTGCGTTAGGGATGGCGCGTGCTCAGGACCCAAATTCGGGCAGTTGCCAGTTTTATATCTGCCTTGAAGCCCAACCGGGATTGGATGGAAGTTATACGGTTTTCGGTGAAGTCATCAAAGGTATGAGCATCGTTGAACAACTCCGGCAAGGGGACAAGATAATTAAAATAAAAATTATTCGGTAAGGGAGCTAAACACCCTGAGAATAAAGATTGGATACGAAGTATAGATTGAGCGAAGCGAAATCAACCGCTAAGAAATGCGGCGTGTCCTAATTAACCGGGTAGAAAAAGGTGACAGACTATTTTTGCAAGGAGGAAGAATATAGAGTTAGCACTTAAACAGTACGCTATCGCACCGAAGTCTTCGCGCTGACCGGCGCAGCCATCCGGTCGGGCTTATCCGACCCCTACCTGCGACAACCAAGGGGACAGGCATAGGGTTTTGACTTATTGACAGCTTAAAGGAACTATTCTAAAATTTTCCATGGACAGCGGTTTAAGAAAAGAGCTGGGGTTATATGCCCGAAGCGAAAAAATAAATGAAATTCTCTTTGCCATCAGCCTCTTTTTAGGAGCGGCTGGAGCAGCTCTGCTTATGATTCTTTCCCTTTTTCTGAACGGGCTCTGGCTTTTGATATTAGTGCCTGGTTTTGTTTTCCTTATTATAGCTATGACAAGAGGTCCTAATTATCGGAGGATTGCGGAGCGGGTTGAGACGGGTTTTCCCGGTCTTAACGGTAAGGTTATCAATGCCCTGGAGCTGTCGGAATATCAATTGGCTGCAAAAGAAGGTTATTCGAGCGAATTGATTGGAGCGGTCGTTAGCGATGCGGTCAGTAGCTTACGAAGCAATCCCATAATTAATCTCGTCAATCGGAGAAAAACGAAGCTCGCTTTTCTGTCGCTGGCTGGTGTGCTGGTGCTCTTGGCTTCTTATGCCCTGTTTTTCAACACCCGGTTTTCGCTTGGGATTTTTGCCGCTTTTGCACCGGAAAGGATTCCGATTAAATTGACGGTCGAGCCGGGGAATATTTCGGTAAATAAGGGAAATGTGATAGATGTTAAACTAAAAGTCTCTTCACCATACCGGTTTAGCAATGCGGTTTATGTAAAAAGGGATGAAAAAGGTAGGGCGCTAAAATACCGGCTGTCGGTAAGAGACGGCGAAGCGGTCGTTAAAGAGACGGTCGCCCAGGGGTTCAATTACTACTTTTCCGTCTTCAAACGGAGAACCCCGGTCTATCGGGTCGGTTTACAAAAACCGTTGGAGATAGCGAGCCTCATGTTTATCTACCATTATCCACCCTATTCCAAGCTGCCGCCGGTTACCATTGAATCCGATGAGATTAACGCCCTTATGGGAACGATGGTCGAGATACGGGGAAGCGGGGACGAATCGTTGAGTAGTGCCGAGCTCGTCTTTGCCGATTCAAGCCGGGTTACGCTTAAAACCGATAATAAAAATTTTGAAGGGGAATTTCCAATAACCAAACAAACCGAGTTCACGATTAACCTATCGGATATTTTTGGTAACCGTAACCAGCCGAAGGTTATCCGGGTTGGGCTGTTGAACGATGAACCGCCGATGGTCAAACTCTTTCTACCGGCAAGGAATGTTGATCTGCCGGTGAATATGAAACTGCTGTTAGGGATAAATGCCCTGGACGATTATGGCTTAGCCGACCTCTGGCTCTGCTCCAATAAAGGCGGAACCGAAAAACGGCTACGATTGAAAGGGCTTAATGAACGGACCGAGGATACGACTTACTATTACTGGGACCTGACCGAATTGGGATTGATGCCGGGGGAAGTGATTAATTATTATGCGGTCGTTGCGGATAACGACCGCGTTTCCGGTCCAAAATCAACCCGGAGCGAGGTCTATGCCATTCGCTTCCCGACCGTCGATGAAATCTATAAGGATGTGGTTTCGCAGACGACCGAGATACAGGACCACCTGGAGCCGATATCGACCGAGCAGGATAAACTGGGCGAAGAATCAAAAAGGATAGAAGAGCGGTTGAAAAAAGAGCGGCAGCTCGATTGGGCGGAAAAGAAAAATATTGAAACTCTGCTGTCGCATCAGGAACAGCTACTGTCGAACATTGATGCCTTGAAGCAGGAGGTAGAACGGGCGATTGAAAATCTCGAAGACGGAATGCTGTTAGATAAAGAGTCATTGGATAAATTACGCGACATTGAAAATCTGCTGTCGGAGATCCTGCCCGATGGGGTGAAACGTTCGCTTAACGAATTGCGCCGCGCTTTGGAAAAAGATTATCCCCGTCTGAAAGAGGCGCTTGCCAACTGGCAACTTTCCCAGGAGGCTTTAAAAAAGGCGATCGAACGGACATTGGAGATTCTGAAGCGGGTGGAACAGGAGGAGCGGCTGAAGGCGATGGCCGAGCAGGCGGAAAAGCTCCATTCACTCCAGAAGGAAATTCAAGACCGTCTCGATAAAGAGCCCGGTCCGAAATTAGCCCCGACCGAAAACCAGGTCAAAGAAGGTTTAGAAGGACTGGAGCAGGAAGCGCAATCGCTGGCTCAGGAATTGAAGGATGAAGAAGTGGCCGAGGCACTCGCCGAACTGGCAAAATCGATGGCAGAAAAAGGATTGACGGCTCAGGCGTCATCGTTGACGAACCAGCTTAAATCAGGTGCAAATTCTCAGGCGAAACAAGCCGGCCAGAAGATGCTTTCGAATCTGGCAGATCTGAAGGCAGCACTTGCGGCGTTAAAAGACCAGTTGTTGGATGAGCGGTCAAACGAGATAGCCGACAAACTCTTAACGGCGGCGAAGGATATTGTAACTCTATCGAAGGAACAGGAACGATTGGAGAATGTGGTTCAAAAGGAAGATGACGTAACCCGGTTGGCTCAAGCCCAGCAGACTCTCGCTTCGGGAACCAAAACCGTGGCGGAGAGCATCTATGCCTTAAGCGAGCTGAGCGTGTCGGTCTCGCCCCAAATCGGCAACGAGGTCATCAAGGCACTACTGGCAATGGATGAAGCAAAGAAGAGCATCACCCAGGCTAACCTCTCTCTGGTGCCGTCAAAGCTTGCCCAGGCGCGCAGCCATCTTGACCAGGCAACCGCTGCTATCATTGCCGCTTTGAACCAGGGCTGTCAGGGAAGCTGCGGCGGTGAGCAGGGAGGTCTCGAACAGTTACTGGCACAGCTTTCCCAGTTGTCACTACAGCAGATGATGCTCAATCAACAGGCCGGCGGATTGCTGCCGATTCCGATACCCGGTCAGGGCTTGAGCCAGGCGCAGCTGGCTCAAATCCAGCGGATTTTATCCCAGCAGTCGAAAATCCGCGGTGAATTAGAGGATGTAAGTAAATCGATGGGTGAAAAACCCGGGCTGTTAGGGACGCTCGACAATGTCATCGAGGAGATGAAAAAGGTCGAGAAGGATCTGGCGAGCCTCAATATTTCTCGTGAAACCTTAGAACGGCAGGAGAAGATTCTCACCCGGCTGTTGGATGCGCAGAAGAGCGTTCGACAGCGCGAATTCTCCAACAAGCGGGAGAGTGAGGTGGGTAAGGAGAACGCGGAACGGCCGGTGCCGTTAGCGCTCCCTGAGGATAAGGGCGAGCGGCGTAAACGTCTGCGCGAGGAGTGTTTACGGGCGTTGAAAGAGGGTTATCCCAAAGAATACGAAGCGTTAATCAAGGCATATTTTGAGGCGCTGGTCGGCGAATGAAAAAATATTAACCACAGATGGACGCGAAACGGCAGTACGAAGTGGCAAGTGCAAAGTGCAAAATAAAAAGACGGAACCATCGAGGGCACAGAGAAATAAAATATCAACCGCCGTTGAACATCGGTAAATACGGAATACACGATAATAAGCCGCAGCTGAACGCATATCTGGATGCGGAGAGGGACGGATCGTAAAATCATGCTGGGTTTGAAACTGCTCTTTTTATTAGTTACCACTACTCCGCAACTTCCGTCGAATCCAATGGTCGACCCGAAAGATAATTATGAAGAACCACTTGATCGGGGGGTCTATAACATCGGCGCTTATATTGCCTATAAACAGTTTTCTTTTCAAACCCGTGACCTGGATGATTTCATACGAATCTCACAACAGCTGATCGAGCGCTATCCGGGTGAAGCCGAGCCTTATTTTGGGTTAGCCGAGGCATGGTTTATCTCCGGTAAAAAAAATCAGGGAGTAGAGGTCCTGGAGAGATTATTTAAAAGGGACCCGGAACTGACGGTAAGAATTGGAAATACCCTCGGGTTCTTTGAGCATTGGAAAGAGGCGGTCGGGTTTTACCAGCGCTACCGCAAGCTCAAGAAGAGCGATGCCTATTTTTCCCAGGAGTTGATTCAAGGCTATCAACTGACCGGCGACTATAAAGGGGCAACGGTCGAAATTGTTAATCTTATTAACCGTTCGCCGGGCTTGGCGAATCAGTACGAGCGGCTGCTGGTCTCTTTTTTAGACACTATCGACCAGAAGATAGTTATTAACGAAGTGAAAAAGATCAAATCCGAACAAGAGCGGTCAAGCATAATTGCCCGGTTGTACCTTAAAGTTAAAAATTATCCGGCAGCGGCACGCGAATTCAAGAAGTCGGGTTCAAAAAATGAGCTTTCAGATTTTGCCCGACTCTGTGTCGAAGCCGGGGCGTATGAACCGGCGGCAGAAATTTATAACCGGCTCGATCTTCGGTTGGATGAAGCCCGATGTTGGCGGGCAATCGGAAAAACCGAGGCGGCGGTGGCGATTTTGTCGAAAGACCATTCGACCCCTGCGCAGTTGGAGCTGGCGCTCGTGTATCAGGAGGACCTAAAAAACCCGAAACAGGCAGAGAATCTTTACCGGGCGATTTTAAAAAACGAACCCGATTGCGCACCGGCACAATCGGGACTGGTTAAAACCTACATTGAATTGGGCGAGTTGAAAAAAGCCAAAGCGGTACTTGCACAGGTTTCGGCGAAAACCGATTGGGCGTTTTTTTATAAGATTGAGATCGGTTTTTTCGAAGGCGAGTTCGATTCGATTCCCGGCTACACCCTCGTGCTGAGCCAGCAATTTCCTCTTAGCCCGCTCTTAAACGATGGATTGGAGCTGGCGGTTTTATCGAAAGAGACCGACCCGAGCCTGAAAGATTACTCCAAGGCGCTCTTTCATTATGAGTCCGGTGGCTATGAGGAAGGAATTGCGATTTTAAAAAAAATTGTCAATCAGGAGAGCGGTCTGGCCGACGACGGCTATCTGCTGTTAGCCCGGTGCTACCGGGCAAAAAAAGAGGCGCCATCAGCAATAGCCGCTCTGGATGAATTGGAGAAAAAATTTCCCGAGAGTCCGGTCTTAGCCCGGATGGGATTGGAACGAGCACTTATTTATCGGGAGGATTTGAAAGACGTAAAGACCGCCAGGACAGTATTGGAGGACTTAATTGTCGACTATCCGGATTCACCCCAGGCTTGCGTTGCCCGGAATTTACTGCTTTCGTTAACAAAGCTTTAGGAACTATTTGGGCGATAAATTTTTTTACGGGAAGCTGATAAAATAGGAAGAGTCGTTCATCCGGTTAGAAAAGATTTTTTTAGGTCTAAGTGGCGGTCATTACATCATCCGTGCGAGCGTTTCTTTGCCCAAAGCAAAGGCTTTGAGGTTTAATTCCAAAAATTTGGGTTTAATGAGTGAAGTGAGTGCGGCTTTAAAACTCTCGGGCTTCATTGTTAAAAAGTGGGAGAGGGCGCCCAGGAGGACGACATTCTGTGCCCGGAGGTTGCCCAATTTTTTTGCCATCTCCGACCCGTCGATGAAGTAGGCGTGTTTGGTCTTTTTTCGGATCGTTCCCGGGATATCTGCCGGATAGGTCTCTTTGCCGGCAAGAACGGCCAAGGGCGGCAGCTCGAGGGTATCGACGATAATCGAACCTTTGGGCGCGAGGAAATGGAGATACCGCAGAGCTTCGAGTTTTTCAAACGCTAAAATAAAATCGGCAGTTCCTTCCTCAATCAACGGGGAGTAAACTTTATCGCTGAATCGGACATGGCTCGTAACACTGCCGCCGCGTTGTGCCATTCCGTGGACTTCGCTCTTTTTAACATCACAGCCTTGATTGAGGGCAGCCTGGGCAAGGATGTCCGAAGCCAAGAGTATGCCCTGACCGCCAACACCGCAGATCAAAACATTCATAGGAGCTCCTTTTTAACCATAGAGAATCCAGGAATTAGTTCTGTTCATAATAGTATCTATTATGTGTGATAAAGCGCGTAGCGCAGCGACATCAATCGCACCCTACCTTATAAAACAGACCTAAAGGTCTGTTTCTACAGGGATGTAACGGTTTGTTTAGTTTAACCATTCAACTATTTGACCACATAACCTTTTAACTTATTGCCTTATGTCCACAGACCTGGACGCAGAGGCCGCAGTCACCGAAGCAGAGGTCGGGGTTAATCACCGCTTTTTTGTCCTCGAGGGTGATCGCCGGGCAGCCGAGCCGCAGGCAGAGTTCACAGCCGTTGCAGAGCTCAGGATTAACGACCCGGGCGGAAGCCGCACTCTTGGACAGAAGCACACAGAGGCGGCGGGCGATAATGACGCCGGGTCCCGGGGCAGCGAGAGCGGCGCGGATCGTTTCCTCGGTTTCTTTCAGTTGGTACGGGTCCGTAACCCAGACATTCTGGATGCCGCAGCCCCGGCAGATAGTTTCTAAATCAACAACCT
>CAYHGV010000100.1:0-10608 GCA_964356135.1 uncultured bacterium
AACGGTGTCCGTAGCTCATGACCCATATTCGCCATAAAAGCAGAGTGCTGCCGGTCCTGCGGTGCCTTAGCCATAGCGCCTCCTTGGACTACTTTAAAAAATTTTTTGAGTTTTCAAGTTCCAGGCATACGGCCCTTACATTCAGAAAAGCTCGGGCTCTCGGTATTGCCTTATTCCACTGGATGGGATTCTAAAGGGTTCCCAGGTTCTGTCAAGAGAAAGGGGGTCAGTCGGTTGTAATGCACCGGAGAAAACCTTAAGGATTTCGAGAGAATTTTGGGAAAAAACTTTGGTTTTTCATCGTCCGGTTTTCGACGGTCAGGGTAAAGAAATCCGCCAGTACCGAAGCTTGATAAAGACGGCTGAACCGGGATATCGATTCAGGCTTGACCGCGAGCTTCCCGGCTTTGAAAGCGAAAATCGCCTGGTAGATTGCCTCGGGTTCGGGTGGAACCGCGATGCCTAAGCGGTATTGCCGGAGGTATTGAGTGATTTCATTCTCGCCTCGAACGGTTGCCAGTATCGGTTTACCGGTCGCCATATATTCAAATAACTTGCCGGTCATGGAAGGCGGAAGTGCGGGACGCTCGATGGTGGTGAGCCAGAGCAGATCGCAGGATTTGATAAATGCAATTGCTGCTCGATGACTCAAATAACCGCAATACTCAACGGTATTTCCGAACTGAGCGATCAGGCTGGGATTGACGTAGCCGGCGATTTTTAAGACCACCCCCGGGATACGTTGTAATGCCTGGATAAAGCTGATCAGGCTTTCTTCCCGTTCGATGAAGGCCCCCATGTAGCCGATGGTGAACCGTGCGTCCTTTTTTTGGGGTTCAACCGTAAAATCCGCCGGGTCGAACCCATTTTCTATTACCACTGCTTTGATGCCGAGCGCTTCGGCGAATTTTGCAGTAACGGAAACAAAACCGTCAGCCGAACGCTTCGCCCATTCAAATGCTTTTTCTTGAATCGAGCGGTGAAGCGGAGTGGGGGTGATGAGGTTGAGGTAGGGGTCACGGAAATCGAGGATCAGCGGGAGGTTGAATTTTTTCTTTAAGAGCAGACCGACCAGATGGGCGCTGAGCGGAGGAGCGGTAGAAAAGATGAGGTCGGGGTCATAGGAACGGACAATCCGCTTGCCTAATTGATAGGCGAAAGGGACCCAGGGCGATTTGGAATCAACCGGGAGAAAAAAGCGGACGGCGCGGCCGAATATGCCCTCCGGCTTGGTGCCGGCGGGTATCGCCTTTTTAGAAATAAGCCGCAGGAGTCGAGCCGGGTCAAGGCTGGCTGCTCGGTAGATCGGAATGTCCCGCAGGTCATCCAAGAGAGTGTGATCATAGGCATAGTAGGCGATGGGTTTTACCGTCAGGAGAACCGGCTCCCAGCCGAACCGTTTAAGGTATTTGGCAAGTTTGGTTACCCGTTGTACTCCGCCCATTGCTAACGGCGGGGTATAGTAGGCGATAATCAGAACTCGACGCATTACCACCAGACCGAAAAATATCCACAGCGCCGGCAGGCACTGATCTTCTGCTGTCCGGCTCGAAGATGGAGGGTGCGAATGGCTTTGAGCGGTTCGCCGGTCCAGATTTCTTGGATACTGCGTTCGGGGAAGGTTCCGATTTTTACGAAGGCGTCGTAATCGAGACAACAGAGCGGAGCGGTGCCCTGGTGATAGATGGTCAGTTCGGTGAAAGGGTAGTGGCAGGGCGGCCGGGTTTTGGTTGCGGGATAAAGACCCGTGCCGAATGTCGAAGCATTGATTGTTGCCAACCAGTCTTGGGGACGACGGAGGATGACGTGGTCGACGATTCTACGCCAGTGCTGGTAGCCGCGTTTCACATCATCGAGATTCTTTTCAAAGACAACGACCTCGACATTTATCACCGGCCGATTCCCCGAACGGAGCTGCACGAGCCGTTCGATGTTAGCGGAAACCCGGATAAAGTCGAGCCCGCGACGGATCTGATTATACACCGCCGGACTGAAGCCATCGATGCTGATGTTGACTTCGTCGATCCCAACCCGAACCACCTTGCGGGCGAGCTGCTCATCGAGAAGCGAACCATTGGTGACGAGACCAACCCATAAGCCTTTTGCCTTCGCATAGGCAATCTTATCTATTAATGCCGGGTCGAGGAAGGGTTCGCCGAATCCGGAGAGGTAGAGTTTGGTGCCGGGGTGGCGAGCGCATTCATCGGCGGCAGTTTTAAATAATTCAAAGCTCATGATACCGGCGGTGCGTGTCAAAAACTGGTGAGCACAGATGCTACAGCGGCTGTTGCAGAGACTGGAACTCTCCAGGGCAACGACGCGCGGAAAATTTTTGTAGCGGGCGATGACCTGGCGGATGCGCCAGGCATTGAGCGGTCGCGCAAGGTCATTCTGCAATAACCGGTAGGCAAATTTTCTGGGATTGGGTTCGGCTCGAAAAAACCAGTGAAGACGCGAATAAAAATTCAAAGCCATTTGGAACCAATCGCCATCCGCCAGGGAGTGACGAGAAAAAGGAGGCCGGCAACGAGCAGTCGCTGGCAGAGATTGGGTTTACGGTGTTTATAAAAAAAGTGATAGAAGCTCCGATGGCTGGTGACGATCATCCGGGAACGGACCCGGTAGATGCTCCTGCCTTTATAATGGATAACCGATGCCGCCGGGAAAAAGACAATTCCGAGGCCCGCTTTTTTGATTCGGTAGCAGAGGTCGACATCGTTCATGAACATCGGAAACTGCTCGTCGAGTAAACCCACCTGGTCCAGAACCGATCTTCTCAGTAAGAGACAGGCTCCCATCGGTTGGTCAACTTCGGCGAAGTGACGGTGGTCGAAATAACCCATGCGCCAGCGGGAAAAAATTCGATGGTGGGGGAAAAAACGGGATAAGCCGGAAAACTCCCAGAGGAGAATCTGGTAGGATGGAAATTCCCGACAGGAGGGCTGAATACTGCCATCGGGATTGAGGAGTTTGGGTCCCAGCGCGCCGACCTGAGGATTGGCATTCATATAATCTAACATTTTTTCGAAAGCACTATTGACGACTACCGTATCGGGATTGAGCAGTAAGCTGTATTCCGCCGCGACGGCTGTCAGTCCCTGGTTATTGGCATGGGCATAACCCTGGTTCGTTCGGTTTTCGATTAACCGGACATGAGGGAACTCTTTTTTGACAATCGTAGTCGTTCGGTCGGCGGATGCATTATCGACAACGATAACGTTCCAATCGGGTTTGGGCTTGATCGAGACGAGGCAGTCCCGAATGCAATCGGCGCTGTTCCAAGTAACGATGACAATCGAGAGACGAATCATCGAAAATGATGGTAACGGATAAATTCCAATCGTCAAGGAGAGAGGACTGTTTAAATCCAGCCTTGCTTTTTTTTTCAGTTTTTATTACAATAATTCGATTATGAAATTGAATAATATTGCACTCGCGCGGCTGGAGCTCGATGCGAACATCGTTCGGGCGGTCACCCCGCTGATTCTCGAAGCGGGCGAGGCGGCAGGTCTGGCCGGGGATGTCTTCCGGCTCTATCACGAGAAGATCAATCCCGAGGCGCGGGGGCTCCTTGCCTGCAGCCGGGAGGCAAATGCCGATACCTATCCCTTCGCCGGATCATATCCGGTCGCTACGTTCTTTCATATCGTCTATGATGTTGATGAGACCAGGCTTGCCCTTGAAACCCAGAATCCGGCTGAGGCCCAGAAGGCGTTCCGGCTTTTTCGGGAGCAGCGGGTCATCCGCCCGGATATGGAGTTTGTCAAAAACTCGGTCTGGGGCGGACTGGACGAGATTGTCGCAGCATTGCTCTGGCAGGTCGGGGCAATCAAGGTGAGCTTGGGCGATATACGCCCGGTGTTCAAAGTTGATGAACGGAAGAACCGCAGTCCGATCTATATCGATGTCAAGTGCCTGCCCAATTATCCGGTCATTAACGACTTTGTCATTTCAGCCGCGGCAATGTTCGTTGCCGGACTGCAGTTCGATGCGGTCTGCGGTATTGAAGCCGGCAGCATCGCCTTTGCCACCCTGTTGAGCGAGAAGTTCTCAAAACCGATGTTCTTTGCCCGACGTGAAAAGCGCTATGCGGAAGCACCGCTGCTGGAGGGGGTACGAGACCATGAGATTTTCCGCAAACGAGTGCTGTTGGTCGATGATACGATTGTTCGGGGTTGGACCAAAGCTCGAATCATAAATGAAATCCGGGCACGAGGTGGTATTATCGACAGTTGCCTCGTGATTTTCGACCGGCAGCAGAGCGGTCGGGAGGCGCTTGAGAACGAGGGGGTTAGGATTTTCTCGTTGACCAATCGCGCTGCCGCCCTCTCCAAAACTATTCCCGAGGGGATTACGCTGCTTACTGAGACCGAATATGCCGAGGTGTTGGAATATTTCCAGGATCCCAAAACCTGGCATACCCGCAAGGGGTTTGACTACTATGAATTGTTACCCAAAGGAACTCTTTGGTGATATCGTTCGTCTAATGATTAGTTACCGATCTAACCTCATTATTTATTATCTAAGGGGGATATATGAATGAATGGAATCGACTTACCGGAGTCTTCGCCGCTCCGCGCCGGGTGTTTGAAGATTTGCGGGAGCGGCCGCGCTGGTTAATTCCGATCATCCTCGTCGTCGTATTTCTCCTCGTTCAAGCCATTCTCGTGTTCACTCTCAGGATCGGTTTTGCCGAGCAGCTTCAGATGCTGCAAGAACGGGGTGTGACTCCTGAGCAGATGGTCCAGGTTGAGAAAACCTTGCACGGTCCGCTGCCTCTGATTTTCAGTGCGATTTCGATTGTTATTATTACGCCGGCATCATTGCTGATTGTCGCCCTGATTCTTAATATTTTCGTTCCGCTCTTGGGCGGTGAGGGTTCGTTTCGCCGCACCTTCGCAGTCGTCACCTATTCCGCGCTGATTCGGATACCGGCGCTGGTTATTAAAACCATCCTGATTGTGCTGAAGGGTTCAACCGCGGTTTATACGAGCCTCGCCCTGGTTTTTCCGTTTGTTTCCCAAAAGAGTCCCTTTTTTAGTTTTTTGTCGCGGGTCGATTTTTTTACAATCTGGGAATTGATTTTGATTTCGCTGGGATTAGGGGTTGTGACCCGCATCAGCGGTAAAAAAGCCTACTTTGTCGTCTTCGGGATTTGGCTGGTCTATCTAATTCTGACTTCTTTCCTTTTGGGCACCCGATTCAGGATGGGGACACGATGATTCTGCTTTTGTTCTTACTTCAAGCGGACACCCTGCAGTTGTCCCTTGATCAGGCACTCACCCAGGCTTTCCAGCAGAGTCCGGCCTATTTGGGCGCACGGGTCGACCGGACGCAGGGGTATATCAATCTTGCAAAAGGTCTATCGCTGCTGGTGCCGACGCCGCAGGCAGCGCTTACCTATACCTCGACCGAGACGGAAGTTTTTTCTTCGAAACTCTGGAGTGGCAGTATCAGTGTCAACCAGGTTCTGTTCGATGCCGGACTCGTTCCGGGCATCATTCAGGCGGTGCACGCGAACGAATTTTACAAGTATCAGTCCCGGGAGAAGACAAATAAATTGGGCTATGATGTCAAGAGTAGTTATTATAACCTGATCAAGTCGTACGGGCTGGTGGATGCAGCCCGGCAGGCATTGAAACAGGCGCAGGAGAGCGCCCGGCTGATCGAAGAGAAATATCGATTAGGCCAGCTCGCAAAGATTGACCTCTTGCGTGCCCAGGTCTTTGCCGCCCAGGCGGAAATAAATCGTCTCTCGGCGCAAAAGGGTTTGGAGGCAGCGAACGAAGAGCTCAAGGCAAATTTAGGCATGCAAGAAGAGGTTGTCGTTAAGCCGACGGTGGAGCTGTCCCTACCGGCAACGTTGAAAACCGCGAGTTTCGATTCCCTGTTTGTTCGACTCAAGCACTCTAATCCGGCATTAGCCGCCAGCTATGAATTTGAGCGCCAGGCACAGGCCGGATTGTTCACGGCCGAAAGCCGGTTGCTGCCGAACCTTTCGCTCTTTACTCGAACTTCATATTCCGACAGTTTGTTTCCGACCAGTCTCGACTCCTGGCGCAATCACGATCAAGTGAGTTATGGCTTGGGTATTAATTTCCCAATTTTTGACATCAAGTCGATACTGCTGAGCATCAGCGATGCGAAGAATAGCTCAAAGAGCGCATCGATCCAGCGGCTGTATACCGAGCTTTCCTTACAAAAGGTTTTGAAGGTGGCACTGGTTAGTTTCGGGGAGGCGGGTGAGCGGTACAACTATGCCCGGAAAAATTTAGAGTTGACAACCGAGGTCGAACGGCTGGGTTTAGAGCAGCTTCGCTTGGGGGTTTTGAGTCTGATCGATTTTCTCGATGTCGAGACTAAATTAACCGAGGCACGAACCCAGTATATTGGTGCCCTCTGCGATACCTATATCGCCCAGGCGCAGCTTGAATACCTAACAGGAGAATAGGAATGAATCTAAAAAAGAAACGATGGATTATTATCATCGGCGTTGCGGTCGTCATCATCCTGGTGGTGGTGCTCAACCTGGGATTTAAGAGTAAAAGCGGAGGAGAGGTTGAGACGGCAGTCGCCCGGCGCGACACGCTCGTCTCGAAAGTAGCCGCTACCGGTAACCTGAAAGCCCAAGCCCAGGTCAATATTCAGGCGCAAGTAATGGGAAGGATCGATAAGCTCTATGTCAAAGAAGGCGATGTCGTGAAACGGGGCGACCTCGTTTGTCTTTTGGATCAGACCCAATACCAAGCCGACCTCACTCTGGCGCAGGCGAACTTTCGGCAGCAGGAGCGGATGCTCGTCCGGGCGGATACGTTGTTCAGTAAAAAGCTGATCGCTCAGGAGGAGTATGAGAAGATGAAGACGAGCTATGATGTCGCCCGTGCCCAGCTCGAACAGGCAAAAGACCGGTGGGAGAAGACTCGAATCACCTCGCCCATTTCCGGGACGGTCGTCAAGCTCAATATCGAAGAAGGAGAGACGGTTATCATCGGCACGATGAACAATCTGGGGACGGTTATGATGACGATTGCCGACCTCTCTCAGATGCTGGCAATTGTCGATGTCGATGAATCGGATGTGACCCAGATTCGACCGGGCCAGGAGGGCACGGTCGAACTCGATGCTCTGCCCGACAGTGTCTTTGGGGGCACGGTGAATACGGTCGGATATATGCCGATTGAATCGAATCTCACGACTGCAGTCACCGGCCAGCAGACTACCGCCGATTTTGAGGTCGAAATCGGACTGATCGAAAACTCGCCGCTGTTAAGACCGGGGATGACGGTGTCGGCAGAGATCGTTACTTCTAAAAAAGCGAATGTGCTGGTAGTGCCGATTCAAGCGGTCGGGAGAAGAAAAATCAAAGGTCGAGAAACCCAGAGTGTCTTTGTGGTGGAAAACGGGGTTGCGCGGCTCCGGCCGGTTGAAACCGGTAATTCGAGCGAGACCGATATTGAGATTGTCAAAGGGTTGACCGAGGGCGAAATGGTGGTCAGTGGCCCGTATAAGATCCTGTCGAAGCTTACCGATGGGGCACGGGTAACGCCGCAAAAAGTCGGGTTGGACGGAAATTCGAGCAGAGGAGATTCTACCCGGCGGCGCGGATTTATCCGATTCATGAGGTGATGGCAGCTATCGATGGTAATCACCGGCAGCCGGTCGCAGAATGTTTTTTTCGATAACCGTGAAGAACCATGTTTTTGAAAGCCACTGATATTGCCATGATTTACGATACCGGCAAGGTATCGGTCGGGGCGCTGAAAGGTGTATCATTGGAAATAGAGCAAGGCGAGTATATTGCGATTATGGGGCCTTCGGGTTCGGGCAAATCAACCCTGATGCATATTCTGGGGTGTCTCGATACCCCCACCGCGGGCAGCTACTATTTCAAAGACCTGGAGGTTTCAAAACTGACCGATTTCGAGCTTGCCCGGATTCGCAATCGGGAGATCGGTTTTGTGTTCCAGACCTTCAATCTGTTGCCGCGGTTGACTGCCTTCCAGAACGTTGAATTGCCGCTCATCTACGCGGGTAGCCCGCGACCGGTGCGCAGGAAACGGGTCGAAGAAGCGTTGACCAGGGTTGGTATCTGGGAGCGGCGAGACCATCGGACGAACGAGCTCTCCGGTGGTGAAAGCCAGCGGGTTGCGATCGCCCGGGCACTCATCAACCAACCGGCACTCTTGTTGGCGGATGAACCGACCGGCAATCTCGATTCGGCAACCGGCGCCGAGATCATGTTGGTCTTCGATGCCTTATCCAAGGACGGCAACACGATTATTCTTGTTACTCACGACCTGCAGATCGCCCGACATGCCCAGCGGATTATCAAGATCAGAGATGGGAAAATTGTTTAAAGGAAGAGGATTTTGCATTGTAGAAGGTATCCATGAGTATCATTGAACTCCTGAAGCTATCATTTTCGACCTTTGCTTCGCACCGGATGCGTTCGTTTCTGACCATTCTCGGCATCATTATCGGAGTTTCGACCGTCATCGCCATTCTTTCGCTCATTCAGGGATTGAATCGAACGGTCGAGACTCAGATTTCTTCTCTCGGTTCCAACACTATTTTCATTCAGAAGTTTTCTTTTGCAATGGGCCATGTCAATATTGATGAATTGAGAAGACGGCCCGACCTGACCGAGGATGATGCCGAGGCGATTTCCCGTTTGTCGAGTGTTGCCCGGGTTTCACCGGCGAAGACCCGGAATGTATCGCAAGTAGACTACCGGGGTCAAAAAGCCGAGCAGGTAGAAATCGTCGGTTCGAATGCCAACATTCAATACACTGCGAACTATACGGTCGATGTCGGACGGTTTATCAACGATGACGACTATACCCATAAGCGGCGGGTTTGCGTGGTTGGAACCTATTTAG
The DNA here is from genome assembly GCA_964356135.1 of uncultured bacterium. Lineage (GTDB taxonomy): Bacteria > Hydrothermota > Tepidihabitantia > CAYHGV01 > CAYHGV01 > CAYHGV01. Next base: position 8,880 of record CAYHGV010000100.1, read on the forward strand.
TCGATAATCTTTTTCCCTTTGAAGAGCCGGTAGGACAGGAAATAGAAGTTGAAGGGAACCGGTTTTTGGTCGTTGGGGTTTTGACGCGTAAAGGTAGCTTTTTAGGTCAGTCCCAGGATAATGTTGTTATTGTTCCTTTGTCGACTTTTGATAAAACCTTCCCCAAGCCGACCGGACCGATGGCGGTCTTTCGAAGTCTGGAAATCCAGGCGACCGCTAAATCGAACAAAGATATGGAAAAAACGATCGATCAGATTCGAGAACTGTTACGGCGGCGGCGGCGCTTGACCTATGACAAACCCGATGATTTTGGTATCAATACCCAGGAGACGCTGCGCCAGGTCTACAAAAGCATTACCGGGGTGGCGTTCATCGTGATGATTGCGGTTGCCGCTATTTCGCTGCTGGTCGGCGGCATCGGTATAATGAATATTATGCTCGTTTCGGTTTCCGAACGCACCCGGGAGATCGGTTTACGAAAAGCGGTCGGTGCAACCAACCGTGATATTTTATACCAGTTTTTGTTCGAGGCGGTATTTTTAGCCCTGGTCGGTGGTGCGATCGGTATTGCGCTCGGTTTGGGCATTGCCCAGTTCGTCCATTTGGTTTCGCCGTTGCCGGCGGCGGCACCGATCTGGACGGTTATCATCGGATTTGGCTTCTCGGCGGCAGTCGGCATATTCTTCGGTATTTATCCCGCCAACCGTGCAGCCAAGCTCAATCCGATCGTCGCGCTACGCTACGAATAAACTCCATTAGAACCAAAATCCAGATGTAACCACGAATTCGCTGCGGCTCGTAACGAGCCGACGAAACGAGGCGCACACGAAGAGAAACGAATGAGCACGAATGAAATCATGGCTTCGAATAAAACCCGAAGCATCTAACGACCCGGAAAAAGAAAAATTATTTTCACTTTAATTTGCAATTATTCGTCTAAATGCGTGATTTCTTATCGTTGGATTGAAATTAGATTTACCTACAGATAGCGGCACCAATCGGCATCAAGGATGCCGCGGTGCCGACGCAGATTGGGTAAGAAATCATAAAAACACTGTAGAAACTGGTCTGATGATCAGTAAGAGTATGGCGGATTCGGAACTCGCCCTACAAAGCTTTAGCGAAGTAGGTTCCTCCCCGAGATACATCTTGACAACCGGATAAATTCTTATATTTTTAACTATATCCTGTTGACTGTTAACTGTTGACTACTACCATTCCTCGGTAGCTCAATTGGTGGAGCAGGCGGCTGTTAATCCGCCACGAAGTATGGCGGATTCGAGTGCTGCCTAAGGAGGTTTCGAATGGTTTTTTTGGTATATGTTTTGAAGTCTGAATCCACCGGTAAAATTTACATTGGTCATACGTCTGACTTTGAACGAAGGATTCGACAGCACAATGACTCGCAGTGTAATTTAACGCTTTACACCAAACGGAATCCCGGACCATGGATACTTGTCTATAAAGAAGAATATCATACACGAGTTCTTGCTATCCATCGAGAGAAGTTCTTCAAGAGTGGTCATGGGCGCAAATGGTTGCGTGACAATGTCCCTGCAGAACTCTGATTTAAAAAATTTATTAACGGGAAGGGTGTCGATCACGAGAATTAGCTCGATTGTAGTTTTACCGAATTATTACTCGGAGCAATAATTGTTTTACACATAGGTTCCTGCCAGAAAGCACGCCGTCATTGCGAGGTCGCCATGTTACATGGCGCACGTAAGCG
>CAYHGV010000101.1:0-10533 GCA_964356135.1 uncultured bacterium
CTGCGATTTGGCGCGGGCTTCGGGCGCGGTCTTCGTTGCCCGCTCGACCATCTACCATGTCACGCAGTTAGAACGGTTCATCCGCCTGGCAATCCAGAAAAAAGGGATGAGCGTGGTCGAGGTGATATCCAACTGCCATACCCTCTACGGCCGGCTCAATAAAATGGGCGATGTGATCAAAATGATCGAATGGATCCGGGATAGTGCGCTGCCGGTCGAGCAAGCCGAGAAAAAAACTCCCGACGAGCTCAAAGGCAAATTCGTCACCGGCGTGCTCTGGAATACCGAAGCGCCCGAGTATTACGAGCTGTACCAAAAGCTACTGGAACGAGTGCAAGGCGCCGCATAGATGAGGCAAAGCAATCGGAAGGAGTTTGCATGCGCTGTGAAATCAGATTAGCCGGCTCGGGCGGCCAGGGATTGCTGTTGGCGGGCAGGGTCTTAGCCGAAGCCGCCGCCGTCCATGACGGCAAAAACGCCACCCAGAGCCAGTCCTACGGACCCGAGGCGCGCGGTGGCGCCAGCCGCTCCGAAGTAATCATCTCGGATTCGGACATCGACTACCCCAAGGTCAGGCACATCGATTTTCTCCTGGCGATGACCCAGGAATCCTGCAGCAAATATCATCACGACCTGAAAGCGGACGGAATCCTGCTGGTTGATTCCGAATTTGTTTCGGCTATCCCCGAGGGAAAATTCAAGGTCTATCAGGCGCCGATCACCGAAATCGCGATTAAAGAGATCGGCCGGCCGGTGGTCGCCAATATCGTCGCCCTGGGTTTAATCGCCGAACTTTCAGGAATCGTCACCGAAGCGGCAATGGAAAAAGCGATTCGGTCCCGGGTGCCGAAAGGAACCGAAGATTTAAACCTGAATGCCTTTCGTGCCGGTGTCAAAGCCGCCCAGGCGCTGAAGAAATAATCTTACCGCCGATTGACGCGGCTCGACGCTGATTGCTTTCAGCTTGTCGTTCCGGGTAAACCGCACTGCGGCAACCGGGGAGTGTAGTCTTTCCAACATTTTTTTCAATAGTAGAAAACACTGCACTCGCTTATTGACATTGTACCGAAACTATTTAAGCTGGTTAGATCCAACCAAGGAGGTAACAAATGAAGAAGTTGCTGGTTCTATCCATTTATCTCGCTCTGTTCTTCACCCCGGGGCGGGCATGGGAAAAAATCTACCACACGACAAACTCGGAGGCAGCCTACTCGGTCAAGCAGACTGACGATGGAGGGTATATCGTTACCGGATTTAAAACCACAATGACGACCGGCAGCGATGTCTATCTATTAAAAACCGATGCCTGGGGCGATACGATTTGGACGCAAGTCTTCGGTCCAAAAGGAACTGATGTCGGCCAATCGGTGCTCGAAACTGACGACGGAGGCTATATCGTCGTCGGACAAACCGACTCGGCGGGCAGTACGCCGTGGGATATCTATCTCATTAAGACCACACCGGAGGGCCATCTTCAGTGGTACAAAACTTATGGTGGCCTCCTCACCGAATTTGCCTCGGATATCAAAAAAACGACCGATGGCGGTTATATCATCGTCGGGGCAACCAATTCTTCGGGCGCGGGCGGCGCCGATGTCTATTTGGTCAAAACCGATGCCTCGGGCACGCTCAGCTGGAGCAAAACCTACGGTGGCAGCGCTGCTGATGGTGGTTTTTCAGTCCAACCGACCGCCGATGACGGTTTTATTATTGTTGGAGCAACCTATTCTTTTGATGTCGAGGGAAGTGATATTTACCTCATTAAAACCAATTCCTGGGGCGATACCCTCTGGACGAAAACCTACGGTGCCGCCGGTGATGATTGGGGCTACTGCGTCCAGCAGACATCAGACGGAGGTTACCTCATTACGGGACTGACGAATTACTTTGGGGCGGGCGGAAGTGATGTTTACTTCATTAAAACCGATTCCCTGGGTGAAGAAGACTGGACCAAAACGTTTGGTGGCAGTAAGGACGACGGCAGCTACTCTGCCCTGGAAACCTGGGATGGCGGATTTATTATTACCGGCTGGACATACTCCTATGGTGCGGGTGGCAGCGATGTCTATCTTATCAAAATCGATGCCGCTGGCCAAACCAAATGGACTAAAACCTTCGGCATCAGTAACACCGATGATGCCGGCGCGTCAATTCAGCAGACCTCGGATGAAGGCTATATCATTGCCGGCTGGTTACATTATCCGATCGGCGGCGACTATGATCTCTATCTTATCAAAACTGATTCTTTGGGCAGTTCCGGGGTGGAAGAAGTGGAAACCAAAACCACCCTCGCACCCGAACTCAATACCCAATCGCCTGCCCATGGCGTTCTCAACTTCTCGTTCTTCCTGCCGACCCTGAACCGGGTCAAAGTCGAGCTCTATGATATTGCCGGAAAGAAAATCAGTGTGCTGGCTGATGGTGAAAAGCCTGCCGGCTGGCATCACTTAACCCAGAATCCTGGATTGCCATCGGGGATTTATTACCTCCGATTGTCGACCGGGCTCTCTCAGGCGAGTAGTACCAAAAAGATAATTCTCTTTAATTAACTATTCACCCTTACCGGGCGCGACCCCTGGTGACGGCTTCCCCGTAAGGGGAAGAAGGAAAGAAAAAATCCCCTCCCTTCAGAGGGAGGGGATTTATCCCGCACACTAATACCAATCCTACGATGGCAATCCCACCGGTCGAGCCATTACCGTCTCGGAAATTTTATGGCTCTACTCTCGTATTTCACAGGATGCCGGCGAGAGCACCGATAGCCGTTAGACCTGGGGACCGAAATCTTTTTTGAATGCCGCCACCAATTTCGCGCCCCAATTATCCAGCGCCGCTAACTTACCCACGAAGAATCTGAGCACCGGCGGCTCCTGAACGAACTTCAACCCGCCGACTAAATTTTTATTTTTTTCAAGCCACAGGAGCCGGTCGATGATATACTCGATGTGCGAAACCGAGTACACCCGCCGCGGCAGCGCAATCCGGGTGAGCTCAATATCGGCATAGACATCGTTGCCGTCCTTATCGCGGTCCATCGAGATCGTTCCCCGCTCCATTGCCCTCACCCCCGAGATGAGATAGAGCGCAGCGGTTAACGCACCGGCGATGTAGTGCTCTTTGGGGATATGGGGGATGAATTTTCGTGCATCGACATGACACGCCAACCCACCGGGCGGAGTGACAACCGGTATACCGATCCCGTCGAGCTTGTTAACAAAATATTTTATCTGCTCAATCGAACTGCCGGCAACGGCCGGGTCAACCATTTCCCGCAAACCGACCGTCATCGCGCCGATTTCCCGCATCGACATACCGCCGTAGGTAAAAAATCCTTCGTAGACCGGCAGCCAGGGTTCTAAGAGGTCGTAGTACTTTTTATTATTCATCGCGATGCAGCCGCCCCGGACGCAGGTATTCTTCCGTCCGCTCATGTAGAATATATCCGGAATCGAGCACATCTCTTTTACGATATCCGCAACCGTTTTGTTCTCGTAGCCTTTTTCGCGCTGCCAGATAAAGTAAGCATTCTCGGTAATCAAGCTGCCATCAAGCACCAGCATCAGACCGTTTTCATCGCAGACTTTTCTGACTTCTTTGAAATTTGCCATCGAAAACGGCTGTCCGCCGAGCAGATTGGTCGTCGCTTCCATGCGCACATAGCCGATCTTATCTTTCCCGTATTTCGTAATCGCAGCCTTCAATTTCTGGATATCCATACACCCTTTGAACTGGTGGCTCGATTTGGTATTCAACGCTTCGTCCAGGAACAATTCCAGGCAGGCCGATTCACCGGTCACTTCGATATGGACTTTGGTCGTCGTAAAATGATAATTCGTAATGACCACCCCGCCCGGTTTGGAAAAGACCTTTGATAACAGGTGTTCGGCCGCCCGTCCCTGGTGAACATTCATCACATAGTTGTACCCGAGGACATCCTTCACCGCGTCTGCGAATTCGTAAAACGTCATGCTGCCGGCATAGGCATCGTCGGTTGAAATGAAAGCGGCAAACTGCTTATCGCTCATCGCATTGACGCCTGAGTCGGTCAACATATCGAGGAATACATCCTTGGTTTTGAGCTGAAAGGTATTGTAGCCCGCTTCTTCAAGCGCCCGCAGCCGCTCGGCCGCCGGCACGAGCGTGAGCTTTTGAACCATCCGTGCTTTGTGCATTTCGACCGGAATTACCTTGCCATCAGCTAACTTTATTTCCATTGTGCCTCCTGTTAGTGGTTACGTGGCTCATCATAGTAAGCTAATATTTTTTGTCAATAGCGAGGTAACGCCTTTCTCGAACGATCCGCGACCCTAAACCGAGAGAACCGCTTTAATCGCCCGGATCAGTTTCCGGTTCTGCACTTCGGTGCCGATCGTGATCCGTAGCGCCGTCGGGAATCCGTATTCCTTGATCGTCCGGGCAATGACACCTCTCCGCTCGAGCCCGACAAAAATATCTTGCGAATCCCGGTTGAAGTCGACGAAGATGAAATTGGCATAGCTCGGAAGAAAGCGCACACCGAGTTTATCCAGTGCTTGGTAGAGAAATTTCTTTCCCGCTTCATTAACTTCGATACTTCGCTTGACATGCCGGACATCATCTAACGCGGCAAGCCCGGCAGCCTGCGACAGCCGGTTGACATTGAACGATATCCGCAGCTTCATCAGATTCTGGGCGATCTCTTTCCGGGTGATCGCATAGCCGAGCCGCACTCCGGCTAAACCGTATATCTTCGAGAAGGTTCGCAGGATAATGATATTCCGCCCGGCACGGAAATACTTAAACGAATCCGGATAGTCCTCGGCTTTAATATATTCGTAGTAGGCTTCGTCCATGACGACCAGGACATGGGGAGGAATCCGCCCCATAAACTGCTCGACCTCATCTTTGGTGACAATCGTGCCGGTCGGATTGTTGGGATTGGCAATGAAGACGATTTTGGTGTTTTCATTAATCACCCGCCCCATCGCTTCCAGGTCGTGGGTATCGTTCCGCATCGGCACTTCGATCATCTGTCCGCCCGACTGGCCAATAGCGATCTTAAACCAGATAAACGCACCGCGGCTGACCACCGCATTGTCATCCGGGTTCAAATAGGCAATGGTAATCCAGGGCAGGATCTCGACCGAGCCGTTGCCGATGACCAGTTCCTCCTCCGAAACCTGATGCCGTCGTGCCAGTTTCTGCTTGAGATAGTAGCAGTTGTCATCCGGATAGAGCTGTGATTCATGCAGAGTTTTTCGGATCGCACGCACCGCCATCGGTGACGGGCCGATCGGATTTTCGTTCGAAGCAAGCTTGATCACCTCGCCCCGCAGCTTCAATTCCCGAATCACCTCTTCAATCGGCCGACCCGGCTTATAGGTTGATATCGCTGCCAGATTAGATTTCGGTATAAGCTTCATGAGAGCTCCTTTCCTGTGAAGAAGTTAAACGGATGGTAGTCTTAAACAGTAGCATTGGTTTCGTTCCCCTTTCTTTTCGTAAAAATAAAAATAATGACACCGGCCAGACCAAAGATAATACTGATCACCAGGGTCGTCAAGGCAATTCCGACCGCCTTATCATAGGGGAGTCCGACCCGGGTAAAAAGAGTAAAGAAACTCGCCTCCCGCAGCCCCAAGCCGCCGGGGGTGATCGGAATCATCGAAATCACTCCAATAACCGGAATATACAGGAGAAAATAGGCGACCTCGTGGATACCAGCGGCGGCGAGATTGATAATAAACCAGAAAAGAGCAATGACCGACTGGATTGCGATCGAAAGCAGCAAACTGGCACCGAGTGCGGCTTTATGGTGCCGGTAGCGGGTCGTCGCTTCATAGATACGATCCAGCCGCTCGCCCAGTTTCAATATTCTAATCCGACGCAACAATCGACCTAAGAATTGATACACCCGCATTGAAAACAAAAGGCCGGCAAGCACCAGTAATACGCTCAACCCCACGATACTGAAAATAAAGAACTGACTCTGGCGATGGGTCAAAAAAAGATAAATCGAAACCAGCAGAGCAAAGGCGAAAAGACCGACGAATCCAACCATCCGGTCAACAAAGGCTGCCGCAAAGGCAGTTGCCCGTTTATCACCCTTCATCGTATAGACGACTCTCATAACATCACCGCCAATGGTCGTGGGGAGAATGGTATTAAACAAAAGGGCAATGAAGTAAAAGCGGAGCAGAGCTCCAAATGAAAAGCGCAATTCCTGGGCATCGAGCAGTATCTTCCAGCGCCAGGTCGATACCAGCACAAATCCGAAGTAGCTCACGATCCCAAGCAGTAACAACAATCCGTTAAACGTTCGTACCGTCCGCAGAGTCTGGGCGATATTGACTTTCGAGAAAAGCCAGACCAGTAAACCGATGGCTAACACCACCCGCATAATCTCCCAGATTCTTTTCAACGATTTATTCATTGATGAATAGACCGATCATTCGCCCCAATCGCATCAATAATGTGCCAGTGTTCCTTCCCGCCGGGTCTTCTTGTCGACGGTTGCGAAGACCAGAAGCCCGACCGCTACCCAGATAACACAGAGCCCGAGCATCCGGAAGATGGCGGTGGGGACCGAAAAACCCATCTTTTCGCCGATCAGGAAGTGGCGGACCGCTAAAATCCCGTAGGTCGTGGGGAAAAAATAAGAGAATTTCTGCAAAAACACCGGCAGCACCATCAACGGATAGGCAACCGGCGTAACCACCGCGATAATTGTGCCCAGGGCTTCCGAGATCAGCCAGCCTTCTTTAAATATCAACGCCAACGCCGCCATCATCATCCCGATGCCGTAGAGCGCGACCAGCATTAAGGCGATTATCACCATCGACGGCACCAGCCCGCCGATATTGAACACCAGTTTAAAAATGAAATTGAGCAGCACAACCTGAACGAGAATGATCAACCCCTGGTGCATGGTCGAATGCAATGCCATCCCGCCGACATAGACCCAGCGCGGCACGGGCGCGACGAAAATCGACTCAAGCGTGCCGTAGAACTGTTCTTTCCGGAGCGAGAACCCCATCCCCCAGAGGGCGGTATTCAAAAACCCCATGAACGTGTAACCCAGAATCACATAGGTAACCACATCTTTGGTGCCAATCAGCTTGAAAAGATTTGAAGATTCTCTTCCCCCGACGAGCGCGATTCCGAAAAACAGATAGGGGAGGACATAAATAAACGGCTGCACCAGCTGGCGCAGGAAATCCATTTTGTAGGAAAGCTCGATCTTCCACTCTTTGATATTCTCCGCCCAGATCGCTCTGAGATAGTGTCCAAGAATTTTAACCATTACAATTTTACCACCAAGCTCCCCATTGGATGTCCGATGTTATAATATAATGGTATCCAATGGGGCACACGAAGAACACAAAGGTTAATAAATTATTCTCTAATTCCATTGAATTTCTCCTCTGTGCTCTTTGTGGTTAAAATTTGATTCTTTATCTGTGTCCATCGGGTTTATCTGTGTCGGCACCGAAGTGCCGATATCTGTGGTTAATTCTATCCGTGTTAATCTGAAGTTCATATTTCCTTTGTGCTCTTTGTGGTTCAATCTTTTATACACAGTTCTTAATTTAACCATTTAACCATTCTCCATCTCGCCATCAGTGCATTGCCAGCGTTCCGGTTCGCCGGGTGTACCGTTCGGCGGCGACAAAAATGAAATAGCCGCCAATTATAAAAACCACATCCATCGCCAGCAGGATGAAGACAACCTGGTAGAGCTGGAAAAACGACTTGTTCAAAAGCATAATCGCCCGGATGGCGACAATCGCATAGGTCAAAGGGATAAACATACTCGCAAATTTCGTAATCGGATTAACCTCGACCGGATAGCGGATGGGTGAGAACAGGAGAAAGACCCATTCCATCGTCTGGATAAAACCCTGGACCTCTTTCACCAAGAGCGTCAGCCCGGCAAAGGCGATGGCAAAACCATAAAAGCCGAGCAACAGCAACAGTAAAATCAAAAGGATCGGCAGGATTTTACCGATCGTCAGGCTCAAACCGAAGAATCCAACGCACAGCGCGCCCTGGAGCACAACCATCAGCGTGGCATAGATAAACTCCGTGATCGTTTTACCGATCAAGACCACGACCGGTTTGGTCGGTGAGACGATAATCAGCTCTAACGTTCCCCAGTAGGTCTCTTCGCGCAGCGAATTCCCCACTCCCCAGAGACCGGAAAAAACATAGGTCGAGACGATCATACCGATGAGAATATAGCCAACGTAGTTCTCGGTACCGGCAAGACTTTTGAACGGCAGGCTGGTAAAGCCGCCGACAAACGCCCGTCCTTGAAAGAGAAACGGCACAACCCAGAGTACCGGGAAAATCGCCCAGAACAGGATTAAAACCGGATAGGTCAGCCAGATCTCGTACATTTTTTTGATCTCCGCACCGATGACTCTTAAATCGTTACGCATTGGGTTTTATCACTACCATTTTTAACACAAAGGGTACAAAGAAGGTGAAGGAAATATTTTTGAGATCCTTGCTTGGTGCTCTTCTTGTCCCGTTAGATAATTCCTGACGGAATAAAATATCTAACGGGGTGAATGGTTCAATCTTTTTTAAATTCTTCTTCATCGTTACCTTTCAGCGAACGCCCGGTGATGTAGATAAAGACATCCTCTAAGGTCGGCTCTTTGAGATGAACCGACAGTATCTTCGCCTGTTTGCGCAAAAGCTCGATCAAATCGGCAAGAATCGCTTCGCCTTTTTCGGTCCGAATCCGCAGATGCTGGATTCCATCCTCGGTATGGACGGAAATCTGCTCAACCGCTCCGAGCTGCCGAATCGGCTCGGTATCAATTCGGCCGCCCAGGCGCATTTCGATGACCTCTTTGTGGGGAATCTCCCGCTTGTAATTGTCGGGAGTGTTGATCTGGACAATCTTGCCGGCAGTAATGAAGGCGATCCGGTCGCAGAGCTCATCCGCCTCGTCCATGTAATGGGTGGTCAGAAGAATCGTTTTACCCTGCTTGCGATTCAGTTCCTCGCGAATAAATCCCCGGATGAACCGTGAAAACTGCGGGTCGAGACCGAGCGTCGGCTCATCCAGCAGCAGGATCTTCGGGTCGTGCAGGAGCGCTCGGGCAAACGAAAGCTTCTGGCGCATACCCGACGAGTAACGTTCGACCCGTTCATCGGCAAAATCCTGTAATCCCAGCAGCTCGAATAAAAAACCGATCCGCCGTTCCTTTTCTTTCCGTTCCAAACCGTAGAGGGCGGCAAAATAATTGAGGTTTTCCCGGCCGGATAGTTTCCAGTACAGCGTCCGCTCGCCCGAGGTGAGGAGCCCGAGCTGGCGGCGAACGACCAGCGGGTATCGGAAAATATTTTTACCGAAGATTTTAATTTCGCCCTTATCCGGTATCAGGAGTGTTGCGATACAGCGCACGAGCGTTGTTTTGCCGGCACCATTCGGCCCCAAAAGCCCGAACATCTCACCCGCTTCAATTGCAAAACTAACATCATTCACCGCGGTGGTAGTCTGCCGCCGGAGCATAGTTCCTTTTTTGTAGTACTTCGTTACCGAAGTAATCTCAATTGCGGTGCTCACCGACACTCCGTTCAATCAGCTCCGCCATCCGGGTGGCGGCAGCATCCCACGAGAACCGCTGCGCCCACTCCAATCCTGCCCTGCCCATCCGTTCCCGCTCTGGGGTATCATTCAACAGCCGCTCGATTTTTGCCGCCAGATCCTCGCTGTCGCCCCACCGGTATAAAAGACCGGTCCGTCCCTCCTGAACCGAGTCGCGCAGTCCCGGTGAGTTCGCCGCGATCACCGGTGTCCCGCAGCCATTCGCTTCGATGACAATCATTCCCCAACCTTCTTTAATCGAAGTCTCGACTAAGACCGCTGCCTCTTGGTACAGGACGACCTTGGCTGCTTCGGGAATGTAACCCAGGAACTGGACGCAGTCGGTTACGCTTAAATCCTGCGCCAGCCGTTCCAGCCGCTCCCGGTCATCCCCGTCGCCGACTATTTTCACCAGGAAATCGGTGCGCCGCTGCTTGAGCCGAGCGGCAGCGACTAAGAGCTGGTCGACGCACTTATAGCGTTTAAGCCGGCCGGTATGGAGGATGATGTTCCCCTTTTTTTTGGAATGGTCGGGTCGGAACCGGCTGCCGTCAATACCGGGCGGGATAACGTGGATGCGAAACGCATCTAAGCCCAGGTCGACCAAATCCTGTTTCGAACTCGGCGAAAGCGCGGCAAAATTGGTATGCTTGTACGCAAACGGAATCAAACGCTCCATCCAGTAGACATAGCTCGCAAACGGGAGCGATACTTCGGCAAATATCCCCTTACGGAACAGGTGCATCAAGAGCGCCATCACCGGCTGTTTTACCAGCCGGGGGGTGTAAAAGGGAATCTTATTCAAATCGTCAACGATAAGATCGAACTGTCGATGGCGGAGGAGCATCCTGAGCGCACGCGGAACCGTAAAATTAAAGGTGGCGCGTCCACCGGTCCGTATCACCTCTATCCCATCGATAGTTTCCGACCGCGCCGCTCTTCCAAAACCGGAA
>CAYHGV010000102.1:0-10272 GCA_964356135.1 uncultured bacterium
GTGGATAGTGAAGGGAAAAAGTGACGCCGTACTCGCTCGTGGAGACGAAAGTCAATTTTCTCCCCGAAGTAAACCTAAGACGATTCAGTCCTGGCATATGTTCTATAATGTGGAAGGAATCCCTGTTGTCAAGTTTTTTCATTAAGACCAGGTTGACAAGACCGAAATTTTTTATAGACTCATTCCTGGATACCGTATGGTGAAAAAGACTGAAACCATTTCAAAGATTGAATACCAGCCGGTGCGGGCTGCGCGCGGCACGACTATTTCCTGCCGGGGCTGGCACCAGGAAGCGGCGCTGCGAATGCTCATGAACAACCTTGACCAGGAAGTGGCGGAAAAGCCGGAGGAACTCGTCGTCTACGGCGGTTCGGGCAAAGCGGCGCGGAACTGGCAGTGCTTTCATGCGATCGTCGCGGCTTTGAAAAAATTGGAAAACGATGAAACCCTGTTAGTCCAATCCGGCAAACCGGTCGGGATTTTCAAAACCCACTCATGGGCGCCGCGGGTTTTGATCGCCAATTCTTTGCTGGTGCCGGCTTGGGCAACTTGGGATTACTTTCGTAAGCTGGAGGCGCTGGGTTTGATCATGTACGGGCAGATGACCGCGGGCAGCTGGATTTATATCGGCACACAGGGAATTATTCAGGGAACCTACGAGACCTTTGCCGAATGCGCTAAGCGGCACTTCGGCGGCAGTTTGCAGGGAAGGTGGGTTCTGACCGCAGGCATGGGTGGGATGTCCGGTGCCCAGCCGTTAGCGGTAACGATGAATGAAGGTGTGATTTTGGATGTCGAGGTCGATTCCAAAAAAATCGAGCGGCGGATCAATCAGGGTTTTTGCGACCTGATAGTTGATACTCTGGATGAAGCGTTGAAATTGGTAGATGAAGCGGTGAAGAAAAAAATTCCCCGGTCGATTGGTTTAGTCGGTAATGCTTCCGATATTCATCCGGAACTGGTGAAGCGGGGGATTGGACCGGACATAGTAACCGACCAGACCTCTGCCCATGACGAGCTTAACGGTTATGTTCCGGGAAGAATGACCCTGGACCAGGCACTCGAGCTGCGCAGACGGAATCCGGAGGAGTATAAAAAGCGCGCTTATGAATCGATGGCGCGGCAGATGGAGGCGATGCTTGCACTGCAGCAGGGGGGTTCACAAGTTTTCGATTACGGCAACAATATCCGCGCCCAGGCAGAAAAAGCCGGAGTCAAGGATGCGTTTCGGATTCCAGGATTTGTCTTAGAGTATATCAGGCCGCTCTTCTGCCAGGGCAAAGGACCGTTCCGCTGGGTGGCGCTTTCCGGTAACAAAGAAGACATATATAAGACCGATGCGAAGGTTCTGGAGTTGTTTCCAGAGAATGATTCCTTAAGACGGTGGATAAATTTGGCTCAAAAAAAGATTCCGTTTCAGGGGTTGCCTGCCCGCATCTGCTGGCTGGGGCTGGGCGAGCGGGATAAGCTGGGGCTGGCGATGAATGCGATGGTGGGCGGCAAGAAGCTTGCCGCTCCCGTTGTCATCGGCCGGGACCATTTAGATTCGGGTTCGGTTGCTTCGCCCAATCGGGAGACGGAGAAGATGCTCGACGGGTCGGACGCGATTGCGGACTGGCCGATCCTCAATGGTCTCTTGAATGCGGTCTCGGGCGCATCCTGGGTTTCGGTTCACCACGGCGGCGGTGTGGGGATCGGGTATTCGATTCATGCCGGGCAGGTGATTGTTGCCGACGGGACAAAAGAGATGGAGCCGCGGCTTCTGCGGGTTTTAACCAATGATCCGGGAATTGGCGTTGCCCGCCATGTTGATGCCGGCTACGAAGAAGCGAAACGGGTCGCGCGCGAAAAAAATCTTACAATCCCGATGATGGATGGGGGAAAATAGCAATGATCGAAACTGAAGATGGAAGTAGCATTGATGGAGACCGAGAAAGACTGATGGAAAATGTATATGGAAAAATTGAGTGTACATCAATACAACAAAAATTTGAACACAAGGAGGTAAAATGAAGAAATTAGTACTGCTAACGCTCGGGATATTCCTGACGGCAAGTTTAGCCTGGGCAGGCAATGAAGGTATTATCGGTACTGCCGAGAGCAAGTGGATTGCGCCGGGCGAAGCGGCCAATAAGGTTTTACCCGGCGGTCCAATTATTCCGACTCGGGATGAGATTCTTCTCTGGCGGCTGCTTAATGAAGTGCGTGCCGACCCGAGCGGCGCGGGCTGGCCCCAATATCCCCCCGCCCAGCCACTGCAGATGAATTATCAGCTCACCGATGCGGCTCGGTTCCACAGCCAGGAGATGATCGACAATAACTACTTCGACCACGATTCGAAGGACAAAAATGGCAATAGCTATGAAGATGCCTTCGAGAGGATCGCGCGGTTCGGCTATGAGACCGAAGGGCCCCTAGGAGAAAATATCGCCGGTTGTGGAACGGTGGCAATGGCGGTGGACCTTTGGCTGAACAGCACTGGACATCGGGAGAACATCATGCGCAAAGAATATTCCGAGATCGGCATCGGAATAAAAAATGGCGGCCCGTATGGCAAGATGTTCACCAACGATTTTGGCTATCGTTCCATTCACTTCGACCTGGCGATCACCGACCCGGATTCCGACCTCTGGTGGCGACCGGACGGTAATGCGGTTATATTTTCGGCGATGATTACTAATCTCGGCAAGACCCATGCTTTTCCAGTTTATGTCGCTTTTTACGATGGCGACCCGAAGCAGGGAGGGATTCTTATTGCTGAACCGGAATCGATTCCTTCGATTATTTCCAATGACGAAAAGGCATTAGCCGAGGTGCGCTGGGTGCCGCCTTCAGGCGGTTTGCATCAGATTTTCGTAGTCGTTGACCCGAAAGATGAATTCAACGAAACCAATGAGAACGATAATAGCGCTTCGTTTCCGGTCGTGCTTGGTGTTGAAGATGCTTTCGGTTCGCAGCCGATTGTGCCGGTCGTTGAGTGTCGGCCGAACCCGGCAGCTGCCCGGACCGAAATTGCATACGCAGTCAATACCAACGGCCCGGTCAATCTCGCGGTTTATAACAGTGCCGGTCAGTTAGTAAAACTACTGACGAACGGCGAAAAAAGTCCGGGCAGGTTTCAGGTGGTCTGGAATGGAGAGAATGATTCAGGTCAGACGGTTCCGGGAGGAGTCTATTTTGTAAGACTGGTAACTCCCCATTACCAGCTCGTGGAAAAAGTCATCCGGCTGGTGAATTAGGGGTATCAGGGTTAACAGTTTTTTTTAAGATTTCCTTGACGCGGTAAGTGTTTTCGTCTATAGTTGGGCGACGATATGAAAAGCCCGAACTGCAAGGAAACATACGTTCCCAATGACCTCGAAGAATTCGATTATGAGCGGGATTTAGGTTCACCAGGCGAATATCCCTATACACGGGGAATTTATCCGACGATGTATCGGGGGCGGCTCTGGACAATGCGCCAATATGCCGGTTATGGAACCGCCCGGGAGACCAATCGGCGGTTTCGCTATCTCTTATCACAAGGACAGACCGGTCTCTCGGTTGCTTTTGACTTACCCACCCAGTTAGGGTATGATTCAGACCACCCCTTAGCCGAAGGCGAAATCGGCCGGACCGGGGTGGCGGTAAGCACGCTCGACGATCTGGCAGAACTTTTTTTGGGGATCCCGCTCGACCAGGTTACGACTTCGATGACGATCAATGCGACCGCACCAATACTGTTTGCGATGTATGTGGTGCTGGCACAGCGGCGGGGATTTTCTCTTAACAATCTCGGCGGGACGGTTCAGAACGATATTTTAAAGGAATATTTAGCTCGAGGTAATTACATTTTTCCCATTCAACCTTCACTTCGTTTGGCAACCGATATCTGGGAATACTGCCTTCGGTATCTGCCCAAGTGGCACATGGTTTCCATCTCCGGGTATCACATCCGGGAAGCAGGTTCAACGGCAGTCGAGGAACTGGCATTTACGATTGCCAACGGCATAACCTATGTCGAAGAGGCGATACGGCGCGGCTTAGCGGTGGATGAGTTTGGACCGCATCTTTCTTTTTTCTTTGGTGCCCACAACAACCTCTTAGAAGAGATTGCCAAGTTCCGGGCTTGCCGCCGGATCTGGGCGCGAATTATGAAGGAGCGGTTTGGTGCCCGCGACCCGCGGTCGTGCGCCCTGCAATTCCATACTCAGACCTGCGGTTCGACTCTGACCGCCCGGCAGCCGGAGAATAATATCGTGCGGGTTGCACTCCAGTCGCTCGCGGCGGTGTTTGGCGGCACCCAGAGTCTCCACACGAATTCTTTCGACGAAGCCTTGGCACTCCCGACCGAAAAAGCGGTAGAAATCGCTTTGCGTACCCAGCAGATTATCGCTTACGAAAGCGGAGTTGTTGAAACCGCCGATCCCTTAGGGGGGTCGTATTATCTTGAGTCGCTCACGAATAAAATTGAAAAAGAGGCTGTGACGTTGATAGAGGAAATCGAGCGCCGGGGTGGTGCGGTGCGCAGTTTAGAACAGGGTTTTATGCAGCGGACCATCGAGGATTCAGCGTATCGCGACCAAAAAGAGCTGGAGGAGAAACAGCAGACGATTGTCGGCGTCAACATCTTTCAAGATGAAGGTGTCCGACCTGCGGCGATCCTTAGAATTTCGCCCGGCCTGGAACGGAAAAGAAGGGCAACGGTGGCGCAATTTAAAAGAAAGCGGAAAGCTAGGCAGTTGAAAGCAATTCTTGATAATCTCAGACAAGCCGCCCAGGGCAGCGAAAACCTCATGCCGGTTATCATTGCGTGCGTTGAACGTGGTGCCAGCTTAGGAGAGGTTTCAGACATCCTGCGCGGGGTCTTCGGCAGCTATGATACTGACCGGTCTTGATCATATCGGGATTGTAGTAAAGTCGGTCGACCAGGCGTTAGGCTTTTTTTCCAAAACCCTGGGGCTTGCAGCCGGTTCGGTGGTAGAATCGGCTGACTATCAGGTGAAGCTCGCTAAACTCGAGCTCGGTGAAACGATCATTGAACTTATCGAACCGTTATCCCGGGATTCATCCATTGCCTCATTTTTGAAAAATCGGAGGGAGGGCGTGCACCATATTGCAATCAGGGTAAACAATATCGAAGCGGCACTGAGCGAGTTAAAAAATTCCGGAATCGAACTGATCGATGAAAAACCGAGACGAGACGCTTCCGACAGGAAGATTGCGTTTATTGCACCACAGAGTTGTCATGGAGTGCTGATTGAGTTATGTGAATCGGAACCATAGGGGGTATCAATTATGAAGAAAGCCACCCAGGTTGTGCACGGCAAAAAGATTTCGGTTGATCATTCAACGCGTGCGCTGTCGGTGCCTATTTTTCAGAGCGCTGTTTTTACTTTTGAGAATGCAGAGCAGGGTGCGGCACTCTTTGCCGGTTGTCTTGTGGTCACTAAGAATCTGATTGGCACGAGCTAGTGTGGTGTTTCCGACATTTCTTGACAATAGAAAGCCGGTAATTTTGATCTGAAGCGGGTAGGGTTCCAATATACACCGGTGGAATTTGATTATGCCGTATGTAAAGGTATTTAGAAAACACCACACTAAAATATTGGGATGGGAACTTGCGTGGCCTACAGAACCACCACTATCAGCCTTGATTACTGACAAAGTAATCTTTTCCATCAAACCTCCTTAAATTCATTATAGCCATCAATAATACATTGTCAAAACGAAAAAGCGTCACAAAATTAATTGATAAAAAGAGTGATTCGAATATCCTAGTGTGGTGTTTCCAACATTTCTTTACATTTGAAAACTTGTCATTTCGACCTGGGGCGCATACTATTCTAATAACCATCTACGAGATTTCACGAAGGTAAATGTAAAGTTATTAAGAAAACACCACACTCGAGCGACCCGACCAGTTGCTGAAGAAATATTATCGCTATTGACATTCCTTAAATTTTAGTCTAGAATTATCACCATAGGAGGATCCGATGAATGATAATGGTGTTCAAAGATATGTTGAAAAAGCCAAGAAGATATTGGCCGAACGCGCGCGCTATATCAAGGAAGAAGTCAAAAAATGGAAATTTGATACCATTGCTGTTCACGGTGCTTACTCAGTCCAGGAGGCAATTGAAAATAACCAAGGAGCGATAATTGAGCCAATTTTTTTAAGTTCCGCGCAAGCCTATCGTGATACCGATGAGATGGAAGCAGCTCAGGCCTACTTAATTCCTACCTGGGCTTACACCCGAATCAACAATCCATCCATCGGCTATCTTGAAGATACGCTGGCCCTGCTTGATGGCTATGGTTTTGACGGTGAGACTGGCTGTGCGGCAACTTCTTCAGGTCTTGCTGCTATAGCCAGCGCTACTGAGCCGTTTTTGGTTAAACGGAATAAGAATGCAAATGAGCCAATAAATTTTGTTTCCAGTTGTCAGATCTACGGCGGCACCTTTATGCAGTTCAATGTCCGCATAATGAAGGAGCGAGGGATTGAATGCCGCTGGGTGACGGAGTGTAACAACATTGACGAATGGGCTTCTAAGATTGATAAAAACACCCGATTCCTCTATGGCGAACTACCCACCAACCCGGGCTTATATTTCTTTGATTTGAAGAGGGTAATTGAATTAGCACATGAACACGGCCTGCCGTTCATTGTCGATTCAACCATTGCGACACCGGCACTGATGCGGCCAATTACATTCGGTGCTGATATTGTTGTTCACTCGGTGACCAAGACGATGACGGCCAGTGGTTTTAGTGTTGCTGGTGCTGTCATTGCCCGTAAGAACATTACAACAAATATCGAAAATGACGCAATGAAGGCCGATTTTGCGAGCTATATAAAGTTTTGGCCAAATCGCGATATGGGTTGGTGTTTATCGCCCCTCCAGGCAATACTAACCTTGAACGATATCCGGACCCTCCGCACACGGGTTGATGCCTTAAGCAAGAGTTCGATGCAAGTAGCACGGTTTTTAGAAAAGCATTCCAAGGTTGCAAATGTGAATTATCTCGGTCTGGAGAGCCATCCCTTGTATGGCGTAGCGAGCAAATACCTCTGGCTGGTTGATGCTGAATATGATGAGCAGTATAAAAAGCCGGTCAACCACTATGGCCATTTAATGTCCTTCCAGTTAAAAGGCGGCATTCAGGCAGCCCGCACCCTACTTGACGGCTTAAAACGTATCTGGCGGGCCACTGATCTCGGACGTATAAAATCGATTGCTTGCATCCCGTCGCTCTCAACCCACCAGCAGATGGGTGAGGAATCACGTTGCCTCGCCAGTATTCCTCATGATCTTGTCCGCTTGTGCGTTGGCGGTGAACACCCTGACGATCTTATCAATGATTTAGACCAGGCGTTCAGTAAAGTTAAATAATCGAACAAGGGCAAAAATCAATTATTACAGCACTAATAAAAAAGCCCCGAATGTTTCTTTAAAGGATGCACTTCTAATTGGTCAGGCCCCGGACACAGGACTATACCTGCCTGAATCAATTCCCCATATCCCAACTGATGAAATAATCTCCTTTAAGGATAAGCCATATTTTGAAATTGGGCACCGCGTACTCAAAAGGTTCACTCGGGATATAATTCCTGATGATAAACTCAGGCAAATCTGTAAAGAATGTTACGACTACGATGTGCCATTAGAAAAAGTCTTTGATAATAATTATATTATGCGTCTTGACCAGGGACCCACTGCCTCGTTCAAGGATTTCGCCGCCCGGATGATGGCAAGGATGATGCGGTATTTCTTAGAGCAGGAGAAGAGCGAACTTGTTATCCTTACCGCAACCTCAGGCGATACCGGAAGTGCGGTGGCCCATGCCTTCCATAATGTTGACCGGATATCAATGGTTGTCCTCTTTCCCCGAGCCGAAGTCAGTGACCGACAGCGCAAACAGATGACAACCCTGGGCGGCAATGTCACGGTCATAAGCGTCGAAGGCAAATTTGATGACTGTCAGGCAATGGTCAAACAGGCATTCACCGATCCCAAATTAAAAAAGATCCGCTTCTCCTCAGCGAATTCAATTAACATCGGTCGACTGCTTCCTCAGGCCGTATATTATTTTTACGCCTATGCCCGCCTGGTTAAAAACCAAGAACCGGTCGTCTTCTCAATTCCATCGGGCAATTTTGGTGACATGATGGGCGGTTTGATAGCGTGGCGCATGGGCCTGCCCGCCAGTCGGTATGTCATTGCCACAAATGCTAATGATGAATTCCCACTATTTTTAAAAACCGGCGAATATCAGAAAATTGTTCCTTCAAGGGTCTGCATATCAAATGCAATGAATGTCGGCCACCCTTCCAATCTCGCCCGGGTAGTTGCTTTATACGATGGTGTAATGGATGAAAAAGGGAATATTCTGTCGTCGCCTGATTTAGAAAAGATGCGCGAAGAGATGTTTGCGATTAGTATTGATGATAAAGAAACGCGTCGAACAATCAAAGAAGCGTTCGAAAAGTACAAAGTGATGCTCGAACCGCATGGCGCGGTCGCTTGGGCGGGTTTGATCCGTTATCTTAAAACCGGTGAAAAACCAGCATTGGCAATTTCTATTGAGACCGCTCACCCCGCAAAATTTCCTGAAGAGATAACCAATATTTTAGGAATTGAACCCAAACTTCCACCCAGTCTATCTAATCTTGATAAAAAGGAAGAGCAGTATCTTTCAATCGACAAAGATTACGAACAATTCAAGAAACTCCTGCTTGATAAATTCAAGCCATAAATGAATTCGGAGAATTCGATGAAATATGTCGTCATCATCGGCGACGGTATGGCCGATTATCCAGTTGAAAGGCTGGGTGGTAAAACGCCCTTAATGGTTGCCCGAAAACCAGCAATAGATAAAATTGCCCGCGCGGGTTGCTGTGGCCAACTTATTACCATTGAACCCGAAATGCCACCGGGCAGCGAAGTTGCTAACCTGACCATTTTAGGCTATGAGCCCAAGACTTGTTATCAAGGACGAGGAGTTTTAGAGGCGGCCAGTCTCGGCATTGCCCTCCAATCTACTGATATTGCAATGCGCTGTAACCTCATCTGTGTTGAGGACGGCAAGATTAAAAACCATTCTGCTGGTCACATTTCAACTGAAGAAGCCCGAGAATTGATTGCACTGGTTAATAGAAAACTGGGTAAACAAAACATACGTTTCTTCCCTGGTCTCTCCTACCGCCATTTGCTTGTGCTTTCTGAAGGCTCAACTGAATTAGAATGTTTCCCCCCCCACGATAACGTAGGTAAACCAATCAGCGAGGTTATGGTCAGACAATTAAAGCCTGAGGCAGAATTTACCGCCATGTTACTTAATGACCTGATCGTGCGCTCCAATGAAATATTGATTAACCATTTGGTAAACCAAAAACGGAAAAAAGAGGGTAAAGATGTTGCTAACTACATCTGGCCCTGGTCACCAGGTCGAAAACCGAAGATGAAAACCTTTCAAGAACTTTATAACATCAAAGGTGCAGTCATATCAGCGGTCGATCTCATAAACGGCACCGGTATCTATGCCGGCATGGACGTTATCCACGTTGAAGGTGCCACCGGTCTCTGGGACACCAACTACGAAGGCAAGGCCGATGCCTGTATCAAAGCATTAAAAGACTATGATTTTGTTTACTGCCATGTGGAAGCAACTGATGAAGCCGGGCATAGTAAAGATTTAGAATTGAAAATCAAAACCATCGAATATTTAGATGAGCGTTTAGTTACCCGGATTATGAAAAATCTTGAAGATAAACAAATTGAAGCGGTAGTTGCAGTTTTACCCGACCATGCCACACCAGTCGAATATGGTAATCATGTCAAAGACCCGGTGCCAGTAGCAATCTGGGATCCAAGAAGGCCGGCTGATTCGGTATTGGTTTTTGATGAAAACTCAGTTAAAAAAGGTAGTCTTGGCCTGATGCATAGTAACGAGTTTATTCGAGCCGTATTGGGCATACCTAAATAGGTACTCAGGCAAATTCATGCGGATGAAAGTGAATCAAACACAAAAATGAGAAATATGAACATCAATCCAGCGATAAGAAACCACGAATTTACACGAATGATTACGAATTGACACGAAACTCGAAGAGTAGGTGGAGCGAAGCGGCACCAAACTATTCTTTGTTTTCCACCTATTTGGTGAAAACCGAATTTTGCTTAATACCAATATTCCCTTCGTGTTACTTCGATTTTCTTCGTGCTCATTCGTGGTTACTAATGGGAGCGATTAATATTTTACACTATGGCCTGGTTAAGTTGTCATTGC